>JASCOJ010000085.1 GCA_029959645.1 Microbacteriaceae bacterium PS02332 | reverse complement strand
CCCCCCCCCCGCCGGGCGGGGGCGGCGCCGGGGGCCGCGGCCGTGGCATGGTCTGCCGCGCTCCCGGCCGGTGCGGACCGTCGGGGGCGATCCAGGCCTCCCGGACGACGGTACGCGCCGCCCGGCGAGCGGGCGACGCGTCCTCGTGGGTGGCGCTGGCGGGTCAGTCGTCGGAGCCGGCGGCCAGGATGCGGCGCCGCAGTTCGCGGCGCTCGCGCTGCACGTCCGGGTCCGGCAGCGGCACCGCGGCGATGAGACGCTGCGTGTAGGCGTCCTGCGGGTCGCGGAGGATCTGGTCGCGGGTGCCGACCTCGACGAGGTGGCCGTGGTGGAGGACCGCGATGCGGTCGGCGAGCACGTCGATCACCGCGAGGTCGTGCGTGACGAACAGGCAGGCGAACCGGAACTCGCGCTGCAGGTCCTTGAGCAGCTCGAGCACCGTGGCCTGCACGGAGACGTCGAGCGCCGAGGTCGGCTCGTCGGCGATGAGCAGCTTCGGCCGCAGGGCCAACGCGCGGGCGATGCCGATGCGCTGCTTCTGGCCGCCGGAGAGCTCGTGCGGGAAGCGGGTCGAGTAGTTCGCGGGGAGCCGCACGGCCTCGAGGAGGTCCTGCACCTCGCGCTCGAGCTCGCGCCCGCGCATCTTCTTGCCGAGCAGCAGCGGCTCACCGATGGACTGGCCGATGGTCATCCGCGGGTTCAACGAGGACGACGGGTCCTGGAACACGATGCCGGCGTTCTGGTGGACCTGGCGGACCAGCGAGCGCGACGACTTCGAGAGGTCGACGCCCGTGACGTTCAGCGTGCCGGACGTGATCGGCAGCAGGCCGATCGCGGCGCGGCCGAGGGTCGACTTGCCCGAACCGGACTCGCCGACGAGCCCGACGACCTCGCCCTCGTGCACGGTCAGGTCGACGCCGTCGATGGCACGGAAGGCCTTGACGCGCCCGCGACCCGGGTACTCGATGACGACGTCCTTGAACTCGAGGACGGCCTCGCCGAGGGTCTGCACGGCGGCGGTGTGGGTGACCGTCTCCGAGACGTGTGCGGTCGCGTCGCCCTCGACGACGGCCTCCAGCGTCTCGGTGAGGTCGATGACCTCGTCGCCGGCCTGGCCGAGGCGGGGCACGGCGTCGAGGAGCGTGCGGGTGTACTCGTGCTCCGGGTGCGCGAACACGTCGCGGACGGTGCCGGTCTCGACCGCGACGCCCTGCTGCATCACGACGATGCGGTCGGCGAGGTCGGCGACGACGCCCATGTCGTGCGTGATGAGGAGCACGGCGCTGCCGAGCTTGCCGGCGAGGTCACGGATGAGGTCGAGGATCTCGGCCTGCACCGTCACGTCGAGCGCGGTGGTCGGCTCGTCGGCGATGAGGAGCTTCGGGTCGCAGGAGATCGACTGCGCGATCATGGCGCGCTGCCGCTGTCCTCCGGAGAGCTGGTGCGGGTACGAGTCGAACGCCTTCTGCGGGTCCGGCATCTCCACGAGGGTGAGCAGCTCGATGGCGCGGGCCCGGCCCTCGCTCGGCGAGATGCCGTAGTGGATGCGGAGCGTCTCGACGATCTGCGACCCGACGGTGAAGACCGGGTTGAGCGCCGTCATCGGCTCCTGGAAGATCACCGCGATCTCCTTGCCGCGGTACTCGCGCAGCTGCGCGGGACGCAGCCCGAGGAGCTCCTTGCCCGTGAACTGGATCGACCCGTTCACGCGGGCGTTCCGCGGGAGCAGCCCGAGGATCGACATCGAGCTGACGGACTTGCCGGAACCGGACTCACCGACGAGCGCGAGCACCTCGCCCGAGGCGATCTCGTAGGACAGGCCCTTGACGGCGGGCGTCCAGACGTCGTCGACGGCGAAGTCGACGTCGAGTCCGGAGACCTTGACGACGGGGGTGCTGGTGGCGGTGGGTGCTGCCGCGGCGGCGGGCGTGCTCATCGTCGGCCCGTCCTTTCCCGGCCGCTCGTGGCAGCCGCGTGGGTGGTGTGGGGGGAACGCTGTCGGCGGGGACGCAGGGTGCGACCTGCGACGATGGAGGCATGTCTGCCACCCCGTCGACGCGCGATGTCTTCGTGTCTCGTTTCAACCGCGGTCTCGCCGTCGCCCTCTGGGCGGTCGTCGCGCTGGTCTTCACCGTGACGGTGCTGAACGACGCGACCTGGGCGGACCGTGCCCTGGCCGTCGTGCCGGCCGTGTTCGGCGCGCTCTTCGGCTGGGTCGTGCTGTGGCGACCGCACATGACCATCCGCGACGACGGCATCGAGGTCGTGAACGTGCTGAGCACCGCGACCGTGCCGTGGGCGGCACTCGTGCACGTCGACACCCGCTTCGCCCTGACGCTCGTCACGCCGCGTCGCCGCGTCGTCGTCTCCGCCGCGCCCGCTCCGGGTCGCATCGGCGTCGCCATGGCGAAGCGGCAGGAGCAGCGACACGGGCACGTCGTGCCCGAGGCCGAGAGCGGTGGCCGTCGCGCCGGCGACATGCTGTCGACCGACTCCGGTGACGCCGCGTACCTCGTGCGCTGGCACTGGGACGCGCTCCGCGAGGACGGCGCCATCGAACTCGGCACGGCGGACAGCGTCCGCGTCCCGGTCGTCCCGCACTGGGTGTCCGTCGCGCTGCTCGTCGCGACCGGCGTCGGCGGCTGGTTCGCCATCGCGGCTCGCTGAGGCGGCACGCGCCGCCGCAGCGACCTCGGGGGCGGTGCTCACGCGCTGATCATCTCCGAGCCGGAGGTGTTCTGCGGCTTCTCCGCCTCGCGCGTGCCGCGGAGGCTGAAGCGCTTCGAGCGCGGGTCGAACGCGTCGCGGAGGCCGTCGCCGACGAAGTTGACGCAGAGCGCGAGCAGCACGATGAAGGTGGCCGGCCACCAGAACAGGTACGGCCGGGTCTGGAACGCCGACTGGTTCTGGCTGATGAGGAGGCCGAGCGACGAGTCCGGCGCCTTGATGCCGTAGCCGAGGTAGCTCAGCGCCGTCTCGAGCAGGATCGCGGAGGCGATGAGCAGCGTCGCGGAGACGATGATCACGCCGATCGCGTTCGGCAGGATGTGCCGGAAGATGATCCGCATGTCCGAGGCGCCCGCGACCCGGGCGGCCTCGACGAACTCGCGCTCGCGGAGCGACAGGAACTCGGCGCGCACGAGACGGGCGACGACCATCCACGACACCAGGCCGAGCAGGAGCGCCAGCACCAGGGCCGACAGGCCGTTCGCGGTCTTGCCGACCACGGCGCCGATGACGAGCGCCGGGATGACGATGAAGACGTCGGTGATGCGCATGAGGATCGCGTCGACCGTGCCGCGGAAGTAGCCCGCGACGGCACCGACGACGACGCCGATGAACGTGGCGAAGAGCCCGATGACGATCATGACGAGGATCGAGTTCTGGATGCCGCGCATCGTGAGCGCGAAGTAGTCCTTGCCGATGCGGTCCTGCCCGAAGGGGTGGTCCGCGGTCGGTGCGCCACCGGCCTGCAGGTCGTTGAGGGCACGGTACGAGTAGTGCCACCAGCCGGGGATCGGGCCGATGCCGACGGCCGAGACGCTGAACAGCAGCACGAGCACGTAGACCACGAGCGCGATGACCGCGAGCTTGTTCGAGACGAAGCGGCGCAGGATGATCCGGCCCTGGCTCTCGCCGATCCGCTTCTCGCGCGACTCGGGGTTCTCGCCGACGTCGGTGCCGTCGCCGATGTTCGGTTCGAGCGGTGCCCCGCCCTGCAGCGTGCTCATCGGATGTCCTCCAGGTGGTGGTTCGCCTCGGTGCCCTGCGTCGCGCTCATCGGACCCGCACCCGCGGGTCGAGCGCCGAGTAGGCGAGGTCGGCGAGGAAGTTGAACGCGATCGCGGTGATCGCGATGACGAGGAAGTACCCCATCACCGGGTTCACGTCGGTGATCGACAGTCCGCTGTTGAAGAGGTTGCCCATGCCCGAGATGGCGAAGACGCGCTCGGTGATGATCGCGCCACCGAGCAGCGCGCCGATGTCGGTCGCCACCAGGGTCGCGATCGGGATGAGCATGTTGCGGAGCGCGTGGCGCACGATGACGGTGCGCTCCGGCAGGCCCTTCGCGCGGGCGGTGCGGACGAAGTCCTGGTCGAGGACCTCGAGCATGCCCGAGCGGGAGTACCGGGTGTAGCTGGCGAAGCTGATGAGCAGGAGCGAGATCGTCGGCAGCAGCAGGTGCGTGTAGGTGTCGATGCCGGAGATCCAGAAGTCGCCCTGGAGGCCCGGGGTCGACGAGCCGACGGTCGCGATCGGGCGGGAGACGTAGTTCTCCGTGTAGGTGATCCAGGACCGCATGAAGCGGTCGAGCAGGATCACGCCGGCGCTGAGCACCGCGGTGAGGACACCGATGCGCATCATCAGCCCGCGGTCGTGACCGCCGACGAAGAAGCCCGAGACGAGGCCGACCGCGATGGTGGCGACGGCGAGGATCGCGATCGTGGCGGCCGACGAGACGTTGAGCAGACCCTGCAGCGCGAAGTAGCAGACGATCGCGACGAGGACGTTGATGCCGGCGACGGTCCAGGCGCGGCGGTTCTTCGTGCCGGCGAGCAGCGCCACCATGGCCAGGCCGATGCCGGCGCTGAACAGGATGACGAACACGGGGCCGAGCGACGGGTCCGTGAACCACCCGGTGGCCTGCATGAGCAGGAGCATCCCGGCGGTGACCACCGCGCTGATCACGCCGACGAGCAGGCGGCGCTTCATCGTGCCGCCGGCGATCAGCTGGACCAGGAGTCCGACGACGACGGCGATGATCGCGAGCCGGAGCGGCGGGATCGTCGGGTCGACGAGGAAGTTGTTGTAGTCGAGCGCGATGAACGACTTGAGGAGCACCGCCATGAGGAAGGACGGCAGCGAGTACAGGAAGAAGCTGACCAGCGTGATCGCGTAGTCGAAGCCCGAGTAGACGCGGAGGGCGGTGACCACACCGAGGCCGATGCCGAACACGATCGCCAGGATGAAGGAGAACGTCACGAGCTGGATCGTCGAACCGACGGCCTGCGGCAGGAGCTGCGCGACGGGCTGGTTCGAGAACGTGGTGCCGAGGTCGCACTGCCCGATGACGCACTTGCCGACGCCGGTGATCCAGAGGCCCCAGCGGAGCGGTGGGACCACGTCGAGGTGCTGAGCCGCGACGCGCGCTGCGATGAGCTGGTCACGGTTCGCCGCGCTGCTGCTCTGGAGGTCCTGCAGGGGGTTCCCCGCGATCGCCGCCAGGTTGTACATGATGAACGACGCGGCGATGAGGATGAGGATCGAGACGAGGATCCGTCTCGCGATGAAGCTCACCATGGGCGAACAGTGCCTCTCGGGTGTGGTGGTCAGGCCGGGGAGGGGCCCACGCAGGGGCACCGACCAGCAAGGGTACTTCGTTCCACCGAGGAACTGTGTCCGCCGGTGCGGGTGGCACGGGCTGTCCCGTGTCCACCCGGCGGGTCCAGCGGGCCGGTCCGCCCCGCTGAACCCATGGGAGGGGGGCGGCGCGCGGGGGGCGCCCCGCCCCCCCCGCGGGGGGGGGGCGCGCCCCCCGGCCCCCCCCCCCCCCCCCCCCCCGCAGTGTGTTCAGGTGTTCAGCGACCGGTCAGGGTCACTTCTTCCAGTCCCAGATGTTCCAGACGATGCCGGTCTGGCCACCGAAGTACTTGACCCCGGTGAGCGACTTGTTCACCGCGAACAGGCCGGGCGACTGGAACAGCGGCAGGCCGTAGCCGGTGTCGAAGGCGATCTTGTCGATCTGCTGCTTCATCGACTCGAGCTTGTCGCTGTCGAGCTGCGTCTGCGTGTCGACGGCCAGCTTCGAGGCCTCGTCGTTGGCGAACTTGTTGTAGTTGCCCGAGTTGCCCGTCTGGAAGAGCTGCGGGACAGCCGCGTTGCCGGCGCCCGGGTTCACCCAGCCGAAGATCGACGCGTCGTAGTCGCCACCGGCGAGGAGCGAGCTCCAGTCGGGCGAGCCACCGTCGACGACCTTGATGCCGGCCTTGGCAGCCGAGGACTGGATCGCCTGGAACGTGTCCACGCGGTTCGGGTTCTCGGTGTTGTAGAGGATCTTCACGGTCGGGGTCGCGCCGCCGAGCAGCTGCTTCGCCTTGTTGATGTCGACCTTCGAGTACTCGTCCGAGCCGTTCGACTCGACGGACTTCTCGTAGTCGGCCTGACCCGGCAGGTACAGCTGCGAGTCGAGGACCTTGGCCTTCGAGTTGATCGGGGTGACGATCGACTTGAGGATCTGCTCACGCGGGATCGTCAGGAGGAACGCCTTGCGGACGTTCTCGTCCTTGAACACGGTCGAGCCGAAGTTCAGGTCGAGGTGGTCGTAGGCGACCTGCGAGCCCTGGATGACGCTGACCCCGGCGGCGGCGTCGAGCGCCTTCACCGTGTCGGCGGACGGCTGCGGCTGGATCGCGTCGACCTCGCCGTTCTGGAGTGCCGTGACCTGCGCGTTGGCGTCACCGATGAAGCGGATGACGAGCTTGCCGAAGCTGACCTTGTGGTCGCCCGTGTACTCCGGGTTCGGCACGAGGGTCATGGACTGCTTGGGGGTCCAGGCGGAGACCATGAGCGGGCCACCCGAGACGAGGAGCTTCTTGTCGCTCGGCAGGCTGGTCTTGTCGTAGCCCGTGTTGACGAAGTCGGCGGCCTTCTTCAGCGTCGCGTTCTCCGCTGCGGGGCTCTCGACGTTGCCCGCCGGGGTGTCCTTGAGCGACTTCATGAGCGCGTCTTCGGAGACACCGGCCTCGTCCGCGACGACGTGCGCCGGGAACTGGATCGGGTTGACGAGCTGCCAGTCGACGTACGGCTCCTTGTACTTGATCGTGATCGAGTCGTCGGAGATGTCGGACGGGTAGTCCGTCTTGAACGGCGAGGCGGCGGCGAGCGAGAAGTACTGGGTACCGCTCGTGACCTTGCCGTCAGCGTCCTGCGTCGCGGAGTCGTAGTACCCCGAGGCCTGCGCCCAACCGAGCAGCAGGTCGTCCGAGGTGATCTTCTTGCCGTCGGACCACTTGGCGTTCTTGTTGAGCGTGTACTTGACCGTCAGCGGGTCGTCGCTCAGCTTCTTCATGGTGCCGAGGTCGGAGTTCTGCGTGATCTGGTACTTCTCACCCAGCGTGTAGAACTGGGGCTGCGTCATGTAGTTGATCATCCCGTTGACGTCCAGGTTGCCCTGCGGGGTGTTGTAGTTGAACGACGTGACCTCGTTCACCTGGGCGATCGTGACGGTCTTGTTCGACGCCGAACCCGTCTCGTTCGAACTCGGAGAGGTGGTGCAGCCGGCGAGGGCGATCGCGGCCGCCCCGGCCAGGGCGACGGCGCCGAGCAGCTGGCGCCCCCGCTTCTTGGTGATGTTCACTCTGTGATCCTCCTGGTGGAATGGAATCGAACGACCGCGAGGCAGGGCTCTCCGACCGCTCCCGATGAACGATAGGTGCGTGGGGGAAAGCGACCAAAATCCCCGCGCAACTTGTTACACAGCGGAAACGTGGGTCGCGGATCGTTGCGTGACCCTGTGGATCGTTGCGTCGTTCTGCTGCCATACGCAACAGGACCGCTTGACTCCGCAAGCAGATCTGAACAGTCTTGCGGCGGCGCTGTGCACGGGTGAACGCCGGGCGAACACTCCCCGTGCCGTCGTGGAGGCATCGGTCCTACCGTGGAGGGGTGCTCCCTGACGACATCTCACGCCTCCGCCTCCCGTCCCGACCGACCATCGCCCGCGGCACGGACGGCTCCGCCCCCAAGGTCTTCACCGCGGTGTCCCGCCCCGACGTCGACGCCGACGAGTACCGCAGCACCGTCGAACTGGTCGAGGACGGCACCACCCGTCGCTGGACCTCCGGCGACCACGACACCGCCCCGGTCGCGTCCCCCGACGGCCGCTGGCTCGCGTTCCTCCGGCAGGTCGCCGACGAGGCCGGCCACGACCGGGCGCAGCTCGCGGTCGTCCCGACCGACGGCGGGGAGGCCCGGATCACGACCGCGCTCCCCCTCGGAGCCGGCACCGCGGTCTGGTCCCCCGACTCCCGCCGGGTCGCGGTCGTCGCGCGCTTCCCGGAGCCCGGGCGCTACGGCTCCCAGGACGCTGCCGGCCACCGTCCCGGTCCGGACGCCGAGGCGCCGCGGCTCACCAAGCGGCTCGACCACCACACCGACGGCACCGGGTACCTGCGGGACCGCTTCGCCCAGCTCGTCGTCGTCGACGTCGCCGCGGCCGGAGCCCCCGTCACGACGCCGCTGACCTCGCTCCCCTGCTCGCTCGGCGCGCCCGTGTGGACCCCGGACGGTACCGCCGTGCTCGTCACCGCACCCCGCGACCTCGGTGCGGTCGAGACGCACGACTCCGACCTGTACCGCATCGATCTCGCCTCGGGTGCCGCGGAGCTCGTCGTCCGGACGGCCGGCTCGGTCGACTCGGCCGCGTTCGGCCCGGACGGCACCCTCTTCTTCGTCGGCGCGACCTCCGAGGACGGGGTCGTCGGTGAGCCGGACGGTCTGTGGGCGGCACCCGCGCAGGAGGACGGCTCGTTCGCCGAGCCCGTGCGACTCACCGACCGCGCGACCGTGCACGTGACCGGCACCCCGATCGCCCGGGACGGCGCGGTGCTCGTCGCCGTGCTCGACCGCGGCACCGTGCAGGTCCGCTCCGTGGCGTGGTCCGGCTCCGCACCGTCGACCCCGGCCGTCCTCGACGACCTCGGCACGGTGCTCGGCGGCCACGTCGTCGTCGCCGGCTTCGACGCGGTCGACGGGCTCCTCGCCGCGGCCGTCGCGTCGCCCGACTCCCCCGGCGAGGTCGTCCTCGTCGACGTCGATGCCGCTGGAGCCGCCATCGGCGTCACCTCCGGCACGGTCGCGACCGATCTCGGCGCCGAGGTCCGCCACAACGGCGTCCGGCGGATCGAGGAGCTGCACGGCACCTCCGCCGACGGCACCCCGGTGCACGGCTGGGTCCTGCTGCCCGAGGGCGAGGGTCCGCACCCGGTGCTCCGGGTCGTGCACGGCGGACCGTTCGGACAGGACACCTGGGCGTTCTTCGACGAGGCGCAGGTGTACGCCTCCGCCGGGTACGCGGTCGTCATCGGGAACCCGCGGGGCTCCGCCGGGTACGGGCTCGACCACGGACGCGCCGTGATCGGCGCGATGGGCACGGTCGACGTCGACGACGTCCTCGCCCTCCTCGACGCGGCCCTCGAGCGCGACGACCTCGACGCCACCCGCGTCGGCATCATGGGTGGCTCCTACGGCGGGTTCATGACGAGCTGGCTCGCCGCGCACCACGGCGACCGGTTCGTCGCCGCGTGGAGCGAGCGCGCCGTGAACGCGTGGGACTCGTTCGCCGGCAGCTCGGACATCGGCTGGTTCTTCGCCGACGCCTACGTCGGGTCGGACCCCGAGGAGCAGCGACGCCGCAGCCCGCTGACCTACGCCGACCAGGTGACGATCCCGTTCATGGTGGCGCACTCCGAGCAGGACTGGCGGTGCCCCATCGAGCAGGGCCAGCGGCAGTACGTCGCCCTGCGCCGTGCCGGTGTCGACGCGTCCTTCCTGGTGTTCCCGGGCGAGGGCCACGAGCTGTCCCGGTCGGGCAAGCCCCGCCACCGCGTCCAGCGCTTCGAGCACGTCCTCGCCTGGTGGGCGGAGCACCTGCCGGTCGGCTGACCCCGTCTGTGCGTCGGCCGACGCTACTGCGCGAACGCCTCGATCGGCGGGCACGCGCAGACGAGGTTGCGGTCGCCGTACGCCTGGTCGATCCGGCGGACCGGCGGCCAGTACTTCGCGCCGACGATGCCGGCCGTCGGGTAGACGGCCTGCTCCCGCGTGTAGGCGTGGTCCCACTCACCGGTGATGACCGACGCGGCGGTGTGCGGTGCGTTGACGAGCGGGTTGTCGTCCGCCGGCCACTCGCCGCGACCGACGGCGTCGGCCTCGGCCCGGATCGCCAGCATCGCGTCGACGAACCGGTCGAGCTCGGCGAGGTCCTCGCTCTCGGTCGGCTCGACCATGAGGGTCCCGGCGACCGGGAAGGACATCGTCGGCGCGTGGAACCCGTGGTCGATGAGGCGCTTCGCCACGTCGTCGACGGTGATGCCCGTGGCCTCACGGAGGGGCCGCAGGTCGAGGATGCACTCGTGGGCGACGAGCCCCGACTCCCCCGTGTAGAGGACCGGGAACGCGTCCCGCAGCCGCGCCGCGATGTAGTTCGCGCCGAGCACCGCGGCCTCGGTCGCCCGGGTGAGCCCCTCGAGCCCCATCATCCGGACGTAGGTCCAGGTGATCGGCAGGATGCTCGGGCTGCCGTACGGCGCGGCGGAGACCGGGCCGCCCGCGTGCGCGAGCCGGCCGTCCTCCGTCGACGCCTCGGCGTCGGTCCGCCGGTCGGCCTGCTGCGCCATCGGGTGGCCCGGCAGGAACGGCGCGAGGTGCGCCTTGGCCGCGACCGGGCCGACGCCCGGGCCACCGCCGCCGTGCGGGATGCAGAAGGTCTTGTGCAGGTTGAGGTGCGAGACGTCGCCACCGAAGTCGCCGAAGCGGGCGTGCCCGAGCAGCGCGTTCAGGTTGGCGCCGTCGACGTAGACCTGGCCGCCGGCCTCGTGCACGGCGTCGCATACGTCGCGGATGTCGTGCTCGTACACCCCGTGGGTGGACGGGTAGGTGATCATCAGCGCGGCCAGCCGCTCGCCGTGCTGTGCCGTCTTCGCGCGGAGGTCGTCGAGGTCGACGTTGCCGTCCTCGTCACAGGCCACGACGACGACCTGCATGCCGGCGAGCACCGCGGACGCGGCGTTCGTGCCGTGCGCGCTCGACGGGATGAGGCACACCGTGCGCTCGTCGTCGCCGTTCGCCCGGTGGTACCCACGGATCGCGAGGAGCCCGGCGAGCTCGCCCTGGCTGCCGGCGTTCGGCTGCACCGAGACGGTGTCGTACCCGGTGACCTCGGCGAGCCAGGTCTCGAGGTCGCCGATCATCGACAGGTAGCCCTCGACGTCGTCGCGCGGGGCGAACGGGTGCAACCCGGCGAACTCCGGCCACGTCACGGCCGCCATCTCGGTCGCCGCGTTGAGCTTCATGGTGCAGCTGCCGAGCGGGATCATGCCGCGGTCGAGCGCGTAGTCCTTGTCGGACAGGTGCTTGAGGTACCGCATCATCCGGGTCTCGCTGCGGTGCGCGCTGAAGACCGGGTGGGTCAGGTACTCGCTGGTGCGCTCGAGGCCGGCCGGGAGGCCCGAAGCCGCGTCCCGCACGGCGGACTCGGTCGCGGGGACGGTCACGTCCGTCGCGCCGAACACCGCGGCGAGCGCGACGACGTCCTCCGGCGTGGTCGTCTCGTCGACGGAGCACTGCAGCGTGTCGGCGTCCACGAGGTGGAGGAGGTACCCGGCGTCGCGCGCGGCGGTGACCAGGCCCTCGGCACGAGCGTCGGCCCGCAGCGTGAGGGTGTCGAACCACCCGTCGTGCACGACCTCGAGTCCCGCGGTCCGGGCCACGTCGGCCAGCGCCGTCGTTGTCCGGGCGACCCGGCGCGCGATGAACCGCAGCCCCTCAGGCCCGTGGTAGACGGCGTACATCGAGGCCATCACGGCGAGCAGGACCTGCGCGGTGCAGATGTTGCTCGTCGCCTTCTCGCGGCGGATGTGCTGCTCGCGGGTCTGCAGGCTGAGCCGGTACGCCAGACCGCCGTCGGCGTCGAACGACACCCCGACGAGCCGGCCGGGCAGCTGGCGCTCGAGCCCGGCACGGACCGCCAGGTACCCGGCGTGCGGACCGCCGAAGCCGAGCGGCACGCCGAAGCGCTGGCTCGTGCCGACGGCGACGTCCGCGCCGAGGTCGCCGGGGCTGGCGAGCAGCGTCATCGCGAGCAGGTCGGCCGCGACGACGGCGATGCCGCCGCCGGCGTGCACGCGCTCGATCGTGCTGCTCGGGTCGACGACGCGACCGGAGGCGCCCGGGTACTGCAGGACCACGCCGAAGGCGCCGTCGAGCTGCTCGTCGGTGGGGCCGTCGGCGGCGTCGAACGTGCGCAGGGCGATGCCCACCGCGTCGGCCCGGGAGTCGAGGATCGCCCGCGTCTGCGGGAGGAGGTCGGCGTCGACGAGGAAGGCGTCGCCCTTGACCTTCGAGGCGCGGCGGGCGAGGAGCATCCCCTCGACGACGGCGGTGCCCTCGTCGAGCATCGACGCCCCGGCCGTGGCCATCCCGGTCAGGTCGGACACCATCGTCTGGAAGTTGATGAGCGCCTCGAGTCGCCCCTGCGAGATCTCCGGCTGGTACGGCGTGTAGGCCGTGTACCAGCTCGGGTTCTCGAGCACGTTCCGCTGGATCACGGCGGGCGTGTGGGTGTCGGCGTAGCCGAGCCCGATCATCGCGCGGCGCACGGTGTTGCGGCCTGCCATGCGACGGAGTTCCGCGAGCGCCTCGGTCTCGCCGACGGCGGCGGGGATCGTCGAGTCGGTCACCGGGGCGGCGTGGATGGACGCCGGGATGGCCGCACGGACGAGGGCGTCGAGCGAGGGCTGCCCGACGGCGTCGAGCATGGCGCGCTGGTCGGCGGGGGTCGTCCCGATGTGCCGGTCGGCGAACGTGGTCTGCAGGTTGTCGTCCTGCCGCAGGATGCTCGTCATGCGATGGACGCCCGGTAGGTGTCGTGGTCCATGAGGTCCTCGGGGAAGGAGGTGCCGTCGACCTTGAGCTTGATGAGCCAACCGGCGCCGAAGGGGTCGTGGTTGACGGTGTCGGGCGTCGCGACGACGGCCTCGTTCACCTCGACGACCTCGCCCTCGATCGGCGCGAACAGCTCGCCGACGCTCTTCGTCGACTCGATCTCGCCGAGCTGCTCGCCCGCGGTCGTGGTGGTGCCGACGGCGGGGAGCTCGACGTAGACGACGTCACCGAGCTGCTCGGCGGCGTGGTCCGTGATGCCGACGGTGACGACGTCGCCCTCGACGAGGATCCACTCGTGGTCCTTGGTGTACTGCAGTGCGGTCTGGTCGGTCATGGGGTTCAGCCTCTCGTGGCGCGGCGGTAGAAGGGGAGCGCGGTGACGGTGCCGGGGATGGCCGTGCCGCGGACGTCGATGTGGAGGACCTGTCCCCCGTCGGCGCAGTCGGGGTCGACGAACGCCATCGCCACCGGGTGGCCGAGCGTCGGCGAGAGCGCACCGGAGGTCACCGTGCCGACGACGACCCCGTCGCGGACGACGTCGTACCCGGCACGGGCGGCACGGCGGCCCTCCAGGACGATGCCGACGAGGACCCGGGCGTCGGGGGCCGGCTCGACACCGGCGTCGCCGACGAACGACCCGGAGGTGGCGACGACCCGGCCGAGCCCGGCCTGGGCGGGGCGAACGGTGGTGTCGAGCTCGTGGCCGTACAGCGGCATGCCGGCCTCGAGCCGGAGGGTGTCGCGTGCGGCGAGCCCGGCGGGCACCACCCCGCGCTCGGCTCCGGCGGCGAGCAGGGCGTCCCAGATCGTCGGCGCGACCTCGGGCGACGAGTACAGCTCGAAGCCGTCCTCGCCGGTGTACCCGGTGCGGGCGATGAGCACCTCGGCGCCGTCGAACAGCGCGTGCACGACGCGGTAGTAGCGGAGTTCGTCGAGCGGCGACTCGGGCTGCAGCCGGTCCGCCGTGACGAGGGCGTCGAGCGTGCCGGCGGCCGCGGGGCCCTGCACGGCGACGAGCGCGGTGCTGTCCGAGTCGTCGGTCACCTGGACGTCGTGGCCCGCGGCGCGCTCGGTCATCGCGCGGACGGCGACGTCGCGGTTCGCGGCGTTCGCAACGACGAGGAAGACGTCCTCGTCGGTGCGGTACACGACGAGGTCGTCGAGGATGCCGCCGTCCTCCGCCAGGAGCAGCGAGTACTTCGCACGGCCGACGGGCATCGCGCCGAACGACCCGGCGAGCGCGGCGTCGAGGTACGCCACCGCGTCCGGGCCCTGCACGCCGATCTCCGCCATGTGCGAGAGGTCGAAGACGCCGGCGGCCTGCCGCACCGCGTGGTGCTCGGCGAGGTCGGACGAGTAGCGGACGGGCATCCGGTACCCGGCGAAGTCGGTGAACGTGGCACCGGCGGCTTCGTGCGCGGCCTCAAGCGGAGAGGCGCGCAGGGGCGTGGGGAGGAGTTCTGACATGGACGGAGTTCTCCTGGCGTGGGCAGGACCCGACGACGATCGTCGGGTGTGGAACTCCCCCTCTGTCATGGGCCTGAGAGTTTCACCGCGGCCCGTGAGGTCCGGCGGCTTTCACCGTGGGCGAGACGCTCTGCGTCTGCTTTTCAGAGTGGCCTGGTCGCTGCGGTGTTGGACCTGAGAGATTGACGGGGAGGTTGCTCCTTCGGTGCCCGCGGTCGGCACGTACGCACGACCGGTGGGGCTCTCCCGCGGCGGATGGACGGCCGGCGGTGTTCAGTTGTCGCGAAGAGCATAGCGACTGCCTGTTACGGCCGTGTGACGGGATCGACGGCGCCCAGCGCGGCGAAGAAGCCCGACGGGGGCCCGTTCGACATCACGTAGAGTGGCGCCGTGGCAGGACAGCGATCGCGCCCCCGTGGGCAGCTCGAGCAGGCGGTGCTCGACGCGCTCTGGTCCGCTGCCGACGCGGACACGACCGGTCTCACGGCCCGCCAGGTCCTCGACGCCTTCCCGGAGCCCCGGCCGGCACTCACGACGGTCCTCACCGTGCTCGACCGGCTCGGCCGCAAGGGCACGGTCCTCCGGCAGGAACACGCGGACGCCCCGCTGACCTTCCGTGCCGCGCACTCCCGCGAGGACCACACCGCGTCGCTCATGTCGAGCGCACTGGCCGCCGCCACCGACCGCGAGGCCGCCCTCCTGCAGTTCACCGGTTCGCTCGCCTCGCAGGACCTCGAGGTCCTCCGCCGCGCGATCGACTCCCGCGCCCGCTCCTGACCGGACGGACCCCGTGGTCGTCGCCGGTGTCGTGCTCCTCGTGCTCGCGCTCGCCGTGGTCGTGCTGGCACCCCGGGTCCTGACCCGCGCCGCCTGGACGATCGACCGACCGCGGACCGCGCTGGTGGCCTGGTCGCTCGCCGTCGGAGTCGGCGTCGTCGGGTCCGTCGGCGGCGTCGCGCTCGTCGTGCTCGCCGACCGCCCGGTGACCGACCCGTTCGGCATCGCCGAGTCACCGAGTCACGGTCTGAACATCGGCGTCGCGGTGCTCGCGGTCATCGCCTTCGCCGTGGCGGTGCGCGTCCGACCCGGCCCGGAGCACGCGGCCGTCCGCGAGGCCATCCGCACCGGCGCCGCCCCGCACCGCGAGATCGACGGCACCCTCGTCGCGGTCGTCGAGGCCGATCACGCGCTGGCCTGTGCCGTCCCGGGACGCAGCGGCGGTGTCCTCGTCAGCACCGGGCTCGCCGAGCGCCTCCGCACCGACGAACTGGAGGCCGTGGTCGCTCATGAACGTGCCCACCTGCGCCAGCACCACGCGGCCGTCGTCGGGGTCGCCGAGTCCCTCGAGCGCGCGGTGCCCTGGATCCCGGGAGCACGGGCGATGGCCCGCTCGACGCGGGTGCTCGTCGAGTTCGCGGCGGACGACGCCGCCGCCCGCCGCGTCGGCCGCGACGCGCTGCGCCGGGCGGTGCTCGTGGCGGACGCGACGGGCGCGCTCGGCGCACTCCGGGCCTCCCGGCTGGACCGCCCGGCCCGAGACTCGGGGGGGGGGGGGGGGGGGGGGGCCGCGCCCCGGCCGCGGCGCCCCGCGCCCGCCCGCCGCCGGGGGGC
>JASCOJ010000084.1 GCA_029959645.1 Microbacteriaceae bacterium PS02332 | reverse complement strand
CCCCCCCCCCCCCCCCCCGGGCGGGGCGCCCCGCCGCGCGCCCCCGGGGGGGGGCCCCCCCCGCGGGGGCGTCGCGTGGGGAGTCGCTCGTACCGGGTGTCAGCCGAGCGGGATCGTGCGCGCGAAGGTGCGCGTCACCGGCGGTGCCGCGAGCACCGCACCGAGCGCCTCGGCGGCACCTTCGGGCGTGGCACGCCACGCGACGTAGGCGTCGTGGTCCGCGCTCGTCGCCCAGCGCTCGAGGACGACCATCCGCGTCGGGTCGGCGTCGTCGACCAGGACCTCGAGCGATTCGTTGCCCGGGCGTTGGGCCGTCTGTGCGAGCGTCTCGCGGACCGCGGCCGCGACCTGGGCCTCGGAGACGTCGCTGCGGAGCTGGACCTCGAGGAAGACGGTCTGCGTCATGGGGTGCACCTTTCGTCGATGGGGCGCGTCGGTCGACGCCGGCCCCGCCATCGCCAACGACCGCGGCGCCCGTGCTGTTCCGGATCGGGGATCGTCCAGGGGGCCGGTGTCAGCGGGGGAGCCGGAAGCGCACCACGTCACCGGGCCGGAGCTGCGCGGCCCGGTCGACCGACGCCGGGGTGAGGACGGCGATGACCGGGTACCCGCCGGTCACCGGGTGGTCGGCGAGGAACAGCACGGGGGACCCCTCCGGCGGCACCTGCAGCGACCCCGTCTCGACGCCCTCGCTCGGCAGCTCGCCGTTCACCGCGCGGAGGAGCGGGGTCGCGGCCGTCGTCCGCACGCCGACCCGGTCGCTGTCCGCGCTGACGACGTGGTCCTGCCCGGTGAGCGTCGACCGCCACCCCGGGGTGAACCAGTCGTCACGTGGGCCCGGGACGACGTCGAGCACGACCGGCACGGTGTCCAGGGGCGTGGACGGCGGTGCCACGGCGTCGACGACGGGCCAGGCCTCGGCGTCGTCCCCGACCGGCAGGACGTCGCCGACCCGGAGCGGCGCCGGTCCGAGCTGTGCGAGCGAGTCCCACGAGCGGCTCCCGAGCACGGGCTCGACCGCGAACCCGCCGCGGACCGCGATGTAGGAGCGGAGCCCGGTCTCCGGGACGCCGAGGTGCAGGACGTCGCCGGGCTCGAGCATCAGGACCTCGTACGGCGCAGCGCCCCGGACACGCCCGTCGGCGCGCTCGACGTCCACCGGACCGGCCGCACCGGTGACGGCGGCGACCACGTGCGCATCGGTGCGGAGCGCGACGGAGCCGAGCAGGGCCTCCAGGACGGCGGCTCCGGGACGGTTGCCCACCATCCGGCCGGCCAGCGCGGCCGCTCCGCGGTCGGCGGCGCCGGCGGCGCCGAGCCCCATGTCGCTGAACCCCGGCCGCCCGAGGTCCTGGGTCGTCACCGCGTAGCCGACGCGGACGACGGTGACGGCGCTCATGCCGGGTCGGCTTCGACGAAGCGGATGCGGGTCCCCGCGGGGGCCAACGCGGGCGGCTCACGGTCGAGCGACCACATCGGCACGGTCGTCCGGCCGATGAGCTGCCAGCCGCCGGGCGAGGTGCGCGGGTAGACGGCGCTGAACTCGCCGGCGAGGCCGACGGCACCGCTCGGGACCGCGGTCCGGGAGGTGCTGCGGCGCGGGAGGTCGAGCGGCGGCTCCGTGCCGGTCAGGTAGCTGAAGCCGGGGGCGAAGCCGCAGAACGCGCTCGTCCACACCTGCCCGGTGTGCCAGGCCACGAGCTCCGCCCGGGTCATCCCGGTCAGGGAGACGACGTCGTCGAGGTCCTCGCCGTCGTACGTCACCGGCACGAGCACCGGGGCGGCGGCGTCCCCGGCAGCCGGAGCGGTGTCGGTCTGGGTGGACCCGGTCGTCACGGCAGCGAGCGCGGCCCGGAGCCGGGCCTCGTCGGTCAGGGCGGCGTCGTAGCGCACCAGGAGCGAGCGGGCGCCGGAGACCGTCTCGGTGACGCCCGGCAGCCGCGCTCCGGTGACCGCGGTGCGGAAGGCGACGACCTCGGCGAGGGTGGCGAAGGTGGTGAGCAGCGCCGACGCCCCGGCGCGACGGACGTCCGCGGGCTGCCCGGTCCGGTTCACGCGGTCGCCGGCGCGAAGGGGGCGATGCCGATGCCCTGCTCGGTCAGCACCCGCCGGATCGCCCGCGCCATGGCGACCGCGTCCGGCGAGTCGCCGTGCACGCACACCGAGTCCGCCTGCACGACGACCTCGGACCCGTCGACGGCGGTCGCGGTGCCGTCGGTCACCATCCGCAGGACCCGCGCGGCGACCGCCTCGGGGTCGTGCAGGACGGCGCCCGGGCGACCCCGCCCGACGAGCGAGCCGTCCGGCTCGTAGGCACGGTCGGCGAACGCCTCGGCGACCGCGCGGAGTCCGTGGCGCTCGGCGGCGAGCAGGAGCTCGGACCCCGGGAGTGCGAGGACCGCGAGGCCGGCGTCGACGTCGGCGACGGCGCGGACCACGACCTCCGCCAGGCCGGCGTCGGCGCAGGCGCTGTTGTACAGGGCGCCGTGCGGCTTGACGTAGGTGACCGCCGTGTCGGCGACGGCCGCGGCGGCGACGGCGGCACCGAGTTGGTGCACGACGTCGGCGTACAGCTCGTCCGGTGCCACGGGGAGCGGACGTCGCCCGAACCCCGCGAGGTCGCGGTAGGCGACGTGCGCGCCGACGGCGACGCCCCGCTCGGCAGCCACGCGGGCGGTGGTGAGCATCGTCGACGGGTCGCCCGCGTGGGCGCCGCACGCGATGTTCGCGCTCGAGACGACGTCGAGCATCGCCGCGTCGTCACCGAGGGTCCAGGCACCGAAGCCCTCGCCCAGGTCGCTGTTCAGGTCGATCGTCGTCACGCTGGACCCCTCGTCGCTCGGTGGATTGTTGAACAACCTACCGGGGTCGCGACGGAGGTGCCAGCGGGACGAAGCTCCTGGGCGGGACCGGGCTCAGCGGGTCCGGAACTGCTGCACCATCGGGCAGGCGAACGGGTCGCGGGCGGCGAGACCCACGCGGTTCAGGTACTGGACCACGATCGCGTAGGACCGGATCAGGCTCGTCTCGGTGTACGGGACGTCGTGCTCGGCGCAGAACTGCTGCACCACGAGTCGTGCCGCGCGGAGGTTCGGCCGCGCCATGTTCGGGAACAGGTGGTGTTCGACCTGGTAGTTCAGCCCGCCCATGAAGTGCTCGACCCAGCGGCCGCCGTGGATGTTCCGGGAGGTCAGGACCTGGCGGCTGAAGAAGTCGACCTTCTGCCCCTCCTCGATGATCGGCATGCCCTTGTGGTTCGGGGCGAAGGCGATGCCCATGTAGAAGCCGAACACCGCGAGCTGCACGCCGAGGAACGCGAACGCCATCCCCAGCGGCAGGAACCAGAACAGGACGCCGAGGTAGAGGACGAAGCGGGCGAGGAAGACGCTGCCCTCGCTCCACCGGCCCTTGATGCCGGTGCCGGTGAGGTACGTCTTGATCGACTGCCAGTGCAGGTTGGCGCCCTCGAGCAGGAGCATCGGGAAGAACGCGTACCCCTGGACCCGGACGAGCACGCGCAGGAACCCACGGCGGCTCGCGGCGTCCTCGGGACGGAACGAGATGGCGTCGAACGAGATGTCCGGGTCCTTGCCGACCGTGTTCGGGTTCCCGTGGTGCCGCGTGTGCTTGTTCATCCACCACGCGTAGCTGACCCCGGCGAGGAACGTCCCGCCGTAGCGGGCGGCCCGGTCGTTCCAGGCGTTCGACGCGAAGATCTGACGGTGCGCGGCCTCGTGCGACAGGAACGCGAACTGCGTGAAGACGACGCCGAGCACGCCGGCGACGATCAGCTGGAACCACGACTCGCCGAGCAGCGCGAATGCGCCGGCGGCCAGGGCGAGGACGACGACGAGGACCGCGAAGACGGTCCAGTAGTACCCGGTCCGCCGGCCGAGCAACCCGTCGGCCTTGACGCGTTTCAACACCGTCGAGTACGTCGACGTGCTGCTGGCTGCCCCGTCACGCGGACGGGTGCGGATGATCGGTGTCGCGGTGGACTGGCTCATGAGCGGGGCTCTCTCGATCGTGCTGTGGGATGGCATAACCGAAGTCCGGGGCTACGAGTGTGAACGTACGCGACGGGGACCGTGCATCCCCTGACGACGCTCCGCAGAACGCGGAGCGGGCCGGACGACCGCGGTTCCCTTGCGGTCGGCTCGGCCCGGGCCGTACGGTGGAGCCGGCGCCCCGGACCCTGGTCGCCGGACCCGCTGCGCGGGTACCGATGACGACCAGGACGACCCCGCCCCGCCGCGCTCCGCGACGACGGTGCGGTGGCGCCATCAGGAGCCACCGGTCGGGCCCGACCTGATCCCGGACCCGACCGGTCCGCCCGGAGAACCGGGCAGGACGGACGGATCGCACCATGACCACAGTCAGCCCCGCTCCGCAACCGCTCGTCGCGTTCTCCGGCCGCGACCCTGGCGCCGCAGTCGACACCCTCGGCGGCATCTACGGCGCCCGCGACTGGACCACCGGGCCCGCCGACACCGACTACTGGTTCCGGTACGTCGGCGTGGGTGACGACCGCCTCAGTGTCCGCCGGTTCCAGTTGAACGGATGGCTCCGGGGTGACGCGGCGACCGACGACGTGGTCGTGCAGTGGCTCGAGTCGGGTCGGTCGACCGTCGACGTCGGCCGTGGTCGGACGCCGGTGCGGCTCGGCGTGCCCATGCCGCTGCCGGTCGGGAGACACTTCCGGGTCGAACACGACCACCCGGACCAACGACTGGTGCACCTCGACCGCGCCCTCGTCGCCGACGTCGCCTCCGAGCGCTACGCCGTGGACGACGACATGGCGTTCGCGAGTCAGCAGTCCTCGGACCCCGACGCCGTCGCGGGCTGGCGCACCGCCGTCAGCCTCGCGCTCGCGGCACTCCGCGCCGACGGTCCCGCGTCGCTGGCCTGGCACGAAGCACAGGCGGACGTCGTGCGCGCGCTGCTCCGGCTGCACCCCCTCGAGGCCGAGCGGCTGCGGGTCGGGACCGGCGACGCCGCCGACCGACGGCTGACGGCAGCGGTCGAGTACCTGCACGCCCACGCGCAGGACGCGATGACGGTCGCCGACGTGGCCGCAGCGGCCGGCATGAGCGTCCGGACCCTCCAGGAGTCCTTCCGCCGCGCCCACGGACGGTCGCCGATGTCCTCCCTGAAGTCGATCCGGCTCGAGGAGACCCGGGCCGAGCTGCTCTCCGGGGAGCTCGGCACGGTCAGCGTCGCCGAGATCGCCCGGACCTGGGGCTTCAACCACATGGGGCGCTTCTCGGCGGAGTACGCCCGCCACTTCGGCGAGTACCCGCACCAGACCCTCAGGCGCTGAGCGCCACGGCCCACCCCGCCGGGTCGTCCCCGTCCGGGACCATGCGCAGGCCCACCCACAGGTCGAGCACGTCGAGCCACGCGGACTCCGTGGTGCCGAGCGGCCGGACGGACTCGTAGCCCGCGCGGAACACCCGCCGGACGGGACGGCTCGTCGGGGCCCAGTCGTGGAACCGGGTCCCGAGCAGGACACCGGCGACCGCGAGGTCGAGCACCCGGGGACGCACGTCGGCGTCGTCGAGGTCGAGCACCCCGACGACCGACGACCCGACCGTCAGGACGTTCGCCGCGCGGAAGTCGCCGTGCACGAGCTGCGGGACCTCGTCGAGGTCGGGGACGGCCGCGAGTGCGGCGACGAGCCGTCCGGCCCCCGCCGCCCAGCGCTCCCCGGCACCGGGGCCGGCGAGCCACTCCTCGACGCGGGTCCGCACCGGTACGGACGGCTCCGCGGCGAGCACGGGCGGGACCGACTCGCCGCCGAGGGCCGCGTGCACGCGCGCGAGGACGGCACCGGCGGCGTGCACGGCCTGCTCGTCGCCCACGTCGAGCCAGTCGCCGGTCAGTTCCGGGAGCACGGTCACCGACAGCGGGCCTCCCGGTGCCGCGACGACCGCACGGTCCTCGCCGTCGACACCCGGCAGCGGGACCGCGACCGGGACGCCGTGGGCGTCGAGGCGGTGGAGCAACCCGGTCGTGGCGGCGAGGCGGTCGAACCGGGACGCGTCCCGCGACCACTTGACCACGAGCGGGCCGTGGTCGGACTCCACCCATGCGATGACGTTCTGGTCGCTGACGACGAGTCGTCGGCTCCGGGTGACCTCGACGGACCACCGCGCGGCGAGGGTCTCCGCGACCCAGCGCTCGGCGTCCGCGGCGTCCGGGAAGCCGAAGCGGTCGGACAACGCCGAGGTCGGTTCGACGGACTCCCACAGCATCGAGAGCCCGCCCGGGAGACCGGTCACACCCCGTCCGCCGGCCGGCGGAGCGTCGCGATGCCGTCGTGCAGGGGCTGCGTGGCCCAGGCCGCGCGGAAGGGACCGCCGTCCGGCGGGCACCAGACCCGCAGCAGGTGCGGCGTCTGCACGAACCGCACCTCCACCGCGACGGTGCCGTCCGCCGTCCGGACCGCGCTCGACGCGGTCACCCCGTCGTCGGCCCACGAGCCGTCGCCGAGCGGGGCCGCGACCGAGCCGGAGGCGTCGACCAGGGTGACCGTCCACCCGCGCTCGTCGTCCCGGTGCAGCTCCACGGCCTCCAGACCGGAGGCCCGCGTGGCGTCGTCCCTCGCCGGCGCGCGTCGTCCCGCAACCGGTGCAGCGCCGGGCGCGTCCAGGGGGTCGCCCGGTGTCGGCGGCAGGGCGAGGGCCTCGAGCCGTGCGCGGAGCGCCGCGTCGCCGTCCGCCGATCCGGCACGGTCGACGGCGGGGAGCAGGTGCTGCCAGACGGCGTCGAGGACGGCCTGCATGTCGGCGCTCTGCCCCGTCATCGCGACCACCACGTCCTGCTCCGGGAGCACGATGCTGAACTGTCCGTACGCGCCGTCGCCGCGGAAGCCGTGCCGGGCCATCCAGAACTGGAACCCGTAGCCCTGCTGCCAGTCCGGGTTGCCCTCGTCCGGGTTCGCGACCTGGCGGCTCGTCGCGAGGTCGACCCACGCCTCGGACAGGATCCGGACGCCGTCGTGGACACCGCGGTCCAGGCACAGCTGGCCGAGGGCGGCGACGGCATCGGTCGTGGTGTACCCGCCGCTGTAGCCGAGCTCGTGCCCGGCGTCGTCCCTGCGCCAGGCGAAGTCGTCGATGCCGAGCGGGGCGAACAGGCGCGGGCGGAGGTACTCGAGGAGCGTGCCGCCGCTGACCCGCCGCACGATCTCGCCCAGGGTGTACGTGCACGGCTGGTTGTAGGCGAACACGGTGCCGGGTTCCTCGTCGGGTGGCAGGAGCAGGAACCCGTGCACGAGGTCGTCGGGGTCGGCTGCCCGCGCGCGGTCGACCGTCTCAGCCCGGTGGCCGCTCGCCATCGCGAGGAGGTGCCGGACGCGCATGCGGCGGGTGCGGTCGTCCGGGACCTCGTCGGCGAACTCCGGGAAGTGCTGCAGCACGGTGTCGTCGAGCCCGAGGAGCCCTTCGTCGACGGCGAGGCCGACGGCCGCGGCGGTGAAGCTCTTGCTCAGCGAGTAGAGCAGGTGCGGCCGGTCCGGCGCGTACGGCGCCCACCACCCGGCCGCGGCGACGGTGCCGTGTCGGAGGACCACGAGGCTGTGCGGCTCGACGCCGGGGGCCGACTCGAGCGCGTCGACGAGGGCGGCGATGCCCGACGGGTCGATGCCGAGGGCGGACGGGGAGCTGCGCGGGAACGTCGTCGTCACGTCCGCGAGCGTAGCCCGGCGCGCCCGGGATCGGGGAGGAGGCCCGGTGCGGCCGGGAAGTCCGGTACTGTTGTCCTGTCGGTCACCACGGTGACCGCACGCGGATGTGGCGCAGTGGTAGCGCATCACCTTGCCAAGGTGAGGGTCGCGAGTTCGAATCTCGTCATCCGCTCAGACCAGCCCCGGGACAGCAGCAGCCGTCCCGGGGCCGTCGTCGTCGGTCCGTGGTCAGGTGCCGCCGAAGCGCTCGGCGCGGACGTCCCGGGTGTCGTGCCCGAGTCCGCCGAGCCACGTCAGGACCTGCTCCACGAACGGCGTTGAACCGCACACGTAGACGAGTGCGCCGGCCTCGGGCGGGAACACCACTGCGGCGAGCGTGGCCCGGGTCAACCGGCCGGCCGGGGTCGTCGCACCCTCGGGTGCCCGACGGCTGTGCACGACGTCGAGGTGGAACGGTGCGGTGTCCGTCGCGGCGACCGCGGCGTCGAGCTCGCGCCGGAAGTACACGTCCTCCGGGGTCCGGACCGCGTAGAGCAGCCGGAACGGTGCCGGGTCCGCCGCGGCACGGTGCGCCTCCACCATCGGCACGAGCGGGACGATGCCCGAACCGCCCGCGATGAGCTGGACGGGCCGGGGGTGCTCGGCCGCGGGGTCCGGACGCCAGACGAACCAGTCGCCGAGCGGCCCGTGCACGTCGACCGCGTCGCCGACCGCGATGTCGTCGACGAGGAAGGGCGAGACCTCACCGTCGTCGACCCGGTCGACGGCCAGGGTGAGGCGGGTGCCGGCACCGGACGAGGCGAGCGAGTACGACCGGGTGGCCTGGTAGCCGTCCTCGGCGGTCAGCCGGAGGTCGACGTGCTGCCCGGGGTCGTTGCCCGGCCAGGTCGGCACCTCGAGGACGATGCGTCGGGACCGCGGGGTCTCGGGCGCGACCTCGGCGACCGTGGCGGGGTGCCAGGAGGGGCGGCGGCGGACCGGTCCGGCGTCCGGGGTGGGGATGGGAGCGGGCACCGTCACCAGTACCGCTCTTCCTTCCACGGGTCACCGTGCATGTTGTAGCCGTTGTCCTCCCAGAACCCGGGCCGGTCGGCGGCGAGCATCTCGATGCCACGGACCCACTTGGCGCTCTTCCAGAAGTACAGGTGCGGGACGAGCAGCCGTGCCGGTGCACCGTGCTCCGGCGTCAGCGGGGCCCCGTCGGCCTCGAAGGCGATCCAGGACCGGCCACCGAGCAGCTCGGCGAGCGGGACGTTCGTCGTGTAGCCGCCGGAGCTGTGCACCATGCAGTACCCGAGCGAGGTGTCGACCTCGGCGAACAGCTTGTCGAGCGACACGCCCCGCCACGCCATGCCGAGCTTGGACCAGTGCGTCACGCAGTGCACGTCGACCGTGACGTCCTCGACGCCGAGCGCGTGCACCTCGTCCCACGACCAGGTGCGCTGCCCGCGCTCCGTGCTGATCGTGAAGGTCCAGTCCTCCGGCGTGACCTGCGGCGTCGCGCCGGCGGACATCACAGGCCAGTCCTCCACCAGGGTCTGCCCGGGCGGGGTCCGGTCGTCCTGCGGGCGTCGGCGTCCGCCGAAGCCGCGTGTGAAGCTGGCCATCTCGTCCTCGTTCCGTCGGCGGTCGTCTCCGTCGATCCTGCCGTATCGCGGGCCGGGAGTCCGCACCGTCGGCATGTCGGGTGCGCAGTGCGGCCCCCGGCACCAGCCGGGACGGGTCAGTGCGACCGGGAGCCGTGCGGCTGTGGTCCGCGCGGGTCGGCGAACACCACGTCCGGTGCGTCGACCTCGCGGTCCGTGACCGTGGTCGGGGCCTCGAGGTGCACAGCGCCGGACGGGACGATGCCCGCTCCGCCGAAGCGTTCCATGACCCGCCACTGCGCGACGACGTCCTCGCCGGCGTGCCCGACCGGCAGCGTGTCCCAGAACCGGAACCCGCCGACCTGTTCGAGCGCGGCCCGGTCGTACATCGCACACGCGCCGACCCAGGCGACGCGGTACGGCAGCCAGCCACCGTCCTCGATGTCGAGGTCGGCCTGCACGTGCACGAGGTTCGCGGCGTTGTGCAGTGACCAGCGGGCGAACCCGGGGGTGTCCCGGCGGACGACCTCGGGCACGACCGGACCGTCCCACAGCGAGAACGGCGCGGTCTCGTGCGGCCGGCGGTCCGCCAGGTACGACAGGCCCTGCACCGCGCTGCCGACGAACCCGCAGCCGAGGTCGGTCAACGCGTCGAGCATCCGGCGCACCGTGCCGGGCTCGAGCCACACGTCGTCGTCGAGGTACAGCACGGCCGGGGCCGTGGCGTGCTCGAGGAGGAACTGCCGGTGTTCGGCGAGGCCGCGCCGTTCCGGGTGCGTGAGCCGGGTGACGGGCCGGCCCTGGGCCTCCAGGACGCGCAGCATGGCCGCGACCGCCGGGCGCTCGGCGACGTCGTCGGTCCCGGACTGGTCGCTGAGCACGACGCGGAAGTCCGCGTCGGTCTGCGCGGCGAGGCCGGCGAGCGTGACCGCGAGCTCGGCCGTGCGGCCCACGGTCGGGATGAGGACGTCGACCGCGGCCGGGCCGTCCGACGCCGGGAGCGGTCGGCCCCAGGAGCCGGACCACCGGGCGCCGCGCGGCGGCGTCGCCGACCGGCGGGCGTGGCGTGCGTCGAAGGCCTCGGTCATGCGTCCCCGGTCGGTGTCGGTGTCGGTGTCGGTGTCGGTGTCGGTGTCGCGGTGTCGGGGGTGCTGTAGGGCACGGGCGCAGGCGCGGCGGCGGCGCCGGCGGCGGTTTCGCGGATGCGCCGGACGACGGCGCTGGTCGAGTGCTCGGCCACGTAGTCGACCATCACGACCTCGCCGCCGTAGCTCCGGACGACCTCGGTCTCCCGGAGCATCTCGGGGGAGTAGTCGCCGCCCTTGACGTACACGTCCGGACGGACACGCTCGATGAGCGGGATGGGGGTGTCGGTGGCGAACACGGTCACCAGGTCCACGCACGCGAGCGCGGCGAGCACGCCGGCCCGGTCCTCGGCGGTGTTGATCGGTCGCTCCGGTCCCTTGAGGCGCCGGACCGAGTCGTCGTCGTTCAGGGCGACCACGAGCAGGTCACCGAGCTCGCTCGCCTGTCGGAGGTACGTGGTGTGCCCACGGTGCACGACGTCGAAGCAGCCGTTCGTGAAGACGACGCGGCGCCCGGCCAGCCGGGCCTCCTCGACCGCCTCGGCGAGCTCGTCGTGGTCGACGACGGTCTCCGCCGGCGCGGACACCGACGCGACGAGGGCGTCGGCGGAGCAGACGGACGTCCCGGCCTCGCGGACCACGACGTCGGCCGCGGCCTGGGCGAACGAGACGGCCTCCCGCACCGGCGTGCCGACCGACAGCGCGACCGATGCCGCGGCGCAGAAGGTGTCGCCCGCGCCGGAGGCCTGTTGCTCGGAAGCGGGTGTCGCACGGGTCCGGTGGACGTCCTCGGTGCCCGCGGTGAGCAGGACGGTGCCGTTGCGGTCGAGCGTGACGACGGCGGCGCGCGCACCGGTGACGGCGAACACGTCGTCCCGCGCGGCCACGACGGCGGCGACGCGCTCGGTGCCCTGCCCGAGCGACCGGTCGAGCAGGGCAGCGGCCTCGCCGGCGTTCGGGGTGACGAGGTCCGGGTGCAGCGGGGCCCAGGCACGGAGGTCGTGTGCGTCGACCACGACCGAGGCCGGACGGTCGGCTGCGAGCACGGGCACGATCGCGGCGGCGTCGACCCCGAGGTCGTAGTCGCACACCACGACGGTGTCGGCGCCGCGGACGGCCTCGGCGGTCGCACGGGCGAGGCGCTCGGTGTCCGCGGGGGTCGGGGGAGCGGCGAGGTCGTCGACGCGGACGACCACGCGGTCACCGCCGACGATGCGGTCCTTCGAGGTGGTCGTCGCACCGGGCACGGCGACGAGCCAGGTGGTGTCCACCCCGGCCGCGTCGAGGCGGGCACGGAGTACCCGCCCGGTCTCGTCGTCGCCGACCAGACCGACCATGCGCACGCGGGCACCGAGGGCACGCGCGTTCACGGCGGTGTTGGCGGCGCCGCCGGGGACCGCGATGGTCTCGGTGACGCGGACCACGGGTGCCGGTGCCTCACGGGAGACCCGCTCGGCCTCACCGACGGTCCACCGGTCGAGGATCACGTCGCCGACCACGACGACGAGGGGCTCGCGCTCCGCGACGGTGGCGACGACGTGCCGCATGGCGCGGACGTCGGCGCTCACCGGACGCCCTCGGCGGTGGCGGTGTCCGTGTCCGCGCTGCCGGCGGTCGCGGTGTCGACCGGGGTGGACGGGGCGACCGGGCGGTCCGTGCGGCGCGGCGCGGCCTCGAGGTGCACCACGGTCGTGGTCGTCATCTCGTCGAGCAGGTGCGGGCCGTAGCCGAAGCCGGAGCCGGACGCGCCGCGGGGCTCGGCGCTGCCGCCGGGGGCGCCGCCGAAGACGGCGTTCACCTTGACCGTGCCGACGGGGAGCTCGGCGGCGGCCCGGAGCGCGGTCGCCGTGTCGCCGGTCAGGACGGTCGCGGCCAGGCCGTAGCGGTCCTCGGCGGCGAGCCGGAGGCCCTCCTCGAGGTCCTCGACGACGCGGATCGGGGCGATCGGGCCGAAGGTCTCCTCCGTGAGCACGAGCATGTCGTCCGTGCAGTCGGTGAGGACGGTCGCGGGGTAGAACGTCCCGGCACCGTCCGGCACCGAGCCGCCGGTCAGGACGCGGGCGCCCTTGGCGACGGCGTCGTCGACGTGGTGCTGCACCATGGCCCGGAGGCGCTCGTCGACGAGGGGGCCGTAGGTGCTCGCGTCCGCAGCGGTCTTGCGGTCCGCGGCGACGACGAGCGCGGCGGTGAAGTCGTCGGCGGCGTCGCGGTGCACGTAGACGCGCTCCACGCTCGTGCAGATCTGGCCGGTGTTCGCGAAGGCGCCGAGAGCGGCCTGGTCGGCTGCCCAGACCAGGTCGACGTCGGCGTCCACCACGAGCGCGTCGTTGCCGCCGTTCTCGCGGATGACGTGGGCGCGGGTCCGGAGCGCCGCCTCGGCGAGCCGGTCGCCGGTGGCGGTCGAGCCGACGTGCGCGTACACGGCGATGCCGTCCTCGGCGAGGAGCTGCTCGCCGGTCGTCGCGTCGCCGTCCACCCCGACGAGGACACCCTCGGGCAGGGCCTCGGCCAACAGCCGGTTCAGGAGCGCCGCGGTCGCGGGGCACCGCTCGCTGCCCTTGTGCACGACGGTGTTGCCGGTCACGATCGCCGCGCCGATGATGCCGAGCGCGACCGCGACCGGGTCGTTCCACGGCGTGAGGGCGAGGACGACGCCGCGGGCGTGCGGGATCGCGAAGTCGGCGGCGCCGTGGTTGCCGCGCAGGGCCTCGCCGCGGTGGACCGGCCCGAGCTCGGCGTACTGCATGAGGGTGCCGATGCCGGCCTCGACGCCACCGAGGGCGTCGCCGGGGACCTTGCCGGTCTCCCGCGTGTTCAGCGCGGCGAGCTCGTCGGCGTGCTCACGGAGGTGCTCGGCGGCGGCGCGGAGCAGCGCCCCGCGCTGTCCGGGGGCCGTCCGGGCCCATCCGGTCGCCGCGCTGCGTGCCCGGGCGACGGCCGCGCTGACCTCGGCAGCGCTGGCGCGCCGCGTCTCGGAGGCGACGTCGCCGGTCACCGGGTCGAGCACCGTGATCGTGTCGGCGGTGCCGTCCTGCGTGGGGTCGGTGGTCGTCGGGGCTTCGAGCGTCATGCGCTTCCTCTCGCGTGGGCCGGGCGCGCGCGAGCAGCACGTGCGCCGTGGCCTCCCAGGTTCCTCCGATCGTGCTGGGAAGACGAACGGGACCGCTGCTTCGATCCGCTGGACGCACCTCCGGCCGCGGCACGCCCGTCGCACCCGCGCGCCGGGCTCCCTCACGGCCCGCGCCCGGTAGGAACGACGGGACGGTCTCGACGAGGCCGGTGGACGCGACAGGAGGACGGCGGGCGTGGTGCAGATCGGGCGAGGCGGCGAACGGTTCGAGGGGGTCCGCGAGATCGCGGTGCTCCGTGGCGGGGGACTCGGCGACCTCATGTTCGCGATGCCGGCTGTCGACGCACTCGCGGCCGCGTACCCGGACGCCCGGGTGACCCTGCTCGGCACGCCGATGGCGGCTGCGCTCCTGCCCGGCCGGACGGACTCCGTGCACGCCGTCGAGGAACTCCCCGTGTCGCCGGGGGTGCGTGACGCCGGTGACGGTGCCCCCGACGTCGAGGACTTCTTCGCGCGCCTCGCCGGCCGGTTCGACCTCGCGGTCCAGCTGCACGGCGGCGGCCGGAACTCGAACCCGTTCCTCTTCCGGCTCGGCGCCCGGCACACCGTCGGCACCGCGACCGAGGACGCCGCCGAGCCGGACCGCTGGGTCCGCTACGTGTACTACCAGCACGAGGTGCTCCGTGCCCTCGAGGTGGTCGGTCTGGCCGGCGCCGAGCCCGTGACCCTCGACCCCGTCATCCAGGTGACCGAAGAAGAGCGGTCCGCCGTCCGCGCGCGGCTCGGCGTCCCTGACCGGCCCGGTGCGGCGGCTACGTCCGATGCGGCGGCTACGTCCGATGCGGCCGCGACGCCCGGTGCGGCCGGCACGCCCGGTGCGGCGGCTACAGCCGGTGCGGCCGGGACGTGCGGTGCGACGGGGCGGCTCGTGGCGATGCACCCCGGAGCGACGGACCCGCGCCGCCGCTGGAGCCCGGAGCGGTTCGCGGCCGTGGCGATCGCCCGCCTGCAGGAGGGCGACGACGTCGTCCTCGTCGGCGACGCATCCGACCGGCCAGCGGCGGACCAGATCCGCGCAGCCGTGGCGGAGGCGGTCGGACCCGAGGTCGCCGCCCGCCTGCACGACCTGACCGGCAGCCTCCCGCTCCGGGAACTCCCCGCCGTGCTCGGCGCGGCCGACGTGATGGTCGGGGACGACTCCGGGCCGCGGCACCTCGCGGTCGCGGTCGGCACCCCGACGGTCGGCGTCTTCTGGTTCGGCAACGTCATCAACGCCGGCCCGCTCGACCGGGGTCGGCACCGGGTCCTGATGAGCTTCGTGACGCGGTGCCCGGTGTGTGACGTCGACGTCACCCAGGTCGGCTGGACGGCCGAGCGGTGCGAGCACGACCCGTCGTTCGTCGACGAGGTCACGCCGGAGCTCGTGCTGGCGGACGTCGCTGACCTCCTCGCCACGACCTGAGCCGCGGGTGCCGGCGGTGCGGGCGGCGCATGTCGACCCGCCCGAGCGCGTCCGTCGAGGTCGCAGGACACGCCATCGGCGTTCCTGCGAGGTCGCAGAACACGCCGGCAGGGCATGCACGTGAGCGGCGCGTCGTGCGACCGCGACGACGGGTGCCGGGCGTGTCCGCGCCTCCGTTGCTCGCGCGGCTCGGCCCGCGGTCGAGGTCGCAGGACACGCCGCAGGCGTTCCGTCGAGGTCGCACAACACGCCGGCAGGGCACGGAGGTGAGGGGCGCGTCGTGCGACCGCGACGACGGGCGCCGGGCGTGTCCGCGCCTCCGTTGCTCGCGCCGGCCGGCCGCGATCGAGGTCGCAGGACACGCCGCAGGCGTTCCGTCGAGGTCGCACAACACGCCGGCAGGGCACGGACGTGAGCGGCGCGTCGTGCGACCGCGACAACCTGCGCCGGGCGTGCTGCCGCGTCCGACGCCCTGGGCGCTCGGCCGCGGTCGAGGTCGCAGGACACGCCGCAGGCGTTCCGTCGAGGTCGCACAACACGCCGCGTCGCCGCGAAGGTGAGCGGCGCGTCGTGCGACCGCGACGACCTGTGCCCCCCCGCGCCCCCGCGCCCGGCGCCCCCGCGCCCGGCGCCGCCCGAGACGGCCGGGGGGGCCCGGGCCCCCGGGGTGCGGGGCGCCCCGCCCGCCCGCGCGCCCCCCCGGGGCCGGGGGACGGCCGCGGGGCCCGCGGTGAGCAGGACGGTGCCGTTGCGGGCGAGCGTGACGACGGCGGCGCGCGCACCGGTGACGGCGAACACGGCGGCCCGCGCGGCCACGACGGCGGCGACGCGCTCGGTGCCCTGCCCGAGCGACCGGTCGAGCAGGGCAGCGG
>JASCOJ010000083.1 GCA_029959645.1 Microbacteriaceae bacterium PS02332 | reverse complement strand
GCCCGGATGCGTGCTGCATCCGGGCCGTCGGTCATGGGATCACCCTAGTGCGGGGCCGGCCGTCGCCGGGCCCGGCCGCGCCGCCGCTCATCCGCGCTGGAGCGGTACCCCGTTGAGCGCGCCGAGCGGGATCCGGGCGGTGGCCTCCGTCGGGCCGCCCGCGGGGCTGGAGACCGTGAGCTCGCCGTCGAGGGCGCGCATCCGGCCCATGAGTCCCTCGATGCCGTGTCCCTCGCGCTGGGTCGCCCCGCCGCGGCCGTCGTCGGTGACGCTGACCGTCAGGTACCAGACCCCGGTCGCGTCGACGACGAGCCCGAGGTAGACCCCTGCGGCCGAGGCGCCGGCATGCTTCGCGGTGTTCGTGAGCAGCTCGCTGACGGTGAAGTACACGTTGCGCTGCACCTCGCTGGCGAGCTCGAGCCCCTCCGGCAGGCGGACGTCGAGGCCGACCGGGACCGGGCTGCGGGTGCACAGTGCCTCGAGGGCGGCGACGAGTCCACGGTCGAGCAGGATCGGCGGGGCGAAGCCGCGGGACAGCGCCCGGAGTTCGTCGAGCGCGTCCTGCGCGTGCCCGGAGGCCTCGGCGATGAGGGTCTTCGCCTTCGCCGGGTCCTTCTCGAACGCCCGCTCGGCGGCGGCGAGGTCCATCCGCAGTCGCACCAGGCGCTGCTGGGGTCCGTCGTGCAGGTCGCGTTCGATCTGGCGGAGTGCCTGCCCCTCGGCGGTGACGGCACCGGCTCGCGAGGCTTGGAGGCCCGCCACGCGCTGCTCGAGCACCTCGGCACGGAAGCCCCCGAGCAGGCCGTGGTCGATCCAGTAGTGCGCGAGGACGGAGCCGCGCAGCCAGAGCGGGAACAGCACGACCGACGCGGCCATCGAGAGCAGTGCGAGCGTGAGCAGGCCGCCGGCGGAGCCGAGGACGCCGAAGTCGGGCAGCTGCAGCGCGCTCGCCGTGTAGAAGAAGACGGCGACGACGGGCCAGAGGACCCCGGCAGCGAGCAGGAGCCCGGTACCGACGGTGACGACCGCGGCGAGCGGGTAGACGACGACCGCGTGCAGCAGGTAGAGCCAGTAGTGCGGGTTCGCGACCGCCGAACCGGTGCGGGTCCACCAGTTCTGCTGCCACCGGGGCGTCCAGTCCACCGGGCGGATCGGCCGCGGGTCGGCCCAGCTCATCCGGAGCTTCTCGAACTGTCCGAGCCACCGGGCCACGAACAGCGCGGCGAAGAACAGCAGCAGCGTGAACGGGTTGAACAGGTCGCGCGTGGTGCCGAAGCCGCCGATGCCGAGGACCGCCGGGAACGCGAAGTACAGCGTGCAGAGCAGCACCGCGGTGAGCGCCATGTAGCCGAAGTCGCGCGGGACCCGGCGCCACGCGTCCCGGTAGAACGCACCGGCGCTCATGCCGGCCCCGCCGCCGGCACCACGGGCGGAGCGCCCCGAGCCGACGGGGCCGACGGGGCCGAACGGCCCGAGCCCGCCGGCGGCCCCGGTGGTGGTCCCGAACGGACCGGCAGCTCCGGCAGCGAGGGACGGGCCGGCCGGCGGCGTGACGGACCACCCGGTGGCCGGGCCCGGAGCCGGAGGGCCCTGCGGCGCCCCCGACGGCGAGGGCACACCGGATGCATGGTGCTCGGGCAGCGAGGGCATCGGCTCCGTGGCTCCCCTCGGCCCCTCGATCGGGACGGTCTCGGCGTGCGGGTCGACCGGCGCCACGTCGTCCAACGGGACGGTGCGGGCCAGGTCGAGGCGGTCGGTGTCGGTCATGGGTCCAGCCTCGCGAGGTCCGACCCGGTTCCCCATCCTGCCGCCTCCCGGACCCGTGGTGGGGTTGTCCCCACCCTTCCGCGTCAGACGAGCGCCGCGGCGACCTCGGGCGACTCCTTCGGCACCGACCACGGCCGCTGGGTCATGCCGCTGTCGCCGCGGACGGACACGATCGCGCCCGCGTCGTCGCGGGTGAACCGGACGAGCTCGTCGATCGACCCGAACCGGTTCCCCGACGCCATCCGCAGGGTGTCCGCGTCCACGACCTCGAGCCGGACGGGCGACTCGGTCGGCACCGGCTGCGTCGGGTCGATCGCGAGCAGCCGCTCCCCCACCCGGGCGATGTCCGTGATGCCCTCGAAGGTCGTGAACCGTCCGGTGTAGGTCGCGGCGTCGACGCCCTCCGGGATCGCTGCACCGGCGGCGTCCGGGTCGGCCGCGGCGTCGAGCAGGTGGACGATGCCGTACGCGAGCATCGAGGCGGGCCCGGTGGCACTGCTCGTCAGGACGGACACCACCAGCGACGACGCGGGGTCGAAGACCGACTGCGTGATCTGCCCGGGGAACCCGCCGGAGTGGCCGCGGACCTCCCGGCCGTTGATCCGGTCGACGATGAACCCGGCGCCGTACCCGCGGGCGGCGGGGTCGCTGTCGAGCGCGCTCCACGCCTTCCGTTGCGCCAGCCGCTTGGCGTGGTCGGACAGCAGGGATCCGCGCCCGGGCACGTGCGCGGTGAAGTACCGGACGAGGTCCGAGGCGGTGCCGTGGAAGCCGGTGGCCGCGGCGAGCGCCCCGGTCGTCACGTGCGGCACACGGCGGCGCGTCCGGCTGGTGTGCAGGCCGGTGTAGCCGACGACGAACTCGTCCTCCCGGGCCGGGTCGAACTCCGGGCCGGTGCCGGTCAGGCCGAGGGGCTCGGTGATCGCGGCGCGGACGTGCTCGGCGTACGACGTGCCGGTGACCGCCTCGATGACGAGCCCGAGCAGGCCGTACCCGAGGTTCGAGTAGTTGAACGCCGACCCGACCGGCACCTTCGCCCCACCCGCGACGACGAGCGCGACGAGTGCCTCCGCGTCCGGGAACGGGTGCGCCAGCGCCCAGTGGTCGCCGTCCGCACCGTCCCGGACGACGCCGCCGCCCATCTCCATGAGCTCGCGCACGGTGGCGTCGGCGATCGGCGACCCGGCCTCGACGAGGGCGGGGACGAACGTGCCGACGGTGTCGTCCAGGCGGAGCCGTCCGGCGTCCGCGAGCTGCAGGAGCGCGGTCGCCGTGAAGGTCTTCGAGTGCGAGGCGATGCGGAACAGGTCGGTGGTGGTCAGCCGACGGCCGGCCTCGACGTCCGCGTGGCCCCAGGCGTCGGCCAGGAGCTCCTCGCCCTCGAACCCGATCGCGACCTGCACGCCGGGCAGTCGGAGCTGCCACACCTTGTAGGCGATCCACTCGCGGACGTAGGGCAGGACGGTCTCGTACGCGGCGCGCTTCTCCATGCCGACCAGCCTCGCATGTGCCACGCTCGTCGCATGCGGCACACACCCTCCTTCCTCATGACGGACGTCGACGAGGTGCGGCGCCTCGTCCGCGGCAACCCGTGGGCGACGATCGTGTCGCACACCGCCGAGGGCCTGGTCGCGTCGCACTACCCGTTCCTGCTCGACGAGACGTCGGGCGACGAGGACGGGATCGTCCTCGTCTCGCACGTCGGCCGCCCCGACGAGGTCGCGCACGAACTCGGGCAGCACGAGGTCCTCGTCATCGTGCAGGGCCCGCACGGCTACGTCTCCCCTGCCTGGTACCCCGAGGAGCAGTTCATCCCGACCTGGAACCACGTGACCGCGCACCTGTGGGGCACGCCGGAGGTCCTGTCCGACGAGGAGAACTTCCGCGTGCTCGGCGAGCTCGTGGACCACTTCGAGCAGGCCATGCCGTCGCCGGTGTCCCTCGAGGTCGACGAGGCCACCGCGCGCCGCGTCGCCCGCGGCACGGTCGGCATCCGCATCCGGGTCACCCGGTTCGACGCCCGTGCGAAGCTCAGCCAGAACAAGGCGCCCGAGGTGGTCGACCGGGTCATCGACGGGCTCCGGACCGACAGCCCCTACGCATCGCCGGCACTCGCCGACGAGATGGCGCGCGTCCGCGACGCGGCGACGGACGGACCGGAGGCATGACACACGCGACCCTGCTCCGGACCGTCCGACGGGTGGGCACGTCCGGCGCCCCCGCCGACGTCCTGGTCGTCGACGGCCGGGTCGCCACCGTCGCCCCCGCCGGGACGGTCGACCCGGTCGACCGTGACACCGAGGTCGTCGAGGCCGCGGGCGTATGGCTCGGTCCGGGCCTCCGCGACGCCCACGTGCACCTCGACCAGTGGGCCCTCGTCCGACGCCGCATCGACGTCACCGACTGCACGTCGGCCGAGGCGACCGCCGACCGACTCGCCGCCGCGGTCCGGGCCGGCACGCCGGACCGTGTCCTCGTCGGCCACGGCTACCGCGACGGACTCTGGCCGCGTCCCGCCCGACGCGCGTTGCTCGACCAGGTCGCACCGGGCCTCCCGGTCGTCGTCGTGAGCAGCGACCTGCACGCCGTCTGGTGCAACGAGCTCGCGCTGGCGCACTTCGCCGCCGTCCTCGGTCGGGCGCTGCCGGCCGGAGCAGACGGTGTCCTCCGGGAACAGGACGCCTTCGCCGTGACCGGGGCGCTGTCCCGCGTCGCCGACGACGTCCTCGACGGCTACGTCGACGAGGCCGTCGGCGCCGCTGCGGCCCGTGGTGTCACCGGGGTCGTCGACCTCGAGATGGACGCCGACGTCGACCGGTGGGTCCGGCGGGTCCGCGCGGGGACCGACGGCCTGCGCATCGCCTCCGGCGTCTACCCGTCGCGGCTCGACGAGGCGGTTCGGCGTGGGCTGCGGACCGGGGACGTCGTCGAGGGCACCCGGGGCCTCGTCACGGTCGGGCCGTTCAAGGTCATCACGGACGGGTCGCTCGGGACCCGGACGGCCGCGACCGCCGACGGCGAGGGACTGCTCACGTGGGCACCGGAGGACCTCGTCCCGCTGCTCCAGCGGGCCGTGGCGGCCGGGCTCGTCCCCGCCGTGCACGCGATCGGTGACCGGGCCGTCGGTCTCGCCCTCGATGCCTTCGAGACCGTCGGCACCCGCGGGACGATCGAGCACGCCCAGCTGCTGCAGGACGCGGACGTCGAGCGGTTCGCGCGGCTCGGGGTCGTCGCGTCGGTGCAGCCCGAACACGCCATGGACGACCGGGACATCGCCGACCACCACTGGGCCGGCTGGACCGGGCGGGCCTTCCCCTTCGCGTCCCTCGAGCGTGCGGGCGCCGCGATGGTGCTCGGCTCGGACGCCCCCGTGGCGCCGCTCGACCCCTGGGTCGCGATGGCGGCGGCCGTGGGGCGGGACCGGGACGGCCGGGAGCCGTGGCACCCGGAGCAGCGGATGTCGCCGCTCACCGCCTGGCGCGGATCGACCGACGGGCGCGTCGGGGTCGTGGTCGGGGACGTCGCCGACCTTGTGCTCGTGCCGGCCGACCCGCTCACGGCGTCGTCGGCGGCGCTCCGGACGATGCCGGTCCTCGGCACGGCGATCGCCGGCCGCTGGACCCACCTGGACCTGTAGCAGGCGCTACTTCTGGTCCTTCGGGCACCAGTAGAGCTTGCGGCCGGCCATGTCGGCCATCCGGATCTCGGTGCCGCACACCCGGCAGGGTTCGCCCTGGCGGTGGTACACCCAGTGCCGGTCCTTCCGCGAGCGCAGCGCCTTCTTCTGGTCGGCGGGCGACAGCCCGTCCATCGTCAGCATGAGGCCGTCGCGGACGCCGTCGTGGAGGAGCTTCGACCAGTCCGCCCAGAGCGCCTTCGCCTGCTTCACGGTGATCTTCTTCCCCACCTTGTAGGGGTCGATGCGCTGCCGGAACAGCAGCTCCGCGCGGTAGATGTTGCCGATGCCGCTCACCACCGACTGGTCCATGAGGAGCTGCCCGATCGCGACGTTGCGCTTCCGGACGTTCGCCACGAAGACCTTCTCCGCCTCGGGCCCGTCGTCGTTCACCGGGTCCGGGCCGAGCTTGTCGAGCGCCCGCTGCACGCCGGCCGCGTCCTCGACGACACAGGCGGTCGGACCGCGGAGGTCGGCGACGGTGTCCTCGGTGAGGAGCCGCACGCGCACCTGACCCACCGGGTCCGGCGGGAAGGCCTCGATCGGGTCCTCGGACTTCTCCTGCTCGGCCATCCGGTAGCGGGCGAGCCGCGGGGCGCCGATGGAGGCGAGTGACTCCTCGCGGTCGTCGTCGTCGGACAGTGCCTCGGCGGTGGAGATCACACCGGCGAAGTCCCACGCCCCGTACAGGCCGAGGTGCACGCGGAGGAACAGGTCGTCCTCGAACTCCAGGAACAGCTGCTTGCCGACCGCCCGGGACGCGACGAGCGTCCTGCCGTCGAGCTGCTCGGCACCCGCGGCGAAGCGCCCCTGCGGGCTGGACACCGCGCAGCGCTTGCCGACGAAGTGCCGGGTGAACTGGTTGGCGATGCGGTGGACGGAATGACCCTCGGGCATGCGTCCCGTTCTACCCGGTGCCGCTGACGGCCGGCGTCCCCCGACGGATTGCTACGCGTCGACCTGCTTACCGGCGATGCGGCCGGTCTGCTCGTACTCGGCGAGCTGCGCGATGCGGCGGGCGTGGCGTTCCTCGCCCGAGAACGGCTCGGCGATGAAGAGGTCGACGAAGCGGATCGCCTCCTCCTCCGTGTGCTGGCGCGCACCGATGGAGATGACGTTCGCGTCGTTGTGCTGGCGGGCGAGGAGCGCGGTCGACTCGTTCCACACCAGGGCCGCGCGGACGCCCTCGACCTTGTTCGCCGCGATCTGCTCCCCGTTGCCCGAGCCGCCGAAGACGACGCCGAGGGACTGGACACCAGCGCGCTGGTCGGCGACGACGGCGTGCGCCGCGTTGATGCAGAACGAGGGGTAGTCGTCGAGCGGCTCGTACGCGGTCGGCCCGTGGTCCACGACCTCGTGCCCGGCCTCGGTCAGGTGCGTGGCGAGGGTCTGGTTGAACTCGAGGCCGGCGTGGTCCGTACCGAGGTGGATGCGCATGGACCGATCCTATTCCCGCCTCCGCAGCCGGACGGGACGGACCCAGGCGGGGCCGCACCGGGCCTCCCGGCCGGCACTCACCGGGCCGCCCGGCCGGCGCTCACCGGGCGCGGACGACCACGACGACGTACCGGCAGGGCTCGTCCGTCGGGTTGCGGTAGACGAGGTCGGCCGGTTCGCCGAGTTCGATCCGGTCCCCCGCGCCCAGGCGGGTCGTGTCCTCGCCGACGGTGAACTCGAGGACCCCGTCGACCACCCAGATGCAGTGGCGGAGGAAGGCGGAGGCGCTCGCCGGGTAGGCGACCTCGCGGCCGGCCGGGAGGCGCACCTCGGTCACGTCCACGGGGAAGTCCGCGCTCGAGACCGGACGGCGGCGGTACCCGGTCTCCGGGTCGGTCCAGGAGTCCGCGGTCGCGCCGCGTTGGACGCCGCGGGCCTCGTCCGGGTCACCGGTCCGCGGGACGTCGTGCTCGAGTGCCTCGTCGAGGAGTTGGGAGATCGTCAGCCCGAAGGCACCGGACAGGCGACCGAGGATCGTCGCGGTCGGACTCGAGACGCCCCGCTCGACGCGGTTGATCATCGCGCGGGAGACGCCGGACTCCTCCGCGAGCTCGGTCAGGCTCCACCGACGCTCGGTCCGGAGGCGGTGCAGGCGGTCCCCGAGGCGGCGCTGGTCGGCGTCGTCGTCGTCCGGGAGGACCAGGTCCGGGTCGTCCACCTGGCCCGCGTCGTCTCCCTGGCCCGAGGCGTCTACGATGTGAGACATGGCGACAGCATATGCGACGATCCGCATCCGCGAGTGCACCCCGGCCGACCTCGACGTCGTCCACGCCCTGCACGTCGACGCCGTCCTGCACACGACCGCGATCTGGCAGGACGAGCCGCACCCCCGCGCCTGGTTCGACACCTGGCTCGCCGAACGCCGCGCCGACGGCTGGCCCGTGGTCGTCGCCGAGGTGGACGGCGTCGTCGCCGGCTACGCCTCGTACTCGAGCTGGCGCCCGCACCCGGGGTACCGGCACACGGTCGAGCACAGCGTCTACGTGGTCGAGGCGTTCCGCGGCCGGGGTGTCGCCTCCGCGCTCATGGGTGCGCTCGTCGAGCGGGCGACCGCGGAGGGCCGCCACGTCATGATGGCCGGCATCTGCAGCACGAACACCGGGTCGATCGCGCTGCACGAGCGACTCGGCTTCGAGACGGTCGCCGTCGTCCCCGAGGTGGGCCGCAAGTTCGGCCGTTGGCTCGACCTGACGATGATGCGGTTGCCGCTCGGCTGAGCGTCGCGCTCTCGCGTTGCGCCCCCGTACGAACACCGCGCCCCGTCGGAACGGGGCGCGTCATTCGCAGCGGGGCGCGGCCGGGAGGCACGGGGCGGGCCCGGCACGCGCCTCCCGTACGGCTCGCTGTCGCGCCAGTGCGGGTCGCGCCCCCGTATGCACACCGCGCCCCGTCGGGACGGGGCGCGGTGTGCGTGCAGGGGTGCGGGGTCGTCAGCCCTCGACGGTGTCGAAGACCGGGCCGGTCGTGCGCGAGCGCTTCAGCTCGAAGAAGCCCGGGTAGCGGGCCGCCGCGACGACGCCGTCCCAGAGGTCGAGCGCCTGCTGGCCCTTCGGTGCCGGGGAGATGACGGGGCCGAAGAACGCGACGCCGTCGACCGCGATGACGGGCGTGCCGACGTCCTGGCCCACCCGCTCGATGCCGTCGCGGTGGCTCTCCCGCATGGCGGCGTCGGTCTCGTCGGTCCAGGCGGCGTCGGCGAGGTCGGGTTCGAGCCCGAGCTGCTCGAGCACGGCCGGCACGACCTGCGCGGGGTCCTTCTGCTGGCGGTGGTGGATCTGCTCGCCGAGCGCGTCGTAGAGGCGCTTGACGACGTCCTGACCGTGGCGGAGCCGCGCTGCCGTGACGAGGCGCGAGTACACCTGGTTGCGCTCCATGGCCTCGCGGTACTCGGCGGGCATGTCCTCGTTGTGCTCGTTGAGCACGAACAGGCTCATCACGTTCCAGGTCACGTCGAGGTCGCGGTGCCGCTCGACCTCACCGACCCAGCGGCTCGTCATCCACGCCCAGGGGCAGGTCGGGTCGAACCAGAACTCGACGGCGGTCCGGGTCGCGGGGGTCGTCTCCACAGTGGTGTCAGTCACGGATCGTCAGCGTACGCCCGCTCGCTAGGCTGGAGTCGAGCCGTCCCACCGGTGCACGACGCCGGGCGGGACTCCCGTCACGCGGACATCGATCGTCCGCGTCCGCAGCGAAGATGGAGCGTCCGTGCCCGGAGAGAACCTCACCCGAATCGAAGCCCAGGAGCGGGCCGGCATCGTCAGCGTGCAGACGTACGACGTCGAGCTCGACCTGACCCGCGGCGCCGAGACCTTCGGCAGCACCACCCGCGTGCGCTTCACCGCCACCGCCGGCGCGAGCACGTTCATCGACGCCATCACGAAGTCCGTGCACTCGGTGACGCTGAACGGCACGGCGCTCGACGTCGACGCGGTCAACGACGGTGTCCGCATCCAGCTCGCCGACCTGCAGGAGCAGAACGAGCTCGTCGTCGTCGCCGACGCGCTCTACACGAACACCGGTGAGGGCCTGCACCGCTTCGTCGACCCCGTCGACGACGAGGTCTACCTCTACTCGCAGTTCGAGGTCCCGGACTCGCGCCGCATGTTCGCGGTGTTCGAGCAGCCCGACCTCAAGGCCGAGTTCACCTTCACCGTCACCGCGCCGTCCCGCTGGCAGGTCGTGTCGAACTCCCCCACCCCGGAGCCCCAGGTCGACGGCGAGACCGCGACCTGGTCGTTCCCGCCCACCGCGACCATCTCGAGCTACATCACCGCGCTCGTCGCCGGCCCGTACGACGTCGTCCGCAGCGAGCTGACCAGCCGCGACGGCCGCACGATCCCGCTCGGCGTCTTCGCGCGGAAGTCGCTCGCCGAGTACCTCGACCCGGAGTACGTCTTCGACATCACCCGCAAGGGCTTCGCCTACTACGAGGAGAAGTTCGACGTCGCGTACCCGTTCGAGAAGTACGACCAGCTCTTCGTCCCGGAGTTCAACGCCGGCGCGATGGAGAACGCCGGCGCGGTGACCTTCACCGAGACCTACGTCTTCCGCTCGAAGGTCACCGACGCCATCAAGGAGCGCCGGGTCGTCACGATCCTGCACGAGCTCGCGCACATGTGGTTCGGCGACCTCGTCACGATGAAGTGGTGGAACGACCTCTGGCTGAACGAGTCGTTCGCCGAGTGGGCCTCCACCATCGCGACCGCCGAGGCCACCGAGTGGACCGAGGCCTGGACGACCTTCCAGGCGATGGAGAAGTCCTGGGCCTACCGGCAGGACCAACTCCCCTCGACGCACCCGATCGTCGCGACGATCAACGACCTCGAGGACGTCCAGGTCAACTTCGACGGCATCACGTACGCGAAGGGCGGCTCGGTCCTCAAGCAGCTCGTGGCGTGGGTCGGCATCGACGCGTTCTTCGCGGGTGTCTCGGCCTACTTCAAGAAGCACCACCACGGCAACACCGAGCTCAAGGACCTGCTCGTCGAGCTCGAGGCGACGAGTGGCCGCGACCTGTCCGAGTGGTCGCAGCTCTGGCTCGAGACCGCGGGCGTGAACACCCTGCGCCCCGAGATCGAGACCGACGCGGACGGCGTGATCACCGCGTTCGCCGTCCTGCAGGAGGCCCCGGCCGACCACCCGACGCTCCGCCCGCACCGCCTCGCGATCGGCGTCTACGCGTTCGCGAACGACCCGTCGGCACCGTTCGGTGCGGACACGGCGTCGTCGGGCGGCACGCTCGTGCGCGCACACCGCGTCGAGATCGACGTCGACGGCGCCCGTACCGAGGTGCCCGAGCTCGTCGGGGTGCACCGCGGTGACCTCGTCCTGCTCAACGACGACGACCTGGCGTACGCCAAGATCCGCCTCGACGAGCAGTCGCACCGCACCGCCGTCGAGCACCTCGCGGCGATCGGCGACCCGCTGGCCCGGTCGATCGTCTGGGGTGCCGTCTGGGACGCCACGCGCGACGCCGAGTCGCCCGCGAGCGACTACGTCTCGCTCGTCCTGGGCAACATCGCGACCGAGACCGAGTCGACGACGATCCGCACGACGCTGTCGCAGCTGCTCCTGGCCGCCCGCAGCTACGTCGCCCCGGCGAAGGCCGACGCCACGGTGCGCACGGTCGGTGACGGCCTCTGGCGCCTGGCGTCCTCGGCCGAGGCCGGCTCGGACGCGCAGTTCCAGTTCGTGAAGGTCTTCGCGCAGATCGCCTCGACGCCCGAGCACGTGGCGGCGCTGTCCGGACTGCGGGACGGCTCGGTCGTGCTGCAGGGGCTCGAGGTCGACACCGACCTGCGCTGGGAGCTCCTCGAGGGCCTGGTCCTCGCCGGTGCCGCCGGGAACACCGAGGTGGACGCCGAGCTCGCCGCCGACCGGACCGCGTCCGGCGAGCAGGCTGCTGCCCGGGTCCGGGCGACGATCCCGACCGCCGAGGGCAAGCTCGCCGCGTTCTCGTCGCTCGTCGACTCGGACGACGCCCCGAACGCGATCGTGCGACAGACGACGGTCGGGTTCCAGCACGTGACCGCGCCGGTCGTGCTCGAAGGGCTCGTGCAGCCGTACTTCGACGCCCTGACCCGCATCTGGGCCGAGCGCAGCTACCACATCGCCGACACCATCGCCACGGGGCTGTACCCGGCCCCGCTGGCGTCCGTCGAGTTGCGTGACGCTGCGACCGCGTGGCTCGAGGCCCACCCGGAGACGCCGGCCCTGCGCCGCATCGTCATCGAGAACCTCGCAGGCACCGAGCGGGCCCTCCGCGCACAGGCCGCGGACGCCTGAGTCCGATGACGACCGGCGAGGCCTCGGCGTTCCTCCAGGAGCGCCGGGGCCTCGCCCTTTAGCATCGACCGGATCATGCTCCTCGCCGCAGACACCCCTGACGTCTCCAAGTGGGCGTCGAACACCTTCACCCAGTTCGTCGACACCTGGCACGTGCCCATCACCATCGTCGTCGTCCTGCTCGCCGCGGTCCTCCTGCGCGTCCTCCTGCGCCGGACGATCAAGCAGGTCGTCGACCGCATCGTCAACGGCGTGAAGAAGCGCCAGGGCGCCGCCGACACGCAGGCCCTCGCCGCGTCCCCGCTGCAGACCGCGCGGGTCGTCCAGCGCACCCGGACCCTCGGCAGCGTCCTGGAGAACCTCGCGACGGTCGTCGTCGCGATCATCGCCTTCGCGATCATCGTCTCCACGGTGTTCCCCACCGCCGCGGTCGGCATCGTCGGCGGGGCGTCCGTCGTGGCTGCCGGTCTCGCCGTCGGTGCCCAGAGCATCGTCCGCGACATCCTCTCCGGCATCTTCATGATCCTCGAGGACCAGGCCGGCGTGGGCGACGTCGTCGACACCGGGCAGGCCACGGGCGTCGTCGAGAGCGTCGGCCTGCGGGTCATGCAGATCCGCGACGTCAACGGCATCCTGTGGTTCGTGCCGAACGGGCAGATCCTCCGGGTCGGGAACCTCTCGCAGGGGTGGTCCCGGGTGCTCGTCGACATCACCGTCCCGTACGACACCGACATCGACGCGGTGCAGGACGCCCTCCTGGACGCCGCCGTCACGATGTCGCAGGAGCCGCGCTGGCGGCAGCGGATCGTCGAGAAGCCGGAGATCTGGGGCCTCCAGAGCGTCACCGACACGGGCATGGTCTTCCGCCTCGTCGTGAAGACCCGCGCCTCCGAACTCGACGTCGTCGGCCGCGAGCTGCGCATCCGGCTGAAGCAGGGCGTCGACGCGCTCGGGGTGACCCTGCCCGCGATGGCGATGATCATGCCCGAGGGCTGGGAGAACGCGACGTCGGTGAACGGCCTGCGCTCGGTGCGCACCGCGCCGGTCCCGACCCCGACGGCCCCGCGCCGTGGTCGACGCACCACGATCCTGGGCAAGGCGATCCGCACGGGCGACGACGAGCCGGAGTCCGGCCGGGAGGACTCCTGATGACCAGCACGCCGGAGCACCACGAGCCGCGGTCGGACGACGGAGCGGGGGCGCCGGCAACGCCCGAGAAGCCCGAGACGCCCGCGGGTCTCGGCGGCAGTGGCATCGGCGGTGTCGGCGGCGTCGGCGGCGTCGGCGGCGTCGGCGGCGTCGGCGGCGTCGGCGGCGTCGGCGGCGTCGGCGGTGCCGGCGGTGTCGGCGGCCAGCCCGTCACGCTGCGCGTCGGGCAGGGCGGCGCCTCCGCCACCGGCACGATGTACGACCGCATCGGCGGCGCCGAGACGTTCGACCGGCTCGTCCGGCGCTTCTACGAGGGCGTCCGGCAGGACGAGGTCATCTGGCCGATGTACCCGCAGGACGACCTGGAGGGCGTCATCTGGCGCCTCTCGCAGTTCCTGCAGCAGTACTGGGGCGGACCGACCACGTACAGCGACCAGCGCGGTCACCCCCGCCTGCGGATGCGCCACGCGCCGTTCCGGGTGACGCCGGAGGCCCGCGAACACTGGCTCCTCCACATGCGCGAGGCGGTCGAGTCGCTCGGGCTCGCACCCCTCGACGAGGCCGAGCTGTGGGGCTACCTGGACCGCGCAGCCCACGCGATGACGAACAGCTTCGACTGACCGGCAACGCGCCGGGAGGCGGTCAGCGGTGCCGGCCGACCGGGAGCCGCGCCCGCGGGCGGTCGGCCGGGCCGGCGCGACCGGGTCGCGGTCAGCGGGACGCGGACGGGCCGGTGGTGTACGACCCGGTGGCGAGGTCGTCGACCAGGGCCACGCGTGACGGTGCCCAGCCGAGCGACCGTGCCCGTGCGGCGTCGGCACGCTGGTCGAGCAGCAGGGCGTCGGCGTAGTGCCGGCCGAGGCGCTCCCGTGAGGCCTCGGCGGACTCCGCCTCGACCGGGGAGCCGTGTGCCCCGGCCTCGGCGAGGTCCCGGACGGTCGGCGCACGCCCGTCGTCGGCGACGAGGTACCCGTCCTGCTCCGCACGCTCGAGCGCGAGGACGTAGAGGTCCGCGAGGTCGTCGACGTGGACCGTCGTCCAGTGCTGCGTCCCGTCGCCGACGAGTCGTACCGGGTGCTCGCCGTCCCCGACGAACATCGTCGGGATGCCTGCGCCGTGGCCGTACACGATGCCGGGCGCGATCACCGTCGTCCGGACGTCGCTCGTCCGCACCCGGTGCTCGTTCGCCCCACGCCAGGCGGTGAGTGCCGGCGGTGCCACCGGTGACTCCTCGGTGATGTGGTCGGAGGCGCCGAACGTGAAGACGCCACCGGTGTGGACGAAGGGGCGGCTGCTGCCGGCGAACGCCCCGAGGACGATCTCGACGAGGGCAGGGTCGACGTCCTCCGCCGACGCGGTGTGCACCACGGCGTCGGCGCCGTCGACGAGCGGTGCCACGGTCGCGGTGTCGGTCAGGTCACCGACGACGGCGGCTCCCCCGGCACCCCGGACGTGCTGCGCCTTCTCGTCGGACCGGACGAGGGCGGTGACCTCGTGGCCCGCGGCGACCAGGGCTCGGAGGACGGCGGACCCGATGTACCCGGACGCGCCGGTGAGGAAGACCTGCATGGGCCCATGCAACTCCCACCCGCCGGGATCGTCCCGGAACCGAGGACCGCTCCGCCTAGGAGTGCAGCGTCCAGGCCCGCCGCTTGACGAGCACGTGCCCACGGGAGGTCGTGAGCCGGCTCCACGGGCCGGTCTCGAACAGCCGGACCGGTTCGGTCCCGAGGAACCCGAGGCTCTCGGCGGCGAACCCCGCCCCCGCCGGGAGGTGCTCGACACCCGGGATCGGTCGGCCCCAGACCTCGGAGCGGACACGCCGCACGATCGACTCGCCGGCGTTGGCGGGCACGGTGTCGGCGACCTCGTCGATGCCGGCGACCGCCGCCCGGTGCAGGAGCTCCGCGGAGACGTCCGGCATCGGCACCCAGCCGCCGCGGGGCGGGGAGATCGCGGCCCAGGTCACGGTGTGCACGCCGAGCGGCAGTTCGACCTCGATCGGGGTCCCGCGCGTGGGATCGGCGCCGTCGGCGTCGTGCTCCTCCGCGAGGACACGCAGCCGCTCCTGGAAGGACTGCAGCGGCACGACGGCGTCGATCTCCGCCGGCTGGGTGAGGGCGAACGTCCGGAGCCCGAGCACGGTCGGCAGCTCGTCGAGCAGCCCGAGCGGGTAGAGGATCGCGGTGTACACGGCGAGGACACCGGAGTCGGCGATGAGGCGGACCGAGCCGTCCTCGACCCGTGTGGCGCGTCCGAGGTACGTGCGCAGGTCCCCGAGCGAGGCGGCGTCCGGGAGGGTGAAGGAGGTGCTCATGTCACCGCCGATCCTAGCCGGGAGCCCGGTCGCGGACCTGGCCGAGCGCTCTCAGCACCCTCTGAGCGGGTTCTTGGCACTCTTCGGGGTCGAGTGCTAGAACAGTGGCATTGAGTCACACCGACTCAAGTACCTGACTTAAGGAGTTGATCCCCATGGCCATGAACTTCGATCCCTTCCGCGAGCTCGACCGTCTCGCCGGGTCCCTCCTCGCGGGGAGCAACGGGCCCCGCTCCGTCCCGATGGACCTCTACCGTTCCGGCGATCACTACGTGCTCGACGTGGACCTGCCGGGTGTCGACCCGGGGTCGGTCGACATCGACGTCGACGGGTCGGTCCTGACCATCCGCGCGGAGCGCACGCTCGGCGCTCCCGAGGGCGCCCAGTGGCTCACGCGCGAGCGGCAGCCGGGCACGTTCGTCCGACAGCTCACCCTGGGCGACGGCCTCGACGTCGAGCGCATCGCGGCGCGCTACGACAACGGCGTGCTCAGCGTCACCATCCCGGTGCAGGAGTCGTCGAAGCCGCGGAAGATCTCGGTCATGACCGGATCGACGGACACCGGCTCCTCGGCCGCCAGCCCGCAGCTCGCGGTCGAGGGCGCCGGGACCGCCGGCTGACGCACGACCGCCGAGGGGGGGGGGGGGGGGGGGGGGGGGGGGGGGGGGCGGGCGGCCCCCCCCCGCCCCCCCCCCCCCCCCCCCCCC
>JASCOJ010000082.1 GCA_029959645.1 Microbacteriaceae bacterium PS02332 | reverse complement strand
GGCCCGTGGCGATCCCGCCACGGGCCTCCCGTCCGTCGTCACGCCGCTACCGCTGCCGGCCGTCCCGGTGCACGAGCACCCCACCGACGACGAGCATCACGAGACCGCACGCGGCGACGACGAGCCCGGCGAGCGCGAGGAGCCCGGCCCCGATGTTGGGTCCGGTTCCCGCGGGCAGCGGCACCAGGTTCAGCAGGAGGCCTCCGGGGAACGCCACCAGGCCGGCCGTCGTGACGATGGCCGAGGCGAGGAGGTACCGCCGGAGGGACTGCGGGGGCACAGGTGCGATGGACGGCTCGTCGGTCATGCGCTCAGCATGGCCGACGCCCGACGACAGCGCGAGCCCTCGGGCGGGACCGGTCGCACGGTCAGGAGCCGTGCGCGCCGAGGAGCATCCCGGCCGCGTAGGTCGCGGCGAGGGCGAGCGCGCCGCCGAGGACGACGCGGAGCGTGGCCCGGCCGCGTCGCGCGCCACCGAGGACGGCGCCGGTGGTGCCGGTGATCGCGAGCGCGACGAGCACCGCGATGACCGTGACCACGATGCGGTCCGGCGCCGGGGCGAGGAGCGTCGCGAGGAACGGCAGTGCGGCGCCGACGGTGAACGTCGCGGCGGAGACCCACGCGGCGCGCCACGGGCTGACGACCTCGTCCTCGGCGTCCCGGAGCGCGGTCGCGGCACGGCGGTCGCGGACCTCGGGGCGGACGAGCTCGGCGGCGACCGACGCGGCGACGTCCGGGGCGACGCCGAGCCCGCGGTAGTGGGCGGCGATCGTGTCGGCGTCCTCGGACTCCGCCTCGAGCTGGGCCTGGTGCGCTGCCTGCCCGGTGCGCTGGGCGTCCCGGGCGCCGCTGACGGAGATGTACTCGCCGAGGGCCATCGAGATCGCGCCACCGACCAGCGCAGCGCTGCCCGCGGCGACGACCGGGGCGGTGCCGGCACCGGCGGCAGCGACACCGACGAGGACGGCGGCGACGGACACGATGCCGTCGTTGGCGCCGAGGAGTCCGGCGCGGAGCCAGTTGAGCCGGGCGGCGCTCGTCGCGTCGTCATGCTCGGAGACGGGGAGCGCGAGGTCCGATGCGGTCGACATGACCGCCAGCAAAGCACGCTCGCGGCTCCGGCGCCAGCAAGGGAAGGCTGCCCTGACCTGGGATTTCAAGGGCGGTCAGCAGTGGGCCACCGGACGGTGCACGATGGGGGCATGGACGATGCCGTGGCAGCCCCGATCCGCTACGTCGCTGTCGGGGACAGCTTCTCCGAGGGCGTCGGGGACGACGGCGACGTGCCGTTCCCCGGCTGGACGGGCCGACTCGCGTCCGGGATGGCCGCACGTGCCGGCGTCGCGGTGTCGTACGCGAACCTCGCGATCCGCGGCCGACTGCTCGCCGGGGTGCTCGACGAGCAGATCGACGTCGCGCTCGCACTCGACCCGGTGCCGACCCTCATGACCTTCTGCGCGGGAGGGAACGACATGCTGCGCCCGCGGTTCGACGTGCCGACGCTCCTCGACCGCCTCGCCGTCGCCGCCGACGCCGTCGCGGCCCGCGGTGTCCGGCTCGCGCTCCTCAGCCCGGCGGACCCGACCGCGCGCCTCCCCCTCGGCCGGATGGTGAACCGGCGGGGCGACGCCTGGGCGGAGGCCCTGACCGGCTTCGCGCGGGACCGGCAGCTGCCGTTCGTCGACGTCTCCCGCGACCCGCACCTCGGTCGGGCGGAGTTCTGGTCCGAGGACCGGCTGCACATGAACCCGCTCGGGCACCAGCGCGTGGCGGACCTCGCGCTGCACGCCGTGGCGGACGGGCCGTCGCCGGCGGTGCCTCCGGCCGCGGCGGTGGCACCGACCGGGCTGCCCGAGGAACTCCGGTACTACCGCGACCACGTGGCGCCGTGGGTGCGGCGACGGGTCACCGGGCGGTCCTCCGGCGACGGGCGGGCTGCGTCCTTCCGCGACTGGACGCCGGTCGTACCGCCGGCAGCGCTCGACTGACCGCCGACGCCCGTCGCGGTCAGGCCAGGTACGAGCGGGTCGGTCGGCCGTTCAGGGCGTGCGGGAACGGCGCCCCGACCGGGACGAAGCCCGCGCTGCGGTAGAGCCGGAGCGCGGGGGCGTTGTCCTCGAGGGCGTGCAGCACGCACCGTGGGTACCCGGCGGCACGTGCCGCCTCGACCGCGGCGGTGAGCAGCGCGCGGCCGGTGCCGGCACCCTGTGCGTCCGGGTCGACCGCGAGCAGGCTGAGGTAGGCGGCGTCCTGCGGTCCCTCCGGCCCGCCGGAGCCCGGAGCGGTCACGAGGGCGAACCCGCGTGGTCGCAGCTCCCCCGGTGCGACGACGAGCGCGACCCGCTCGGCGGCGAACTTCGCGGCGGCTCGGCGACGGACCGCCGGGTCCTCGGGCAGGTCGTCGCGGGCGGCCACGGCGACGGCCCACAGGGCGATGCACGCGGCGTCGGCCTCCTGGTCGGCGACGCGCACGACCTCGGACGACTCGATCACGCCGGTCAGCCTACGACCCGACGGTGCCGAGCACGGTCAGGCTCCCAGGGGGTACCGTGCGCCCCATGCCAGCACCCGTCCCGTACCTGCACTTCCCCGGCACCGCCGCCGAGGCCCTGCACGCCTACCAGGCCGTCTTCGGCGGCGAGGTCCAGCTGTTCACCTTCGCCGAGTTCTCCCGCACGGACGCCGCGCCCGACCTCGTCGCGCACGGACAGCTCCGGGGCCCGGTCGACCTCTTCGCCGCGGACATCGCCGGGGACGAACAGCCGGTCTCGGTCGAGGGCGTGCTCTTCGCGCTCCTCGGGGCCGCCGACGCCGCGACGTCCGCCCGCTGGTTCGACGCGCTGGCCGCGGGCGGCACGGTCCTCGACCCGCTGCAGGAACGGCCGTGGGGCGACACCGACGGACAGGTCCGCGACCGGTACGGCGTCACGTGGCTGATCGGGTACCAGCCGGAGCGCTGACACGCCAGCGGCCGGTGGCCGGTCAGCGGTCGGTGGCCGGTCAGCGGGCGGCGACGGCCTCGCGTGCCGCGGCCTCCGCCGCGACCCAGGCGAGCATGCCGCACTTGACCCGCATGACGAACTTGGCGACCCCCTGGAAGGCGACCAGGTCCTCCAGGACGTCCTCGTCGGGCTCGCCGACGCCGCGCGACCGCATCATCGTGCGGAACGCCTCGGTCAGGGCGAGCAGTTCCGGCACCGTCCGCCCGACGGCCATGTCGGTGAGCACCGACGCGGACGCCATCGAGATCGAGCAGCCGTCGCCCTGCCAGGCGATGGCCGCGATGCGGTCGGAGCCCGGTTCGAGCCGGACCTGCACGGTGATCTCGTCGCCGCACGTCGGGTTGCGCTCGAAGTGCGACGCGTCCGCCTCGGGCAGGACGTCGTCGCCGTGCCGGGCCTTCGCGTGGTCGAGGATCACCTGCTGGTACAGGCCGTCGAGGCCGTTCACGCGGACACCTCCGCGCCGAACCATCCGCGGATCTCGCCGACGCCGGCGACGAACCGGTCGACGTCCTCCTCGGTCGTGTACACGTACGTGCTCGCCCGGCTCGTGGCCGCGACGCCGAGCCGCCGGTGCAGGGGTTGCGCGCAGTGGTGGCCGGAGCGCACCGCGACGCCCTTCGCGTCGAGGTACTGCGAGACGTCGTGCGCGTGCACGCCGTCGACGACGAACGCCGCCAGGCCGCTCCGGGGCTCGTCGGCGGGCGGCCCGACCACCGTGATGCCCGGCAACGCCGCGAGGCCGTCGAGCATCCGCCGGGCGAGGCGCTCCTCGTGGTCGCGCACGCGGTCCATGCCGATGCCCTCGAGGTAGCGGACGGCCTCGGCGAGCGCGACGGCCTGCGACACGGGCTGCGTGCCGGCCTCGAACCGCTCGGGGGCCGGCATGTAGTCGGCGTGCTCCATCGTGACCGTGGTGATCATCGAGCCGCCGGTGCGGAACGGGGGCAGGGCGTCGAGGAGCTCGCGGCGGCCCCACAGGACGCCGATGCCGTTCGGCCCGAGCATCTTGTGCCCGGAGAACGCGGCGAAGTCGACGTCGAGCGCCGCCACGTCGAGGGGACGGTGCGGGGCCGACTGGCACGCGTCGAGCACGACGAGCGCGCCGGCGGCGTGCGCTGCTGCGACGACCTGCTCGACCGGCGCGATCATGCCGGTGACGTTCGACACGTGTGCGAAGGCGACGATCCGGGTCCGCTCGGTGATGCGGGACACGGCGTCCTCGGCCGTCCAGCAGCCGGCGTCGTCGACGGGGACCCAGCGGAGCGTCGCGCCGGTGGCCGCGGCGAGTTCCTGCCACGGCACGAGGTTCGCGTGGTGCTCGGCCTCGGTGACGAGCACCTCGTCGCCGGCACGGAGGCGGAACCGGTCGGCCTCGGGACCGCCTCGGCCCGCGGTCGCGTTGCGGATGCCGTAGGCGACCGTGTTCAGCGCGTCGGTCGCGTTCGCGGTCCAGACGACCTCGGACGGGCTCGTCGCGCCGATGAACCGGGCAACGGTGGCGCGGGCGTCCTCGTAGGCTTCGGTGCTCACCGCGGCGAGGGTGTGCGCACCGCGGTGCACGGCGGCGTTGTCCTGCTCGAGGAACCGCCGCTCGGCGTCCAGCACCTGCACGGGCCGTTCTGCGGTCGCACCCGAGTCGAGGTACGCCAACGGGACGCCGTTGACCTCCTGCTGCAGGATCGGGAAGTCGGCGCGGATGCGCAGGACCTCGTCCTCGGTGAGCGGGTGGGCGGCGGCCTGTGCCGGCGCTGGTGCCTCGGTCGTCACGGTGCTGGTCCTCCTGCTGTCGTGGGGAGACAACCCGTCAATGGTGGTCGTTGTTCCCCGCGCCGTCCAGTCGGACCAGCGCCGCGACCGCGTGCTACTCGTTGCCGACGTGCCGGTCGGCCTGCTCGCGCGCCTTGTCGATCTGCTCGTCGTGCTTGCCGCCGGTGGCCTTCTTGACCGCGTCGGCGACCCCGTCGAACACCTTGTCGCTGATGCCCTCGGCCTTCTCGCTCTTCAGCGCGTCCTGCACCTTGCTGCTCCGCAGCAGGTCCTGGGCCTTCTTGGTGATGTCGTCGAACCCTGCCATGACCGGCTCCTCACGTCGTCGCGGCGCCTCGTGCCCCGCGCTGGCGCCGATGCTACCGACGGCGTCCGGCGGTCGTCCGGGAGGCCCGGGTGCGGCCGCGAGCAGGCGGCCCGGTGGACAGGTGGTCGCGTGTCAGGCCATCTGCGCGCTGCGGCGGCGCGCCAGGACGTACCCGACCGCCACCGAGCCGCTCACGGCGAGCAGCGCCGGGACGAGGACGTCGACGCCCTGCTGGGTGAACTCGACGACGAGGACGAGGGCCGTGAACGGCGCGCGCATCGTCGTCGCTAGGAAGGCCGCTGCCCCGATGAACGCGAACGACACCAGGCTGCCACCGTCGGCCGGCCAGAGCAGCACCCACGCGGCCCCGGCGGCGGCGCCGAGCGCGGAACCGATCGCGATCGACGGTGTCAGGGTGCCGCCGACCGCGCCCGCCCCGATCGTCGCCGAGGTGGTGATCGTCTTCACGAGCCCGAGCACGAGCAGCACCGCGATCGGGGCGAGGCCGTACATCGTGGTGGCGTCGAGCGAGGCGTTCATCGCGACGAGGCCGAGCGCGCGGCCGTTGCCGAGCACCTGCGGGAACGGCACCGCGATGAGCCCGACCATCGCGAACACGACGGGCAGCACGACGAGGAGCTTCCACCCGGTCGGTGCCAGCGTCTGCAGCCGGTTCGTGAGCTTCACGAACCCGACCCCCGCGAAGCCGAGCAGCGGTCCGACGACGACCGCCCAGACGAGCAGCGACGGCGACAGGTGCGTGGTCGGCACGGAGTAGAGCACCTCGTCCGGGATGACGAGTCGGGCCACCCCGGCCGCGATCGCACTCGTCACGAACGCCGGGAGTGCCGTGGCGAGGGTGAGTTCGCCGAGCAGGACCTCGACCGCGAACAACGCCCCACCGAGCGGCACGTCGTAGACGGCGGCGAGTCCGGACGCCGCTCCGCAGGCGACGAGGATCTTCGTCTCGCGAGCATTGAGGCCCGCGCGGGCGGTGATGCACTGCGCGAGCCAGGCCCCGAGCTCGCGCGGCGCGACCTCCTTGCCGATCGAGGCGCCGAGGCCGACCGCCAGGATCTGCACGCCCGCGTTCGCGACGGTGACGAGCGAGGGCATCCGGCGTCCGGCGACCGCGGCGGGCACGGACACGACGGCCCGCCCCCACCGGCGCAGTGCCCACCAGGCGAACGCGGTGAGGACGCCGGCCGCCACGAGCGCGAGGAACCGGTTCAGCGCCGAGTGTGCGTCCGCGGCCTCGACGTGCCCGCCGAACGGGGACCCGAAGGCGAGGAACTGGATGAGCTGCAGCGCGAGCCAGACCGCGATGCCGGCGACCCCGCCGCCGACGCCGACGAGCCCGGTCACGACGGCGGTCTTGAGCGCCCATGTCGGCGCGGGCAGGCCGGGATGCGACATGTCGGACAGCGTAGCGGGCGGCCCGCCCGGGCTCAGACCGCCGTCACGCGGAACGGCACGACCGTCTCCGGGAACGTCAGCGGCGCCTGCACGCCGACGACCTCGAGCGCCTGACCGGAGAAGACCCGGTCAGCGTGCCACCATGCGGCGGGCTCGAGCCCGGGCACGGCACCGACGACCACGGGGTCGACCCGGTAGCGCGTGTCGGGGTCGAGCCCACGGAACGTGATGCGACCCCGCGGGCTCACCTCGCTCCGCCCGACGACCGCCAGGAAGAACAGCGCCTCGCGCCGGTCGGGGGCGACGGTGCCGTAGACGAGCTGCGTGTCGTCCGCCTGGTCCACGCGGACGAGGTCGCCGCCGTGCTGCAGCGCCCGGGTCTCGCGGTACAGCGCGATCCAGCGCGCGAGCTCCTGCTCCTCGTCGGGGGTCGCTGCGGCCAGGTCCCACTCGACGCCGAGGTGCCCGAGCAGGGCGGTGCCCGCGCGGAACGCGAGGGTGTGCCGACGCCCGGTCGTGTGGTTCGTCCCGCTCGCGACGTGCGACCCGACCATCTCCGGCGGCAGCAACTGCATCGTCCACCGGTTCATCTGCTGGCGCTCGAGCGGGTCGATGCAGTCGGACGTCCAGACCCGGTCGGTGTGCTCGATGACGCCGAGGTCCACGCGGCTGCCGCCGGACGAACAGGACTCGATCTCGAGGCCGGGGAACCGCCGCTTCAGCTCCGCCATCAGCCGGTACGCCGCGGCGGTCTGCTCGTGCACGGCGGCGCCCCTGCCGGGCGTCCCCGCCTCGACGAGGTCGCGGTTGTGGTCCCACTTGACGTAGTCGACGGCCACGGCGCCGATCACGGCCGTCATCTGCGCCAGGACGTGCTCGTACGCGGCCGGGACCGTGAGGTTGAGCACCTGCTGGTTCCGGGCGCGCACCGGCAGCCGCCCGTCGGCCTGCATGATCCACTCCGGGTGGGCGCGGGCGGTGTCGCTGTCCTCGTTGACCATCTCCGGCTCGAACCAGAGGCCGAACTCCATGCCGAGCGCCCGGACGTGGTCGACGATCGGCGCGAGCCCGTCCGGCCAGACGTCCTCGTCGACGACCCAGTCACCGAGGCCCGCGGTGTCGTCCCGGCGTCCCCGGAACCAGCCGTCGTCGAGCACGAACCGCTCCACGCCGAGCCGGGCCGCGCGGTCGGCGAGGTCGGTGAGCCGGGCGAGGTCGTGGTCGAAGTAGACGGCCTCCCACACGTTGATCGTCGTCGGGCGGGGGCGTCGCGGGTGCTGCGGGCGACGCCGGAGCCAGCGGTGGAACCGCGCGGCCTGGTCGTCGAGCCCGTCGCCGTACGCACCGTAGACCCACGGGCCGGTGGAGGTGGCGTGCTGGTCGAGGCGCACCTCCCCGGGGAGGAGCAGCTCACCGCCGCCGATGACCTGCTGCCCGTCCGGCATCCGCTCCGCACGGTGCCGGGAGTTGCCGCTCCAGCCCACGTGCACGCCCCACACCTCGCCGCGCGCGAACCCGAAGCCGGGGACGCCGACACTGAGGACGGTCGCGGCGTCGGCTCCCGTGCGGCCGCGACGCCCCTCGCGCTCGTGCGCACCGACGACGAGCTCGTGCCGCTGCGGCGTCCGCTCCTTGCCCCATCGTCCGGCGAAGTCGAGCACCTCCCGCGCCCGACCCGGGACGGGCAGCGCGACGGTGAGGTCCTCGACCGTGTAGACGCCCGGCGCGGTGTTCGTGACGGCGGCCCGGAGCCGGACCAGGCCGGAGGACAGCATCTCGACCTCGATCCGGACGGCGAGCCCGGCGACCGGGTCCTCGGCGTCGACGACGAGTCGCGCCGGTGCCCCGTCGACCACGGCACCGTCCGGCCCCGCGGTGCCGACCTCGGCGTCGGACGCGGACGCCGCGGTCACGGTGAACGACGGCGACCAGTCGCGGCCCTCGCGGTGCCCGCTGAGCCCGGGTCGTCCGGCCCAGCCGGTGTGCGCCTCCGGGAGCACGCTCAACCGGATCGGGACGTCCACCGTGTTCGGCTGCACCGTCAGGACGTCGGCTGCGGCGAGCGCCAGCAGTTCTGCGTCGGACAGCGGACCGAGGGCGGCCCCCCAGTGCACCACGGCGGGCAGTCGGCCGTCCGAGCAGTCCAGGACGAGCGAGACACCCCCGGCGCTCAGGTGGACGGGGACGGGCGGGAGCTGCGACATCGGGTCTCCTCGTGGCGGGCGGATGCCTCCGAGCCTCCCGGTCGGACCGCTCCTGCCGCAAGCCGACGCGCGCCCGGACGGCGCACTCGCCGCAACCGGTCGTTCAGAACCAGCGTTTCACCTTGAACACCACGAAGAGCACCGCGGCGAAGAGCACCATCGCGAGGATCGACAGCGGGTACCCCCACGTCCAGCTCAGCTCGGGCATGTGCGTGAAGTTCATGCCGTAGATCGCGGCGATGAGCGTCGGGGCGAAGAGGATGGCGGCCCAGCCGGAGATCCGCTTCGTGTCGTCGTTCTGCTTCTGCGCGGCGAGCGTCGAGTCGACCGTCAGCGCGTTCTGCAGGAGCTGCCGGAAGGTGTCGAGCCGTTCCACGACGCGGATGGCGTGGTCGAGCACGTCGCGGAAGCGCCGCTGGATCTCCAACGGCAGGTGGTACTTCTCGGCGCCGCGGTGCAGGTCCTCGATCATCCGGATGAGCGGTCGCGCTGCCCGCTGGAAGTCGACGACCTCGCCGAAGAGCTCGTAGATGCGGCGGGAGACCCCGGCGACGCCGGAGAAGAGCTGCCCCTCGATCTGGTTGATGTCCTCCTCGAGGCCGTCGATGACCGGGCGGTAGTCGTCGACGATCGAGTCCATGAGCGCCCAGAGCTGCGCCTGCGGTCCGGCGGTCACGAGGCCCGGCTTCCCGCTCATCCGCTGCAGCGCCCGCGGCACGACGTTCCGCCCACGCGGGTCGTCCTGCACCACCGCGAGGAAGAAGTCCTGGCCGACGAAGGCGTGCACCTCGCCGAACTCGACCTCCTCACGCGCGTCGTTGTAGAGCGCGGGCTTGAGCACGGCGAACAGCGTCGAGCCGTAGCGCTCGAGCTTCGGACGCTGGTGTCCCTCGGCGGAGTCCTCGACGGCGAGCTCGTGCAGGCCGAGGGCGACCGCGACGTCGCCGAGCTCGACCGGGTCCGGCCGGTGCAGGACGATGCACGCGGACGCGCCCTGCTCGCCGACCATCCGGAAGCTGTCGTCGAGCGACGGACTCGCCATCGGGGCGATGCGGTCGACGTAGACGGTGTTCAGCTCGACGGTCACGCCGACCACCGTACGCACCCTGGACACGGGCTGCGCGCCACCGCCGCCGCCGGCGTACGGTCAAGATCATCAGCATGCTGACGAAAGGGATGGTCATGCGTTGGTTCCGGAAGGTCGTGATCGCGGCGAGTGCCGTCGTCGCCCTGGTGGGTTCGTTCATCGGCTCGGGCGCCGCGGGCGGGACGCCGATCGCCGAGGCGGCCGGCGGTGCGCTCTCGGCCTCGTCCACCGCCGTCGCGCCGGCCGGTCCCGCGTTCGGCATCTGGAGCGTCGTCTACGTCGGCCTCGTCGCGTTCGCGGTGTGGCAGTTCCTCCCGCGCCGTGCCGACCAGGAACGCCACGACGGCATCGCGGTGCCCGCGACGCTGTCCCTGCTGCTCAACGCCGCATGGATCCTGTCGGTGCAGGCCGGCCTGCTCTGGGCGAGCGAACCCCTCATCGTCGCGCTGCTCGCGGTCCTCGTCTGGATGTTCGTCCGACTCCGCCGGTCACGGCCGTCCGGCCTCGTCGAGGCGGTCGTCACCGACGGCACCTTCGGGCTCTACCTCGGCTGGGTGTGCGTCGCGACCGCGGCGAACACCGCCGCCGTCCTGACCGCCGCCGGGTTCCGCGGGTTCGGTCTCGGCCAGGACGTCTGGGGCACGCTCGTCGCCGCGGTCGCCGGACTGGTCGGCGTCGTGGTCGCCGTGGGCGGCCGGGGTCGCCTCGCCCCGACGGCCGCACTCGGGTGGGGACTCGCGTGGATCGCGGTCGCCCGGCTCGACGGTCCGCTGGTCTCGGTGCCGACCGCCGTCACGGCCGTCGTCGCGGTGGTCGCCGTCGTGGCCGTCACCCTCGTCGTCCGGGCCCGCGCCGGCTGGGCCGCGACGCGCTCCGCGCTCCGCACGGCCTAGCCCCGGGCGGGCGGTCAGCGGTTCGCTGTGGCCAGCCCGTGGGCCGCGGCGACGGCGGCGTTGACGACGCGACCGTCGTGCACGTTCAGGCCGAGCGCGAGGGCCGGGTCGACCTGGAGGGCGCGCTCCCACCCCTGGTCGGCAACCGCGACGGCGTACGGCAGCGTCGCGTTCGTCAGGGCGATCGTGCTCGTGCGCGGCACCGCCCCGGGCATGTTCGCGACGCAGTAGTAGACGGCGTCGTGCACCGCGAACGTCGGGTCGTCGTGCGTCGTCGGGTGCGACCCCTCGAAGCACCCGCCCTGGTCGATGGCGATGTCGACGAGCACCGAGCCCGGTCGCATCGCCGCGACCATCGCGTCGGTGACGAGCTTCGGCGCCGACGCGCCGGGGATGAGCACCGACCCGATGACGAGGTCGGCGTCGGCCACGGCCTCGGCGATCGCGTGCGGGTTCGACCGCAGCGTCGTCACACGGCCGTCGAAGCGCGCGTCGAGTGCCCGGAGGCGCGGCAGGCTGATGTCGAAGACGGTCACGTCCGCTCCCATGCCGAGGGCCATCGTCGCCGCGTGCTCCCCCGCGACGCCGCCGCCGATCACCACGACCCGGCCCTTCGGCGCGCCGGGGACGCCGCCGAGCAGCAGGCCGCGGCCACCGTTCGCACGGAGCAGGTGGTGGGCGCCGACCTGGGCCGAGAGCCGGCCGGCGACCTCGGACATCGGGGAGAGCAGCGGCAGCGACCGGTCCGGCAGCTGGACCGTCTCGTAGGCGATCGCCGTGGCACCGGAGGCCACCAGTGCGTCGGTGAGCGGTCGGTCGGCGGCGAGGTGCAGGTACGTGAACAGCACCTGGCCGCGACGGATCAGCGGGTACTCGGCGGCGACGGGCTCCTTGACCTTGAGGACGAGGTCAGCACTCCCCCAGACCGCGTCGGCCGTCGCCACGACCCGGGCACCGGCGGCGGCGTACTCCGCGTCCGGGAAGGCCGAGCCGGTGCCCGCGCCTGCCTGCACGAGCACCTCGTGTCCGTGCAGGGTCAACTCGGCGACACCGGCCGGGGTGGCGGCGACGCGGAACTCGTTGTTCTTGACCTCGGTGGGGATGCCGATGCGCATGGCGGACTCCTTCGTGGGCGGTGCGGGCACCTCCATCCAGGCGGGTCTTCGCTCCAGGTGGGGGCCCACCGAAGGATCAACCGCCGCGATGCAGATCCGTGGCACGGAGTTCGACCAGACAGCGCGGGAGGCCGCCCGTGGCGAAGGACCGACGGCCGCGGCCAGGCCCGGTCAGGCGCGCGCGCGGGACCGCAGCGACTCGCTCGGCAGCACGCCGAACCGCGAGCGGTAGGCCGCCGAGAAGCGACCGAGGTGCCCGAAGCCCCAGCTCCGCGCGATGTCGGCGACGCTCGCCCGGTCACGGTCGGCCCGCCGGAGGTCCTCGTGCGCGCCGTCCAGTCGGATGCCGCGGAGCAGGTCGCCCGGCGTCTGGTCGAGGTGGCGGCGCAGGGACTGCTGGAGCCCCCGCGGGCTCAACCCCGCCGCCGCGGCGATCTCCGGCGTCCCGATCGGCTCCCGCGCGTGGGTGTGCACGAACTCGAGCGCTCGGCGCAGCCGCTCGTGCTCCGCGCCCGACCCCTGCACCGACGACCGCCAGGGGCTCCGCCGCCGGAAGGCCCGGATCGCCGCGACCGCGAACGACTCGGCGACGTCGTGCCGCTCGACGTCGGTCATCGCGGTGCCGGTGTCGAGCCAGCGCGAGGCGTTGCGGCGGACGGTGTCCTGCCAGACCTGCGCGCCGTCGGCGTCCGGACGCTCGAGCTCCGCGAGGGTGAGACCGTCCTCACCCGCGAGGGACTCCACGAAGGACCGGTCGAGGTGCACCAGGTTCAGGCCGATGTCGCGGTGGTGCAGGTCGTAGGTCTCCCGCGGCAGCACCACGGGCACGCCCGGGACGAGGTCGACCGAGCGGCCGCCGATGCTGATGGTGCTGCTCCCTGCACGGAGCCACGCGACGATCACGTCGTCCGAGCGGCTCTGGCTGCGCAGGTCGACGCGGAAGCGCGAGGTCCGCAGGGACATGCGCTCGTCGGAGACCCCGGCGAAGTCCCAGACCGTGTCGGCGTGCGTCCGACGGATCTGCGGCGCGGGGAGGTCGTAGTCGGCCGAGAAGAAGGCCATCGCTTCGTCGAGGTCGCTCCCGGCGACGCGTCGGGAGGACCGGCCGTCGCGCTGCGGATTCTCCATCCGAGCAGTGTAGGAGACGACCTGACACCACGGGAGGGTCGGGCAGTACCCCCGTCAGGGTTGCAGGATCGCCTGGCCGACGCTCTCGTCGAGGATGAGGTCCGTGATGAGCCCGGCGGCGAGGGCCCCGCGGAGCGACGCCGCCTTGCCGCGCCCCGCGACGACGCAGATCCGCCGCGGAGCCCGCTTCACGGTGTCGAGGTCCGGGGCGCCGGCCCGGGCGTTCACCCCGATGTCCTTCCACGACCCGTCGGCGCGGTAGAACACGGTCGAGACGTCGCCCACCACCCCGGCGCGCTCGAGCTCCTCCTGGTCGCCCGGGTCGAGGTACCCGCCCGAGTAGACGTGCGACGGCACCTGGGCCTGCGGCGACCCGACCCCGAACACCACGAGGTCCATCCGCTCGTGCAGGTCGAGCACGCGCCGGATGGACCGCTCCCGGAACAGCGCGGCCTTCGTGGCCGGGTCGTCGAAGAACGCCGGCACGGGGAACTGCTGCACGAGTGCGCCGTACGCCTCACCGAACCGCCGGAGGATCTCGGACGCGTAGACGATGCCGGTGGTCCGGGTGTTCGCGGCGCCGTTGACCTGGACGACGGTCGAGCCGTGGGTGGTCTTGGGCACCAGGTACCGGCTGACCGCGCTGACCGTCGAGCCCCACGAGATGCCGATCACCATGTTCGACTCGATGTACTGCGTCAGGATCCGGGCGGCGGACAGCGCCACCCGCTCGAGCCGGTCGACGTCGCTGGTGTGGTCGGGGACCGGCACGACGTGCGCGTGCACGCCGAACCGCGCACGGATGCTCCGGCTCAGCGCCGCCGCCTGGTCGAGGGGCGACCGGATCTGGATGTCGACGAGTCCGGTGTCCCGCGCGTACTTGAGCAGGCGTGAGACCGAGGAGCGGGACGTGCCGAGCTCGTCCGCGATGGCGTCCATCGTGAGGTCCTGCAGGTAGTACAGGTGCGCGGCCCGCAGGGCCTGCTGGGTGCGCACGGGTTGCGCGGCGTCGCTCATGGGAACCGAGCATGCACGGACGTGCAGGGCCTCTGCAACCCCGGCCGGGCCTCCTGACCGCCGGATCGCGGCCTGGCGGACGGTGCCGACATCGGTGCTGCACGTCCGTGCACGGAAGTTGCCCGGCCGTGCGGACAGGCGCACGATCGGTGGAGTACCAACGCAATCGACCCCCAGAAAGCGACGCGAACGACCATGTCGAAGAAGACGCAGCCCAGGAACACGGTCACCGCCCTCACCGGACGCCCGAACGCACAGGTCCTCATCGTCGGTGGTGGCATCAACGGCATCGCCACCTTCCGCGACCTCGCCCTGCAGGGGGTCGACGTCGCGATCGTCGAGCGCAGCGACTACGGGTCCGGCGCGTCCGCGGCGTCGAGCCACATGATCCACGGCGGCATCCGCTACCTCGAGAACGGCGAGTTCCGCCTCGTCCGCGAGAGCGTGCAGGAGCGCAACGGCCTCATCCGCATCGCCCCGCACTACGTGAAGCCGCTGCAGACGACGATGCCGATCTTCTCGACGTTCTCCGGCATCATGAACGCCCCGCTCCGCATGCTGACGCACAAGCAGCGCTCCACGAAGGAGCGCGGCGCGATGCTCATCAAGATCGGCATGACGATCTACGACTCCTTCTCCCGCGACGGCGGCTCGGTCCCGAAGCACGTCTTCCGCACGAAGAAGGCCGCGCTCGAGGACATGCCGGCCCTCAACAAGGACCTCAAGTACACCGGCACCTACTACGACGCCAGCGTGCACGAGCCGGAGCGTCTGGCCCTCGACGTCCTCAAGGACGGCCTCGCGGCGAGCACCGGCACCGGTGCCGACGCGACCGCCCGTGCGACGAACTACGTCGAGGCCGTCGGCACCCGCGACGGTGGCGTCCTGCTCCGCGACCGTGAGACCGGCGAGGAGTTCGTGTTCACCGCGGACGTCGTCGTGAACGCCTCCGGCCCGTGGACCGACCTCACCAACGGGGCCTTCGGTGGCGACACGAAGTACATGGGCGGCACCAAGGGCTCCCACATCGTCGTCGACAACCCCGAGCTGCTCGAGGCGACGAAGGGCCGCGAACTGTTCTTCGAGAACAACGACGGTCGCATCGTCCTCATCTACCCGCTCAAGGGCCGGGTCCTCATCGGCACGACCGACATCGACGCCGACCCGTCGAAGCCCGTCGTGACCACCGACGAGGAGATCGACTACTTCTTCGGGCTCGTGAAGCACGTCTTCCCGCAGATCGAGGTCACCCGCGACCACATCGTCTACAGCTACTCGGGCATCCGGCCGCTCCCCCGCCACGAGGACACCGCCCCCGGCTTCGTCTCCCGTGACTACCGGATCGTGGACACCGCGATCGCCGGCCTGCCGGACACGACCGTGCTGTCGCTCGTCGGCGGCAAGTGGACGACCTTCCGCGCCCTTGCCGCGCACCTGTCGACCGATGTCACCACGAAGCTCGGCGTCGCCCGCAAGGTCGACACGACCGGCATGCCGATCGGCGGCGGCAAGGGCTTCCCGACCACCGACGGCCAGCGTGCGCTCTGGATCAAGACGCACCGCGACGGGCTCGCCACCGAGACCGTCGACCGCCTGCTCGACCGCTACGGCACCCGTGCCGCCGAGGTCGTCGACGCGCTGACCACCGGCCCGGTCGAGCCGCTCGAGTCCGACCCGACGCTCACCCGCGGCGAGGTCCGGTACTTCGCCGAGCACGAGCAGGCCGTCCACCTGGTCGACGTGGTCCTCCGCCGCACGAACCTCGCGTTCGTCGGTGGCGTCACCATCGACCTGCTCGACGAGCTCGCCGACGTCCTGGCCGAGTCGCTCGACTGGACCGCCGAGGAGCGCGCCGACGAGGTCCAGCGGACGCTCGACGTGCTGCGCGAATCGCACGGCGTGGTCGTGCCGCTGACGTCGTCGCAGCTCGCCTGACCCGGCACCTGGTCGACTGACGGACGGGAGGGCCCCCCCCCCCGGGGGGGGGGGCCCCCCGGCCCCCGCCCCCAGGGGGGGCCCGCCCCCGGCGGGGGGGCCGGGGGG
>JASCOJ010000081.1 GCA_029959645.1 Microbacteriaceae bacterium PS02332 | reverse complement strand
GGCCCGGTACCAGCTGGTACCGGGCCTCCCGTCCGTTCGTGGTGCGCGTCTCAGTACGTCGACGCGATGAGGTTCTCCGGGACGTCGCGTGCGGCGTCCTGGTCGACGAAGAAGACCGTGCGCTTGCGGCCCTGCACGCCGCCCACCGGGACGTCGTCCACCGAGGCACCCGCGAGTGCGAGGCCGAGCACCGACGCCTTCTCGGCGCCCGACAGGATCACCCACACGCGCTTCGACGCGTTGATGACCGGGTAGGTGACCGTGAGGCGCTGCGGCGGCGGCTTGGGGGAGTCGTCCACGGGCACCACGGCGCGGTCGGTGATTCGCAGCTGGGGGAACTCCGGGAAGAGCGACGCGGTGTGGCCGTCCGGGCCGACGCCGAGCAAGGTGATGTCGAACGCGGGCGCGACGGCACCCTCGCGGGCGGCCTCCTGCAGCTCGTGCTCGTACTGCGTGGCGGCCTCGTCGATGGTGATGCCGGCGTCCGACGCGGCCATCGGGTGGATGTTCGCCGTCGGGATGCCGACGTGGTCGAAGAAGTCGGTCTGCGTCCCGGTGATGTTCCGGTCGGCGTCGCCGTTCGGGACCCAACGCTCGTCGACCCACCAGACGTGCACCTTCGACCAGTCGACGCTCTCGCGGGCGGGGGACTGGCCGATGGCCGCGAGCACGAGCGTCGAGACCGAGCCCCCGCTGATCGCGATGTCGGCACGCTCCTGCTCGTCGAGCACGTCGATGATCTTCGTGATGAAGCGTGCGGCGACGGAGGCGCCGAGGGCCTGCTTGTCCGGGTGCACCAGCACCCGCCGTTCGTTGGTCACGTGACTCCCGTGTTCGTGGTGCGGCCATCGGATGTGACCGCGGTCGACCCGGCCGTCCGGACCACCGAGCGGTGGGCGGACGACCGGGCCTGGGTGGTTCAGCCCGCGATGCCTTCGCGGAGCCGGGCCACGCCGTGCTTGACGACGTCCCCGAAGAGGACGTCTGCGTCGAGTCTACGGAGTTCCTCGGCGAGGCAGTCGCGCAGGTTGCGCCGCGGCAGCGACAGCTCGTGCGTCGGTTGCCCGGGCATCGAGAGCTCCGCGACGTCGACGAGCGACCGTTCGAGCTCGATGGTGCCGGACTCGCGGACGAGCGTCACGCCGTGGATGCCGCTCGACCCCGTCGCGCGCGGCGAGGTGACGACGTCGACCGGGACCTGGAGCTGCAGGCCCAGCCAGGCCGCGAGCAGGATCGTCGACGGGCTGTCCGACGCCCCTGCGACCTCGACCGCGGTGACGGGCTCGTACGGCGGCTGGTCGAGCGCCGCGGCGAGTTGGTTGCGCCACAGCGTCAGGCGGGTCCACGCGAAGTCGGTGTCGCCCGGCACGTACGAGTCCGCGAGCGCGGTGATGGCCGCGTTCGGGTCCTTCTGTGCGGCGGCGTCGGTGATCCGACGCTGGGCGATGCGACCGAGCGGGGACTCCGCCGGGCGCTCCGGTGCCGTCTCCGGCCACCAGGCGACGACCGGGGCGTCGGACAGGAGCAGGCCGGTGACCAGGCTCTCCTCGTCCGACGAGGTCTCGCCGTAGGCGCGGAGGACGATGACCTCGCTGGCGCCCGCGTCGCTGCCCACGCGGATCTGCGCGTCGAGACGGCCGGGCGACGCGACGTCGCCCTCGTTCTTCGACACGATGATGACGCGCATCGGGTGCTCACGGGACGCCTGGTTCGCCGCCTCGATCGCTGCTTCCTCGCGACCGAGTGAGGTCGCGACGACCAGCGTCAGGACACGGCCGAGGGCGACGGCGCCGCCCTCCTCGCGGATGTGCACCAGGGTCTTCTGAATCTTCGAGACCGTGGTGTTCGGCAGGTCGATCTTCATGGACGCCTCCAGGTCCGGCCGTCGCGGGCGAGCAGGGCGTCGGCCGAGGCCGGACCCCACGTGCCGGGACGGTACTGCTCGGGCTGACCCTGCGAGCGCCAGAACTCCTCGATCGGGTCGAGGATCTTCCAGGACAGCTCGACCTCCTGGTGCCGCGGGAACAGCGGCGGATCGCCGAGCAGCACGTCGAGGATGAGTCGTTCGTAGGCCTCGGGGGAGGCCTCGGTGAACGCGTGGCCGTAGCCGAAGTCCATCGTCACGTCGCGCACCTGGGTGCCGACGCCGGGGACCTTCGACCCGAAGCGGAGCGTGACGCCCTCGTCCGGCTGGACACGGATGACGAGCGCGTTCTGCCCCAGCGGGGACTGCTCGATGCCGAAGACGTCCTCGGGCACGCGCTTGAACACGATCGCGATCTCGGTGACGCGTCGACCGAGGCGCTTGCCGGCGCGCAGGTAGAACGGCACACCCTGCCAGCGCCGCGTGGCGATGTCGAGCTTGATGGCCGCGAAGGTCTCGGTCGTGGACTCGGGGTTCATGCCCGCTTCCTCGAGGAACCCGAGCACCTTCTCGCCGCCCTGCCAGCCGCCGGCGTACTGCCCACGGCTGGTCGCCGTCGACAGGTCCGCGGGCAGCCGGACGGCGGAGAGCACCTTCTCCTTCTCGGCGCGGAGGTGACCGGCCTTGAACGAGACGGGCTCCTCCATCGCCGTGAGGGCGAGGAGCTGCAGCAGGTGGTTCTGGATGACGTCCCGCGCTGCGCCGATGCCGTCGTAGTACGCGGCTCGTCCGGCCACGCCGATGTCCTCGGCCATCGTGATCTGCACGTGGTCGACGTAGTTCGAGTTCCAGATGGGTTCGTACATCTGGTTCGCGAACCGGAGCGTCAGGAGGTTCTGGACGGTCTCCTTGCCGAGGTAGTGGTCGATGCGGAACACGTCGTCGGGCGCGAAGACGCTCTCGACGATCGCGTTCAACTCGCGTGCGGTCTGGAGGTCCGAACCGAACGGCTTCTCGACCACGACCCGGCTCCAGGAGCCCTCGCGCTTCTCGGTCAGGCCGGACACCTTGAGCTGCTCGGTGACGACCGGGAACATCTTCGGCGGGATGGACAGGTAGAACGCGTGGTTGCCGAGCGTCCCCCGCTCGTCGTCCAGGGTGTCCACGGTCTCCTTGAGGAGCGTGAACGCCTCGGGGTCGTCGAACGACCCCTGGACGAAGCGGATGCCCTGTTCGAGCTGACGCCAGACGTCCTCGTCGAACGGGGTGCGGGAGTGCTCCTTGACCGCGTCGTGCACGAGCTGGGAGAAGTCCTGGTCCTCCCAGTCACGTCGAGCGAACCCGACCAACGCGAACCCCGGGGGCAGCAGCCCCCGGTTCGCGAGGTCGTAGACCGCCGGCATCAGCTTCTTGCGGGAGAGGTCCCCCGTGACGCCGAAGATGATGAGGGTGCTGGGCCCTGCGATCCGGTTCAGTCGACGGTCCGTGGGCAGCCGGAGCGGGTTGTGCTCCGGAGTGATCGCCACAGGTGACATGTGTCGGTGAACTCCTCTGTGCTAGGCGGGAAGTGCGGCCGTGATGGCCCTGAGCGCCGCGGATGCGTCCCGCGCCGACAGGGTCAGGACCGGGCGTCCGTGCGCCGCGAGCACGCTCGCGTCGCCGGCTGCCTGGGCTCGGATGAGCTGGCCGAAGGTGAAGGGGCGGCCCGGGATGGCGAGGTCGTCCTGCTCGTCGGTGACGATCTGCAGGAAGACGCCGGTGGCGGGTCCGCCCTTGTGGTACTGGCCGGTCGAGTGCAGGAACCGAGGTCCCCACCCGAAGGTGACCGGCCGGCGCGTGCGCGCCGCGAGCAGGTCGCGGAGGGCGACGAGGTCCGGGTTCGTCGTCCGGTCGACGTAGGCCTGGACGGACACGTAGCCGTCGTCGCCGAGGCCGGCCAGGAGGCCCGACACGGCCTGGGCGACGGTCGTCCCGGCATCGAGTCCGCCGGTCGTGGTGACGGCGACGCCGTCCTCCTCGAAGGCGGGGACGACGCCGGAGCCGTCGGTGTGGCCGTCGAGCAGTGCGCGCGTGGCGGCCTTCGCGGCCTCGACGTCGGGCTGGTCGAACGGGTTGATGCCGAGCAGGCGACCGGCGACGGCCACCGCGTACTCCCAGACGAGGATCTGGCCACCGAGTGTCCCGGTGACCTCGACCTCGCCGTCGGCGACGTGCCGCTCGGCGTCCCGCGACCCGACGAGGCGGACGACCTGGACGTCGGGGAGTCCGGCGGTGACCTCGGGGGAGTCGACGTCCAGGACGACGGGCAGGAGCCCGGTGCCGTCCTTGCCGGTCGACTCGGCGAGGAGCTGTTCGATCCAGTCGCCGAAGCCGACGATGTGGGTGCCGTCGGCGACGATCGCGATCGTGTTCCGGAGCGGGCTCGTGCCACCGAGGACGGCGCCGAGCGCGAGGCCCGGGTTCTCGTCGGTGTCCACGGCCAGCAGGACCGAGATCGCGTCGGCCTCGTCGAGCAGCTCGGCGATGTCGGCACCGGCGAGCCCGGACGGCACGAGGCCGAACGCGGTCAGCGCCGAGTAGCGACCACCGACGGTCGGGTCGGCCCGGAAGACCCGGTACCCGGCCTGGGTCGCCGCGGCGTCGAGCGGAGAGCCCGGGTCGGTGACGACGACGATGCGCTCCGCCGGGTCGATGCCGGCGTCCGTGAACGCCTGCTCGAACGCACGACGGTGCGAGTCGGTCTCGACCGTCGAGCCGGACTTGGAGGACACCACGAGGACGGTGCGCTCGAGGTCCTCCGACAGCGCCGCCCGGACCTGCGCGGGACTGGTCGAGTCGAGCACGACGAGCGGGACGCCCGCCGTGCGGGTGATCACCTCGGGCGCGAGCGACGAGCCGCCCATGCCGGCGAGGACCACCCGGTCGACGCCGCGCTCGTGGAGTTGCGCACGCAGGGCGAGGATCTCGTCCACGAGCGGACGGGAGACCGTGACGGCCTCCACCCAGCCGAGGCGGTTCGACGCCTCGGCCTCGGCGGCAGGGCCCCACAGCTCGCCGTCCTGCGCCGTGATGCCCGACGCCACCAGGTCGGCGACGAGGCGCGGGACCACCGATTCGATGGCCCGCGCCGCGTCGCCGTTGGCGGCGATGGAGACGGTCACTCCTACTTGGCGTTCTCGAGTGCGGTCTTCACCGTGTCGACGAGCTCGCCCCATGACACGTTGAACTTCTCGACGGCCTCCTTCTCGAGGAGCGCGACGACGTCGTCGTAGTCGATGCCGACGGCCGCGAGCTGGTCCATGACCTGGTCCGCGTCGTCGAACGTGCCGGCGATTGCGTCGCCGTGGATCTCGCCGTGGTCGAACGTTGCCTCGAGCGTCTTGCCCGGCATCGTGTTGACCGTGTTCGGGGCGGCGAGCTCGGTCACGTAGAGCGTGTCGGGCAGCGACGGGTCCTTGACGCCGGTCGAGGCCCAGAGCGGACGCTGCGTGTTCGCACCGGACTCGAGCAGGCCCAGGGCGCGTTCGGTGGCGAACGCCTGGGTCCAGACCTGGTACGCGAGCTGCGCGTTGGCGATGCCGGCCTTCGACTTGAGGGCCTTCGCCTCGTCGGTACCGACGGCGTCGAGGCGCTTGTCGATCTCGGAGTCGACACGGGACACGAAGAACGACGCGACCGAGTGGATCTTCGAGAGGTCGTGGCCAGCGGCCTTGGCCTTCTCGAGCCCACCGAGGTAGGCGTCGATGACGGCGCGGTAGCGCTCGAGCGAGAAGATCAGGGTGACGTTGACCGAGATGCCGGCACCGATGACCTCGGTGATGGCCTCGAGGCCGTCGACCGTCGCCGGGATCTTGATGAGGACGTTCTCCTTGCCGACCTTGTCGAACAGGAACTTCGCCTGCTCGATGGTCTTGGCGGTGTCGTGCGCGAGACCCGGCTCGACCTCGATGGAGACGCGGCCGTCGAAGCCCTTGGTCGAGGCGTAGAGCGGCGTGAAGATGTCGCATGCGTCCGCGACGTCGCGCGTGGTGATCTCGAAGATCGCGTTGGTCACGTCGGTGTCGGCGGCAGCCAGCTCCTTGACCTGGTCGTCGTAGCGCTCGCCCTTGGCGAGGGCCGACGCGAAGATCGTCGGGTTGGTGGTGACACCGACGACGTTGCGGTCGGCGATGAGGTTCTCGAGACGGCCGGTCTCGAGCAGCTCGCGCGAGAGGTCGTCGAGCCAGATGCTCACGCCGACGGCGGAGAGGGCTTCGGTGGGGGTGGGGTCGGTCATGTTCTTCTTCTTTCGTCGACGTCCGCTCGTGCCGACCGGGCGGGCCGGGCCGAGCAGTAGGACGGGGTCTTGGGGGTGAGCACCTGAGGACGGGAGGCCCGGGGCGGAAGCCGCGGCGGGCCTCCCGTCAGGAGGGGCCGGGGCCGGGGGCGGGCCCCGCCCCGGCCCCCCGCGGTGGGGGGGGGGTGGGTTTCGCCGGCCCCCGCCCCTTCCGACTCAGGATGCTGCTGCGATGGTTTCCTTCGCGGCGGCGATGACGTGCTCGGTGGTGAAGCCGAACTCGTCGTACAGCTTCTGGTAGTCGGCCGAGGCACCGAAGTGCTCGATCGAGACGCTGCGCCCGGCGTCGCCGACGATGTCACGCCAGCTCATGCCGATGCCGGCCTCGACCGAGACGCGGGCCTTGACGCCGGCGGGGAGCACCGACTCGCGGTACGCCTCGTCCTGCTCGAAGAACCACTCGAGCGAGGGAGCCGACACGACGCGGGCGTTGATGCCCTCGCCCTTGAGCTGCTCGCGAGCGTCGATCGCGATCTGCACCTCGGAGCCGGAGCCGATGAGGATGACGTCCGGGGTGCCGTTCGGCGCCTCGGCGAGCACGTACGCGCCCTTCGCGACGTTCGCGGCGGAGGCGAGCGTCTCGCCGGAGGCGTCGCCCTCGCCGCGCTCGAACACCGGGAGGTTCTGGCGGCTGAGCGCCAGACCGGCCGGGCGGTCCGTGTGCTTGAGGATCGTCAGCCAGGCGTGCGCAACCTCGTTGGCGTCGGCCGGACGGACGACGTCGAGACCCGGGATCGCACGGAGGGCGGTGAGCTGCTCGACCGGCTGGTGCGTCGGGCCGTCCTCGCCGAGGGCGATGGAGTCGTGCGTCCAGACGTAGGTCGCCGGCGCCTTCATGAGCGCGGCGAGACGGACCGCCGGACGCATGTAGTCGCTGAAGATGAGGAAGGTGCCGCCGAAGGGGCGGGTGTTCCCGTGCAGGACGATGCCGTTGAGGATCGAGCCCATGGCGTGCTCGCGGATGCCGAAGTGCAGCACGCGGCCGTACGGGTCGGTGGTCCACGTGGACGTCGAGGCCTCGGCCGGACCGAAGGACTTGGCGCCCTCGATCGTGGTCAGGTTCGACTCGGCGAGGTCGGCCGAGCCGCCCCAGAACTCGGGCATGAGCGGCGCGATGGCGTTGATGACCTTGCCGGAGGCGGCGCGGGTCGAGACGTCCTTCTCGGTGCCGAACACCGGGAGCGCGGCCTCGAGGCCCTCGGGGAGCTCCTTGGCCTGCATGCGGTCGAAGAGCGCCTTCTTGTCGGCGTTCGCGGCGGCCCAGGCGTCGAAGCCCTTCTGCCACTCGGCGTGCTGCGCCTGGCCCTTGGCGACGGCGCTGCGGGTGTACTCGAGCACCTCGGGGGCGACCTCGAAGGTCTTCTCCGGGTCGAAGCCGAGGACCTCCTTGAGGCCCTTGACCTCGTCGGCGCCGAGCGCCGAGCCGTGGATCTTGCCCGAGTTCTGCTTGGTCGGCGACGGCCAACCGATGATCGTCTTCAGGACGATGAGCGACGGCTTGTCGGTGACCTGCTTGGCGGCCTCGACGGCGGCGTACAGCGCCGGGACGTCCTCGGTGTACTCGCCGGTCTTCTTCCAGTCGACGATCTGGACGTGCCAGCCGAGTGCCTCGTAGCGCTCGGGGACGCTCTCCGAGAAGGCGATGTCGGTGTTGTCCTCGATCGAGATCTGGTTCGAGTCGTAGAACGCGATCAGGTTGCCGAGCTGCTGACGACCGGCGAGGGAGCCCGCCTCGTTCGTCACGCCCTCCTGCATGTCGCCGTCGCCGGCGATCACGTAGGTGAAGTGGTCGAAGGGCGACTGGCCGGCAGGGGTCTCCGGGTCGAACAGGCCGCGCTCGAAGCGCTGTGCGTAGGCGAAGCCGACCGAGGAGGCGAGGCCCTGACCGAGCGGGCCGGTGGTGATCTCGACACCGTCGGTGTGGCCGTACTCCGGGTGACCCGGGGTCTTCGAGCCCCACTTGCGGAGGTGCTGGAGGTCCTCGATCTCGAGGCCGTAGCCGCCGAGGTAGAACTGGACGTACTGGAGGATGGACGCGTGCCCCGCGGAGAGGATGAAGCGGTCGCGGCCGATCCAGGTGGAGTCGCTCGGGTCGCGGTGCATCACCTTCTGGAACAGGAGGTGCGCGAGCGGGGCGAGGCTCATCGCGGTGCCGGGATGACCGTTGCCGGCGGTCTCGACCGCGTCGGCAGCGAGCACGCGGGCCGTGTCGACGGCCTTCTTGTCGATGGCGTCCCAGGTGAATTCAGCCACTTGGATGTTGACCCTTCGTTGATGCGACGTGTGCGAGGGCTCGTGCCATCGCACGGACATGGTTCCCACCCGGGGCCCCGTCAGTCGCCGAGTCGACGGCGTCCGACCGGCTCGAACGCGTACCGGCGTCTTCGGGGCACGCTGCGGGAGGGCCTCTCCAGCATAGTGAGTCAGCACTCAGAAGGGGTTCAGCTGCGCCGGGCGGTGTGGACAACCTCGTCGGCCCGTGCATCGCGTAAAGTGGAACCGACCCGCGGCGCCCCCGCGGACACGCATGCCCAGACGCCGACGGAGACGTCCTCCCGAGCGTGCGAGTTGCTGCGATCCAGACTGAGGTACCCGTGCCGACTGCCACCGTGACCAGGCCAGACACCGCTCGTCGGTCGAAGCTGTCCCGCAAGGTCCGTGCGTACGTCTCGCTCACGAAGCCGCGCGTGATGGAGCTCCTGCTCGTCACGACCGCCCCGACGATGTTCCTCGCGCAGCGCGGTGTGCCCGACCTGTGGCTCGTCTTCTGGACGTTGCTCGGCGGCGCGATGTCCGCCGGCTCGGCCTCCGCGTTCAACTGCTACATCGACCGCGACATCGACCGGCTGATGAAGCGCACGAGCCAGCGGCCCCTCGTGACCGGCGAACTCACCGACCGGCAGGCGCTCGTCTTCTCGTGGGTGCTCGGCGTGGCGTCGACCGTGGTGCTCGCCCTGCTCGTGAACCTGCTCGCCGCCGCACTCAGCGTCGCCGCGATCTTCATCTACGTGTTCGTGTACACGCTCTGGCTCAAGCGTCGGACGCCGCAGAACATCGTGTGGGGCGGTTCTGCCGGGTGTATGCCCGTGCTCATCGGTTGGGCGGCCGTCACCGGGTCGCTCTCCTGGGCGCCGGTCATCCTGTTCATGGTGATCTTCCTCTGGACGCCGCCGCACTACTGGCCGCTCTCGATGAAGTACCGCGACGACTACGACGCCGCGGCCGTGCCGATGCTCGCCGTCGTCCGTGGTCGGACCGTCGTCGGCCTCCAGGTCGTGCTCTACGCCTGGGCGACGCTCGTCTGCTCGCTCCTGCTCATCCCGGTCGCGCACATGGGCCCGCTCTACACGGTCGTCGCCCTGGCGTCGGGCATCTGGTTCGTCGTCGAGTCGCACCTGCTCTACGGGCGGGCGATCCAGCACGTCGAGCACGTCCAGCCGATGCGCGTCTTCCACAGCTCGATCACCTACCTGACGCTGCTCTTCCTGGCGGTCGGCATCGACCCGCTGCTGCCGCAGGTCTTCACGTTCTGACACCGTCGGGCTGCGGCCCGGCGGAGCCCTGCGGGCCCGGTCCTCCTCGGAGGGGCCGGGCCCCCCGGCGTCCCCCGCGGCGGGTCACCCGACGAGACGCCGCTGGACCGGGCGGTGACGCGGTCCCGGCCGTGCGTCGGAGGGCGCAGCCGTGGCGTCGGCGGACGGCGACGTCGCTGCTCCGACGGGACGCTCCGTCCGCTCCCGGGGGCGGCTGCGGCTCGGCCGGGAGGCGAGGCGCGCGGCGGACTCCGGTGTCGCGACGCGGCGCCGTCGAGTCCTGCCGCGTACCGACCGGGAGGCGGCGGCCGAGGACGGCAGTGACGTCACGGTGCTGCACCGATGCCGGACCCTCGCCGAAGCGCGCGTGACGGACCTCCGAGGCGTCCGGGCCCGGGTGGGGACGCTCCGTCCGGCCCGCGTGTGTCGATCGTGCCGCCGCTGCCGCTGCCGCAGGCCGCTGCCGCTGCCGCTGGCGCTGCCGCTGGCGCTGGCGCTGCCGCTGCCGCTGCCGCTGGCGCTGCCGCTGCCGCTGGCGCAGGCCGCTCGCGCAGGCCGCTGCCGCTGGCGCAGGCCGCGCTGCCGCTGGCGCAGGCCGCTGCCGCTGTCGCTGGCCCAGCGGCGAGCGTCGGTGTCGACACACCGCGGATCGTGCGACGGTCCGCAGCTGGACCGGAACCCCGCTGTCGGTGCCGGGCCGGAGAGCAGCCGCGAGGGCAGGTCTCCGGACGCCGTGCGGCGCAGGCGCGCCGGGCGGGTCAGGCGCGCCGGGCGGGTCAGGCGCTGACGGACTCGCGAGCGCGCGGCGGGGCGACGCGCACGGCGTCGCGCCCCGCGCTCGTCCGGGTGGAGAGCGCCACGCAGGTCATCGCCGCGACGAGCAGGCCGGCGAGCACCATGTGCGTGCCGACGAGTCCGACGGGCAGGTGCATGCGCGCCTGGGTCAGGCCCACTGCGATCTGGAGGAACTCGACCACGAGCAGCGCGAGCGGCCACCGGCTGGACACCCGGAGCCGGACGGCGGTGACGACGAGCACGAGGGTGAGCGTGAAGAGGACGTACGCGGGCACGGCGTGCACGTGCTGGAGGATCGCCGGGTCGAGACCGGTCCGGTGCAGCCGACCGCCGTCGACGGCGGTGGAGGCCCCGGCGTGCGGGCCGCTGCCGGTGGTGAGGATGCCGAGGAGGACCGTGACGACCGTGGCGGCGACGGTGCCGCGGACGACGCCCACGTACCAGCCGGGGACGCGGCGGTGCCCGGTGGTCGGGCCGTTCAGCGACCGGTACACCAGGGTGGCCGTGACGGCGGTGAGTGCCATCGACACGACGAAGTGCAGCCCGACCACGTAGGGGTTGAGGTTCGTCAGGACGCTCAGACCGCCGATGACGGCCTGGACGGGGATCGCCGCGCCCTGCGCGAACGCGAGCCAGAAGAGCCCGGGGCGCGTGCGGCGCATCCGGACGACGGCGAGGAACATCGCGATCGCCACCACGACGAGGACGAAGGTGAGCAGCCGGTTCCCGAACTCGATGACGCCGTGCACGCCCATCTCCGGGGTGGAGACGAGGGAGTCGGACGTGCAGCGCGGCCAGGTCGGGCAACCGAGGCCCGATGCCGTGAGCCGGACGAGACCACCCGTGCCGATGAGGACGACCTCCACGACGAAGGACGCCCAGGCCAGCACGACGACCCGCTTGTCGACGGTGCGGGGGAGCGACCACCACCGTGTCGTCGTGCCGAGAGTGCCGTCCGGGGAACCGACGCGAGTCACGAGGTTGGTGCCTTCCTGTTGTCCGGCGCCGTTGCCCTGTAGAGTTCCAGGGTTCGGCAGCAGTCAAGTCTAGGCAGGCGCCGGCTCCGAATGAGCCGTGTTCGCCACTCGATCCCGGGACCGCGTGGAACCATGGTCGTTGCGAGGCAGCAACACCGCGTCCGTCATGTCGGCGGTGTGCGGTCGACTGTGTGCCAGAGGAATGGCGACCGGCGCCACCGGGTTGTACCGGGAACGCTGCCGTAGAAGGAAACGAGGAGACCATGTCCGACGTGCTCATCGACCGTCCCGAACTCGAAGGGCTCGGCCAGTACGAATTCGGCTGGGCCGACTCCGATGCCGCAGGTGCCTCCGCGCGCCGTGGCATCTCGGAGGAGGTCGTCACCGACATCTCCGACCGCAAGGGCGAACCCGCCTGGATGCGGGCGAACCGCCTGAAGGCGCTGTCGCTCTTCGAGCGCAAGCCCATGCCCTCCTGGGGCGCGGACCTGTCGGACATCGACTTCGACAACATCAAGTACTTCGTGAAGTCGACGGAGAACCAGGCCGAGTCGTGGGAGGACCTCCCCGAGGACATCCGCAAGACGTACGAGCGCCTGGGCATCCCCGAGGCCGAGCGCCAGCGCCTCGTCGCCGGCGTCGCCGCGCAGTACGAGTCCGAGGTCGTCTACCACCAGATCCGCGAGGACCTGGAGCAGCAGGGTGTCATCTTCATGGACACCGACACGGCGCTGCGCGAGCACCCGGAGCTGTTCCAGGAGTACTTCGGCACCGTGATCCCGTCCGGCGACAACAAGTTCGCCGCGCTGAACACGGCGGTGTGGTCGGGCGGCTCGTTCGTCTACGTGCCGAAGGGCGTGCACGTCGAGATCCCGCTCCAGGCCTACTTCCGGATCAACACCGAGAACATGGGCCAGTTCGAGCGGACGCTGATCATCGCGGACGAGGACTCGTACATCCACTACATCGAGGGCTGCACGGCGCCGATCTACAAGTCGGACTCGCTGCACTCGGCCGTCGTCGAGATCATCGTGAAGAAGAACGCCCGCGTGCGCTACACGACGATCCAGAACTGGTCGAACAACGTCTACAACCTCGTCACCAAGCGTGCGATCGCGCACGAGGGCGCGACGATGGAGTGGATCGACGGCAACATCGGGTCCAAGGTCACGATGAAGTACCCGTCGATCTACCTCGCCGGTGCCCACGCCAAGGGCGAGACCCTGTCGGTCGCCTTCGCGGGCCCCGGCCAGCACCAGGACGCCGGCGCGAAGATGGTCCACATGGCGCCGTACACGACGTCGTCGATCGTCTCGAAGTCCATCGCCCGTGGCGGCGGTCGTGCCGGCTACCGCGGCGAGGTCCGCGTCGACCCGGCCGCGCACCACTCCGCGAACACCGTGCGCTGCGACGCACTCCTCGTGGACACGATCAGCCGGTCGGACACCTACCCGGCGATCGACATCCGCGTCGACGACGTCCAGCTCGGGCACGAGGCCACCGTCTCCCGCGTGAGCGAGGAGCAGCTGTTCTACCTCATGTCGCGTGGCATGCCGGAGGACGAGGCCATGGCCATGATCGTCCGCGGGTTCATCGAGCCCATCGCCCGGGAGCTCCCGATGGAGTACGCGCTCGAACTCAACAAGCTCATCGAGATGAGCATGGAAGGATCCGTCGGCTAGATGTCCAGCTCCACGCCCACCCCACGCATCGACCAGCCCGCGGAGCCGTCGAGCTCGCTCGCGACCGGCGGCACCGACCAGCACGGCGCGCGAGCGCACTCGGACGGCGGCTGGGGCTCGAAGGTCCCGGTGCAGACGCGCTCCGAGCGCTTCCGCTCCGGTGACGTCACGGCCTTCCCGACCGTCACCGGCCGCGAGGTGAACTGGAAGTTCGCGCCGCTGGCGAAGCTGGCTCCGCTGCTCGACGGCGTGCTCGACGCGTCGCCGTACCCCTACCTGGCGACCCAGACCGCAGGCGCGGACGTCGAGTGGGGTCGCAGCGACGACCCGCGGGTCGGCACGGCCGGCCTCCCCGAGGACCGTGCCGCTGCCGCGGCGTGGTCGGCGCGTGACGCCGTCCTGGCGATCACGCTCCGGGAGACCGGTCAGCACGAGTCCATCACGGTGACCCGCTCGGACTTCGGCCGGCAGCCGCGCGCGGCCCACACCGTCATCACGGCCGAGCAGCACGCCGAGGGCATCGTCGTCATCGACAACCGTGGAGCGGCGCTCCTCAGCGAGAACATCGAGATCGTCGTCCGCGACGGCGCCCGCATGACCGTCGTGACCGTGCAGGACTGGGACGACGACGCCGTGCACGTCTCGACGCACTTCGCCGAGGTCGGGCGCGACGCCTTCCTCAAGCACGTCGTGGTCTCGCTCGGCGGCGACGTCGTGCGGGTGAACCCGTCGACGCACCTCGGTGCACAGGGTGCCGACGCCGAGATGTACGGCGTGTACTTCGCCGACGCCGGGCAGTACATCGAGCAGCAGGTCTACGTCGACCACGACGCCCCGAACACCCGCAGCCGCGTCAACTACAAGGGCGCGCTGCAGGGCCAGGGCGCGCACACCGTCTGGATCGGCGACGTCCTCATCGGGCGGAGCGCGCCGGGCACCGACTCCTACGAGCAGAACCGCAACCTGGTCCTGACCGACGGCACCCGCGCCGACAGCATCCCGAACCTCGAGATCGAGACCGGCGACATCGAGGGTGCCGGTCACGCCAGCGCCACCGGCCGGTTCGACGACGAGCAGCTCTTCTACCTGCAGGCCCGAGGCATCCCGGAGGAGGAGTCGCGTCGACTCGTCGTGCTGGGCTTCCTCGTCGAGGTCATCCAGAAGATCGGTGCCCCGGAGCTCGAGGAGCGTCTCGTGGCCGCGGTCGAGCAGGAGCTCACCGAGGGCCGCACGGTCCTGGCTGCACCGATGACGGACGTCGTCGTCGACAGCGGGGCGGACGCCTGATGGCGGAGAAGGTCTGCGCGGAGTCCGAGATCGCGCTGGAGACGCCGATGCGCGTGGTCGTCGACGGCACCGCCGTGGCGATCGTCAAGGACTCCGCCGGCACGATCCACGCGATCGGCGACACCTGCACCCACGGTGAGATATCCCTGGCCGAGGGCTTCGTCGAGGGCGACTCGCTGGAGTGCTGGGCGCACGGCTCGCAGTTCTCCCTGACGACCGGCAAGCCGAAGAACTTCCCGGCGTACGAGCCGGTCCCGGTCTTCCGGGTCGAGGTCCGCGACGGCGACGTGTACGTCGACGTCTCCGACCCGGTCCCCGTCGACTGACCGGGCCCCTCCACTCGCGCGGCTGACGCCGCACCCCAGCCACGACCGAAGGAACCAAGCAATGTCCACTCTGGCAATCCGTGACCTCCAGGTCTCGATCGACACCGACCAGGGCACCAAGGAGATCCTCAAGGGTGTCGACCTGACGATCAACGAGGGCGAGATCCACGCGATCATGGGGCCGAACGGCTCCGGCAAGTCGACCCTTGCGTACACGATCGCCGGGCACCCGCGGTACCACGTGACCGGCGGCTCGATCACCCTCGACGACCAGGACGTCCTGAGCATGAGCGTCGACGAGCGTGCCCGCGCGGGCATGTTCCTCGCCATGCAGTACCCGGTCGAGATCCCCGGCGTGACGGTGTCGAACTTCCTGCGCACCGCGAAGACCGCGATCGACGGTGAGGCCCCGGCCCTCCGCGGGTGGGTCAAGGACCTCCGCTCGTCGATGGCCGACCTCAAGATGGACCCGGCGTTCGCCGAGCGCAACGTCAACGAGGGCTTCTCCGGTGGCGAGAAGAAGCGCCACGAGATCATGCAGCTCGAGCTCCTGAAGCCGAAGTTCGCCGTGCTCGACGAGACCGACTCCGGCCTCGACGTCGACGCGTTGAAGATCGTCTCCGAGGGCGTCAACCGTGCGAAGGCCGCGACCGGCCTCGGGGTGCTGCTCATCACGCACTACACGCGCATCCTCCGCTACATCAAGCCGGACTTCGTGCACGTGTTCGTCGCCGGCAAGGTCGCCGAGCAGGGGGGCCCGGAGCTCGCCGAGCGTCTCGAGAACGAGGGCTACGACCGCTACGTGCAGGCCGCGGCCGCAGCGACGGCGGAGTGACCGTGATCACGACGCTCGCACCCGAGAAGTTCGACGAGGTCGTCGAGGGCCTCAAGGAGGTCCAGGACCCGGAACTCGGCGTGAACATCGTCGACCTCGGGCTCATCTACGACCTGGCGTGGGACGACGAGGCGAGTGCGCTCATCATCAGCATGACGCTGACGAGCGCGGGTTGCCCGCTGACCGACGTCATCGAGAACGACACGGCGAACGCCCTCGACGGCATCGTCGACGCGTTCCGGATCAACTGGGTCTGGATGCCGCCGTGGGGTCCGGACCGGATCACCGACGACGGCCGCGAGATGATGCGGGCGCTCGGCTTCGCCATGTGACGCACCGGCACGACGGACGGGAGGCGCGGTACCAGCTGGTACCGCGC
>JASCOJ010000080.1 GCA_029959645.1 Microbacteriaceae bacterium PS02332 | reverse complement strand
CCCGTCCGCGGCGTGCGGCGCACGGTCCGGGAGGACCTCGCAGCAGCGCGCCGCGGTGACCCCGCCGCCCGGGGGGACCTGGAGAACGCGGTCGTGTACTCGGGGCTGCACGCGATCTGGGCGTACCGCGTCGGCCACCGGCTCTGGAACGCGCGCGGGCTGCCGGGTTCGCGGACGGCCGCCCGGGTGCTCGCGCAGGTCGCGCGGACGCTCACCGGGATCGAGATCCACCCCGGCGCCCGCATCGGCCGCCGGTTCTTCATCGACCACGGCATGGGCGTCGTGATCGGGGAGACCGCGGTCATCGGCGACGACGTGCTCATGTTCCACGGGGTGACCCTGGGGGGTCGCGGTGGAGGCCCGGGGCCGGGTTCCAAGCGGCACCCCACGGTGGGCGACCGGGTCGTGCTCGGCGCCGGGTCCGCGCTGATCGGCGGCATCACGATCGGGGACGACTCGGTCATCGGTGCGGGCACCGTCGTCACGAAGGACGCGCCGGCCGGGTCGGTCGTGACGGGCATCGCCGGGACGGCCCGGCCGCGGTCCGGGCACGAGGGCGTCCCGGAGCTCTGAGCCGGGGGCGAGCCGGGGCCGGAGCGTGGCCGCGGTCCGGGCACGAGGGCGTCCCGGAACGCTGGACCGGGGACCGGCCGAGCCGCCCGGGTCAGCCGGGTCGACCGGTCCTGCGTCGGCGGCGTCCGGCATGCTGGGGGCATGGACGGGGCGACGCTGCACGAGGTCGCGCTGCGGACCGCCCTGGCACTGCCGGCCGCGGAGGAGACCCAGCCGTTCGGTGAGGGCGCCGTCGTCGTGAAGGTCGTCGGGAAGATGTTCGTGATGACGACCGAACTCCGCGGGGTCCCGATCGTGAACCTCAAGTGCGCGCCGCCACACGGTGCTGCGCTGGTCCGTGACCTCGACGAGGTCACCCCCGGCTGGCACATGGACAAACGCCACTGGATCACGCTGTCGCCCGGTGCCGGCATCGACGAGACCCTGGTGGAGGACCTCGTCGCCAACGCGTGGGACCTCGTCGTCGCCGGGTTGCCGCGGGCAAAGCGGCCGCTGGACCCCACGCGCGGTCGGGCTCCCGGGATCTGACGCCCGACGCCGCCGGACCCGACGCCGCCGAACCCGACGCCGCCCGACGCGGCGATGTCCGCTCAGGCGGTCGTGCGCTGCAGCGCGAGTGTGGCCTCGCGGACGACCTTCGGCGGCAGGTGGTCCCCGGACGCCAGGACGGCCGTGGCCTGCTCCGGCGTGAGCCCGGCGGCCATCTGCCCGATCGTGACGCCGTGCTCCGGGCGCTGCTCGACGACGATCGTGTCCCCGGCCGAGACCGGCCCGGACTTCACCACCCGGAAGTAGGCGCCGGGGCGGTTCTCCTCGGCGAACCGCTTCACCCACCGGTCGATCCGCATCCGTCGGGCGAAGGTGCCGCAGGGCGTGCGGGGGATCGTCACCTCGAGGAGCAGGGTCTCGCCGATCCGCCACCGTTCGCCGATGACGGCCCCGGTGACGTCGATCCCCTCGGTGCGGAGGTTCTCGCCGAACAACCCCGGCGGGATCGGCCGGTCGAGCACCGCGGCGAAGTACGCGGCGTCCTCCTCGGCGTAGGCGTACACGGCCTGGTCCTCGCCGCCGTGGTGCTTGCGGTCCGCCTGCACGTCGGCGTGCAACCCGAGCGGCCGGACCCGGACGGGGCCCTCGACGGGCCGCTTGTCGATCGCGGTGACCCCGATGACGCCGGAGTCACGGAGCAGCTGGTCGACGCGGCAGACGGCGGTGACGACGGACATGGGCACAGCCTGCCGTACCGACTCGCAGGCGACCAGCACCCCTCGCCGGTAGAACGGAGTCGTGCCCCCACCACCGCCCCGGACGGAACTCGTCGACCTCGACGACGAGGTGCTCGCCGGACGGTCCGCCGACGGCGACGTCCGCGCGTTCGAGGTCCTGATCCGGCGCCACACGCCCCTGCTGCGCGCGTACGCCCGCCGCACGCTCGGCTCCACCGACGAGCTCGACGACGTGGTGCAGGAGACCTTCATCACCGCCTGGGCACGGCTGGACGCCCTGGACGACCGACGACGGGTGAAGGCGTGGCTCATGCGGATCCTCAGCCGCAAGTGCCTCGACCGCATCCGCGCCCGCCGGGTCCACGACGACGTCACCGAGCTCGAGGTCCCGGCACCGTCCGACGCCGGTCCGGAGTGGATCGCCGAGGCGCGCTCCCGTGAGGAGGCCGCCGAACGGGCACTCGCGGCGCTCCCGGAGGACCAGCGACGCTGCTGGCTGATGAAGGAGGTGCTCGAGTACCGGTACGAGGACATCGCCACCGAGTTCGGCATCTCCACCTCCACCGTCCGCGGCGTGCTGTCCCGAGCGAGGAAGAACATGATCCGACTCATGGAGGGATGGCGATGAGCGCCGAACCCGGACCGCACGAGCCCGCCCCCGGGCAGCTCGCCGACCTCGAACCGGCCGACCTCGACGGGCACACCATCGACGAGCTCGCCGACTACCTCGACGCGGGGATGCTGCCCGTCGACCCAACGATCGACGACTCACCCGCCTGCCAGAACGCGCTGGCGGCGATCGTCCGACTCCGGCACGCGTCGCTCGGGTCGCTCGACGAGGCCGCCCGTGCGGAGGCCCCGGCCGGCGAGTCGTGGATCGGGGGCGTGCTCGCGAACATCTCGATCGAGGTCCGCGCCGGCCGTGACATCCCGTTGCGGGCCGTCGCCCCGACGGAGCACCCGGTCATGACCGAGGGAGCGGTCCGCTCGCTCGTCCGTCGCGCCGGTGACACCGTCCCGGGCGTGGTCGTGTCCCGGTGCCTGTTGGCCGGGGACGTGACCGAACTCGCGGCGCCGGTCCGGGTGACCGTCGAGATCGCGGTCATCCAGGGGCACGTGGTCACGACGGCGGCCGATGCGGTGCGGGAGGCGGTCGAACGCACGCTCGCGGTGCAGACCGACCTGGTGGTGGAGGCGGTGGACGTGGTCGTCCGCGACCTCATCGCCCCCGGCGCAGCCCGGGTCGCCGACGCGGTCCCCGCCCCGACCGAACCCACCGCGGAGGGAGACCGATGATCGACGCAGCGCCCTGGACGGACGACGAACTCCGGGCGGTGGAGACCGCCGTGCTGGCCGTGCCCGGTGTGACCGAGCTGTACCGCGGACGCCCGACCGTCGGGAGCGCCGTCGCCGCGGTCCGCCGACTCGGCGCGTCCGAGGGCGGCCTCCGGGTCGTCCCCGACGGCGACGTGCTGCGCGTGGTGATCGGCACCGACGGGGCCAGTCCCGCTCCCGCCGTCGCCCGGGCGGTGCACGACGCGGTCCTGACCGTCCTCGGCACCCGGACCCCGCCGTCACGCGTCGACGTCCGGGTGGCGCGCGTCGGCTGACCCGTTCGGCGTCCGGGAGTCGTCAGGCCCGCTCGGGCGCCTTCGGGCCCTGGGCGATCCGCTCGAGCGCGTCGAGCGCGTCCGCGATGGCGTCGACCTCGTCGGGGGAGAGGTCGGCGATGAGCCCGGCGACGATCCCGGTGCGCTCGTTCCGGGCGGCGTCGACCGCGGCGACCCCGGCCTCCGTGGCGCTCACCATGAAGGCGCGCCCGTCCCGCGGGTCGGCTTCCCGGACGATGAGGCCGCGCTGCTCGAGCTCGGTGAGGATGCGCGTCATGGTCGGCTTCGTCACGACCTCGAGCCGGGAGAGGTCGCCGGGACGCAGGGGCCCGTGCTGCACCACGCTCGCCAGGGCGGACACGATGCCGTACCCGAGCGACGCGGTGTCGGTGCGGGCCTTGCGGTTGATCCGCCCCACGGCGGCGGCCAGGCGCGCGGCGACCTCGGTGCGGTCGGTCATCCGGTCGTCCACGGCGGGCTCAGCGCTCGTCGCCGGGCAGCAGGTGGATCGCCTCGGTGGCCAGCTCGGCGGCCACGTTGTCGCCCTCGGCCGTCGCGGTCCGGAGCCGTCGGAAGTCCTCGGTCATCCGGTCCCAGTCGACGAGCTGGTCGAGGTTCGGCAACCGGAGCCGGAACGCCAGCCCGTCCATGGTGTCGGTGCACACCCGGCGCAGGTTCTCGTTGCCGCACTCGGCGACGTACAGCGAGAAGACCCCGAGGGCGTCCCGGTTCACCGCACGGACGTCGTGGGCCTCGAGCTCACCGATGGTGGTGTCGAGCGCTGCGAGGATGCGCTTCTTCGTCGCGGCGGTGAGCCGGGGCACGGCGAGGCGGACGACCCCGCCGAACAGCACGCCGAGGGTCTGCATGGCCTCGACCACCTGCGTCGGGTCCGGCGTCGTCACCCGCGTGTAGCGGTTCGGGGCCATCTCGATCAGTCCGGCGCGGGCGAGCTGGCTCAGTGCCTCGCGGATCGGGGTGCGTGAGACGCCGAGCCAGGCGATGAGCTCGTCGTCGTTGAGGCGCTCCCCGGGCTCGAGCGTGCCGTCCATGATCGCCTCGTGGATCTTCCGGCGCACGGTGTCGCGGAGCAGCTGGTGCTCGGTGGGGGCGCTGTTCGGGACCGGCATCGTGGCTCCTCACCGTCGGACGACTCCGCCGCGCGGTGCCGACGCGGCCGTGGTCCCACGGTACCTGACATGGCACCGGACGGCGTCCCGGACCGGCCAGCAGGGTCAGAGCCCGAGCAGCCGCAGGGTCGCCGGGTCCTCGTCGCCGTCGTACCAGCGGTCGAGCGCGGCCCGGAACGGCGTCGGGTCGTCGGCGGCCCGGGCGAACAGGGTCAGGGACGACCGGGCCTTCACCGCGTCGACGTCGCCGAAGAGCGCGCGTGCGGACGGCGCCGGGGCGGCCGTGACGACCGCGGTGACCTCGAGCAGGCGTGGGCCGAGCACCGGGTGGTCGAGCAGGGCGCGGGCTTCGTCGAGCCCGGAGACCGCGTAGTGCCGTGCCGTGGCGCTGCGGCCCAGCCCGGCCAGCTGCGGCATGACGAACCACATCCAGTGCGAGGTCTTGCGCCCGCGCCGGAGCTCGGCGAGGGCGGTGTCGACGACCCCGTCCTGCGCGTCGACGAAGCGACGGAGGTCGAAGGGGTCGTCCGCCCGGGGCCCGCTCACCGGACCACGTCCCCCCACGCGTACCGGACGGTGGTGCCGTCGACGACGAGCACCGAGTCCGGGGTCCGGTCGAACAGCCCGGGCAGCCCGACGGCGTCCGGCAGGTCGCCGTCGAGCTGGGTCAGGTCGGCCCGACGCACGGTCAGGGGGTCGTGCTGGCGCTGCCAGAACACCGTCCGCCCGACCAGCCGGGCGTGGATGCCGGCGCGGGTCGTCAGTTCCGCGGTGAGCCTCCCCGTCGCGACCTCGCCGGCCACGGCGCTCACGGATGCGGCGTACCGGGTCGGGGACGGGCCTCCCGACCGGGGTCCGCGCAGCGGGCGGCGCAGCAGGCCCTCGGGTCGGACGGACCGGTGCCGGACCGTCTCGCCCTCCCGGCGGGACCCGGCCCGCGCAGGCGTGTACGGGACGCCGAGGAGGGTGCGCGCGGCGACCACCGCGGGCAGGTTCTGCGTGTCGACCGTCAGGTAGGTGGTGCCGCGGCGGCCAGCGGGGTCGACGGTGAGGACCTCGATCGTCAGCTCGGTCATCGCGCCGAGCCGACGGGACGGTGGGAACGGCGGGACCCGCGTCGCGTCGAAGACGTACGCGACGAGGCCGACCCAGGCGCTGCCGTCGACGACGTCCGGGCGGAGGCCCGCGGGGAGGAGCCGGGCGAGCGTCGCGGCGTCGTGGCGCCAGTGCACGAACACGACGTCGTCCCAGGCGTGCTCCGCGAGCGTCCGGTGTCGCATCGGCGCAGCAGCGCGGGAGGGCGCGGGGTCGCCGATCTCGGTGCTCACCGGCGCGGGGCGTGTCGGGCCACCCGGAGGGCGGCGGTGACGAGCGGGACCTGCAGCGGCAGGCGCACCACCCCGACGATGCGCTGGGCCCGCGTCGACCGGGCGCTGTCCAGCAGGTCACCGGCCATCTTCACGTTGGCCGGGAACACGGCGACGAACAGCGCCGCGGCGGCCCAGCCGGCCGCCCGTCGGGTCGCCGGGACCGCGAGCCCGACGGCGATGCCGAGCTCGGCCACCCCGGACGCGAGCGTCGTGGTGCGGGGAGGGAGGCCGTCCGGCACGATGCGGTCGTAGCCGCGCGGTCGGAGGAAGTGGGTGACCCCGGCGCCGCCCAACAGCAGGGCGAGGACGCCGGCGGTCCGCGTCGCGCGTCGTGCGCGTCCGGTTCGCCGTGCCATGCGCCCATCGTGCTCGCGGCCGCCCGGGAGGGCACCGGGAAGACCACGCGGCACCGATCAGGTGAGGGCGGTGGCGACGAGGTCGAGGACGACGGTCGCGATCTCGGCCTTGCTGCCCGAGGCCTCCCGGACGACGGCGCCGCCCGGGACGAGGACCTCGACGGCGTTCTCCTCGCGCTCGAAGCCCTGCGACCACCCGACGTGGTTCACGACGAGCAGGTCGGCGGGCTTCCGCGCGATCTTGGCGCGACCGAGTCCGATCCGGGCCTCCCGGTCCGGCTCGGTCTCGGCGGCGAACCCGACGATGACCTGCCCGGTGCGGCGCGCGGCGACGAGGTCGGCGAGCACGTCCGGGTTCTTCACGAGCTCGAGCGTCATCCGGTCGCCCTGCTGCTCCTTCTTGATCTTCGCGTCGAGCACCTCGGCCGGTCGGTAGTCGGCCACCGCGGCGGTCATCACGAGGACGTCCGCCTCGGCCGCCTCCTGGTGCATCGCCGCCGCGAGCTCCTGCGCCGAGCCGACACGGACGACCCGCACCGGCAGGCCGGCGGTCAGCGCGGCGTCGGTGTTCGCGGCGACGAGCGTCACGTCGGCACCGCGGCGGGCCGCCTCGGCGGCCAGCGCCACACCCTGACGGCCGCTCGACCGGTTCCCGACGAAGCGGACCGGGTCGAGGGGCTCGCGGGTGCCGCCGGCGCTCACGACGACGCGGACGCCCGCCAGGTCGCCCTGCTCGCCGCGGGCGCCGGTGTGCGGGCCGTCCGCCGTCCGCAGCCCGCTGGTCGTCGCCGTGTCGTCCTGGAGGCGCGGGGCGCCGTCCGTCGCGGCGCGCGCGTCCGTCGGGTCGGTCGCGTCGGGGTCGCCGGACGCGCCGGTCGTGCGCGACGCGTCGGACGTCACCGCTCGGTCGGTCGCGTCGAGCACGGCGAGCGCGGCCCGGACGATGTCCTCGGGCTCGGACATCCGGCCGATGCCGGCGTCGTCACCGGTGAGCGCCCCGACGACGGGCCCGACGACGTGGACTCCGCGGGAGCGGAGCGTGGCGAGGTTGGCCCGGGTGGCCGGGTGCTCCCACATCTGCGGGTGCATCGCCGGCGCGACGACGACCGGCGCCTCGGTGGCGAGCAGCGTCGTGCCGAGCAGGTCGCCCGCGAGGCCCGCCGTCATCTTCGCGAGGCTGTCCGCGGTCGCGGGGGCGATCACCACGAGGTCGGCGCGACGGCCGAGGGCGACGTGGCGGACCTCGGCGACGTCGTCCCAGACGCTCGTCGAGACGGGGTTGCGGCTGAGGGCCTCCAGGGTCGGCAGGCCCACGAAGCGGAGCGCGCCCTCGGTCGGGACGACGTGCACGTCGTGGCCGCGCTTGACGAGGTCGCGGACGACGCCGACGGCCTTGTACGCGGCGATCCCGCCGGTGATGCCGACGACGACGGTGCGGGGACGGGCGGACTGCGGGGCTGCGTCGTTCACGACGCTCACGCTACCCGCGACGCCCGCACCCGAGGGCGGGCGGGGCACCGCCCCGGCTCGCGCACCGGTGGACGATGGCAGGATCGCGGTCATGTGCACCGTCGTCGTCCGTGTCGATCCCGGCGCGGCCTGGCCCGTCACGATGCTCGCGCTCCGCGACGAGTCGCCGGACCGTCCGTGGGACCCGCCCGCCGCGTGGTGGCCGGAGCGCGACCCCGGTGTCCGCGGTGTCCGCGACCAGCAGGCCGGGGGAGCGTGGCTCGCCGCGTCCGACCGGGCCGGCCTCGCCGTCGTGCTGAACCGATGGGAGGCGACCCCGGGCGTCGACGGCACCTGGACCACGCGTGGGACGCTGCCGCTCGACGCCGTCGTGGACGACCGCGTGCCGGGGACGGACGGTGCGCCGCCGACGAGCCGCGCGTTCAACCTGGTCCGCGCGACGGCCGACGGCGCCGAGGTGGTGACGTGGGACGGCACCGAGGTCCGCACGACGCCGCTCGAGCCGGGCGTCCACATGGTCACGCACGGGGAGCCCGACGACCCCGCGGCAGCCCGGATCGGTCGCTGGCTCGACGCCTTCCGCGCCGTGCCGGCACCCGCGGGGCCGCCCGCTGCCGACCCGGACGACGAGCTCCGGGCCGCGGCCGGCCCCGCCGGTGACGACGACGGCTGGGGGCCGTGGTTCACGGTGCTCGCCGAGTCGGCCGCGCTCGCGCCGGACGACCGGGACGCGATCCTCCGGGACACGGTCGAGCCCGAGGGGCACTTCGCGACGCTCTCGATCGTCGCCGCGGCCGTCGGGCCGGACCGCACCGTCCTCCGGCACACGCGCCTCGCGGAGCCCGGCCAGCTCCGGTCCGCCCGGGGCGACTGAGCGGCGGGCCGGGGCGCCAGGGCGGACGCGGGTCGGGCCTCCCGGCCGGTGCGGCGGACGCCGCTGTCGGTCCGGAGGCCCGGTCCGGCCGGGCGGGCCGCGTCAGTCCGGCAGGTGGGTGCCGGTGAGGTCCTCGGCCACCGCCCACAGGGAGCGGGCCAGGTCGACGCCGCGGGCCGACCGCGGGATCGGGGCGAGCGCGGTCGGCCCGGTCAGGCCGATCGGCCCGGCGGGACCGTAGTAGGCGCCGGAGACCGCGTTCGGTCCGACGGCCGCGTAGAGCAGCGGCTCGGAGCCCTGCTCGACGTCCTGCGTGAACGGGAAGGCCCGGTCGCTCGCCTTGACCGGGCGGTCGCGGCCGAGGGACCGGCCGGCGGACTGCAGGTTCGTCCGGGTGTAGCCGGGGTGGGCGACCGTCGACGAGAGCGCCCACTCGCGGGTGACCGCCACCTGGTGGAGGTGGAGCCCGAGGAGGAGGTCCGCGAGCTTCGACTGCGCGTAGGCGAGCCACGGCTGGTACCCCCGCTGCCACTGCAGGTCGCCGAAGCGGATCTTGCCGGGCATGGCGGCCAGGCTCGACATCGTCGCGACGCGCGGTGCCTCGGCGCGGAGGAGGGTCGGCAGGAGCAGGTTCGTCAGCGCGAACGGGCCGAGGTAGTTCGTCCCGAACTGCAGCTCGAAGCCGTCGGCGGTCTCGAACCGCTGCGGCGGCGCCATGACGCCGGCGTTGTTCACGAGCACGTCGAGCGGCCGGTCGTCGGCGATGACGCCCTCGGCGAAGCGGTGCACGCTCGTCATGTCGGTGAGGTCGAGCTGCCGGACCTCGACGTCGGCGCCGGGGTGTTCGCGGCTGATCTCGGCCGCCGCGTCCTCGCCCTTCGACGGCGTGCGCACGGCGAGCACCACGCTCGCGCCGGCCCCGGCGAGCCGCCGTGCGGTCTCCTTGCCGGTGCCGCTGTTCGACCCGGTGACGACGATGCGTCGGCCGGTCTGGTCGGGGATGTCCGCGGACTGCACCATGCCGTGGACGGTACACAGCGGGGCTAGGCCACGCCGATCCGTCCGTGGTACGATTCATGCATACGCATTGATTGCGCGATCTGGGAGGGTCTCATGAGCAACGCCTTCGGTACCGACCGCCCCTCGGACGTCCCGCCGCCCGCACCCGACCGGGTCGGCCCCGTGCAGCTCGGCCTCGACACGTTCGGCGACGTCACCGACGGGCCCGACGGCAGCCCGCTGACGCACGCACACACCCTGCGGAACCTGCTCGACGAGGCCGTCCTCGCCGACCAGGTCGGCATCGACTTCATCGGCGTCGGCGAGCACCACCGCGGTGACTACTCGGTGAGCGCCCCCGAGGTCGTCCTCGCCGCGATCGCCGCGAAGACCGAGCGCATCCGCGTCGGCTCCGCCGTCACCGTGCTGTCCTCCGACGACCCGGTGCGCGTGTACGAGCGGTTCGCGACCGTGGACGCCATCTCGAACGGCCGCGCCGAGGTCATCCTGGGCCGCGGGTCGTTCACCGAGTCCTTCCCGCTCTTCGGCTTCGACCTGCAGGACTACGAGGTGCTCTTCGAGGAGAAGCTGCAGCTCTGGAGTGCCCTCCGCGGCGGCGACACCGTCACGTGGCAGGGCACGAAGCGTGCCTCGCTCGTCGAGCAGGACGTCTTCCCGAAGCTCGAGCACGGGCCCATCCCGACGTGGATCGGCGTCGGCGGGTCCCCGCAGTCGGTCATCCGCGCGGCGTCCTACGGCATGCCGCTGTTCCTCGCGATCATCGGCGGCCAGCCCGCGCAGTTCGCGCCGTACGCCCGGCTCTACCGCCAGGCCCTCGACCAGCTCGAGCTCCCGCAGCAGCCGATCGCGATGCACTCGCCCGGGTTCGTCGCCGAGACCGACGAGGAAGCCGCCGAGCGGTACTGGCCGTTCCACAAGGCCGTCACCGACCAGCTCGGTCGCGAGCGCGGCTGGCCGCCCCTGGACCAGGCCGGGTACCGCGCCGGCCTGTCCGCGGGCGGGTCGCTCTACGTCGGGTCGCCGGAGACGGTCGCGCGGAAGATCGCGCGCAACATGCGGATCCTCGGCGTCACGCGCTTCGACATGCGCTACGCGACGGGTCGCCTGCCGCACGAGGACATGATGCGGTCGATCGAGCTCTACGGGACGCGGGTCGCTCCCCGCGTCCGTGAGCTGCTGGCGGAGCCCGTCCCCGCCGTCTGAGGTCGTCCCCGCCGGCACCGCGGCGGACGGGAGGCCCGGGGGTTGTCCCCGACGCCGCTCACGGTGGCGCCGGGTACGGTCGGGCGCATGTCGCCGAGGAACGCACCCACCGAACGCCGCTTCCGCGGGAGGATCCTCGGCGCGGGCAGCACCTCGGGCGTCCGGTTCGTCGTGGGCATGTGGGACGACTCGCCGTTCGGCGCCTTCACCGACGTCTTCGTCGAGCTGCCCGACGGCTCGAGCGTCCTGCTCGCGCCCGACGAACTCGTCGCCGCGTACGTCTCCGGCACGTACCGGTTCGACGCCGTCTCGGTCGTGGACATCACCGCGCGTCGGACCGCCCGCGGGCTCGAGCTCGACGCCGGGCCGCTGGTCGCCTCGGTTGACGTCGGCGCGATCTCCCTGCTCGGCCGGGCACTCCGCGTCGTCCCGAAGTCGATCGCCCGTGACTGGCGTTGGCTCACCGTGATCGACCCGGTCGCCCGACTCGTCGTCCCCGGTGCGGGGACCGCCGGCACCGCGGGGAACGGCCGCCGCGAGTACTACGGCGTCACCGGGGCGCACGCCGTGACGGCCGTCAGCGGCACCTGGGCGGGGGAGCCGCTGGGTCGGCTCACACCCCTCGACCCGCCCGTGCGGTTCGGCTTCGCGTCGCTGCCGAAGGTGCCCCAGGTCGTCGACGTCGAGACGACCATCCGCGAACCCGCGCTCTGACGCCGAGCACCCGCACGTCGGCCGGGGGCTCGCGCTCGCCCGGGCATCGGGGGCACACTGGTCGCACCGGTTCGGCCCCTCGGCACCGACCGTTCGTCGGACGCCCGGGGCCACGACGCGAAGGAGCATCATGACCGACACCACGACCGACCACCGCGCTGCGATCTCGGACATCGTCCACGGAGCCCGCACCGCCCTGCTCACCACCGTCAGCGACGACGGACACCTGCACTCCCGGCCGCTCGCCGTGCAGGACAAGGCCTTCCACGGCACCCTGCGGTTCCTCGTGCAGGACGGCAGCGAGAAGGTCGAGGACATCGCCAGGAACCCGCAGGTGAACGTGTCCATCGAGTCCCAGGGCGGCTACCTGTCCATCGCCGGCACCGCGACGGTCACGCGTGACCCGGCGGTCGTCGACGAGCTCTGGTCGCCGTTCGCCGAGGCGTGGTTCCCGGAGGGCCGCGAGGACCCGACCATCCGCCTCCTCACCGTCCGGGGCGAGTCCGTCGAGTACTGGACGCAGGACACCGGCCCGGTGGGGAGCCTCGTGCAGACGATCAAGGCCGCCCTGGGCCACCAGTCCCAGCCCGACACCGGCACCCACGGCACCGTCGCGCTCTGACGCGGTCCTTGGCGCGCGGGCGAGCGCGCGTCAGGGCGGGCCGAGCAGCCAGAGCACGGCGACGAACACGGGCTGGAGCACGAGGGCGCCCGTGACGAGCGTCCAGCGCAGGCCGGGCTTCGCGACGAGCTCCGGCGAGCCGAGCAACGGCGCGAGCGGCATGAGGAGCCGCGGGGTGGAGGCCATCGGCAGCGACACCGCGAACACGTACAGCGCGTAGGCGGCGCTGAACACCACGGTGGTCAGCCCGAGCTTCCGCGTCGAGCGTCGGGACAACCAGACCGTGTAGAGCACGAGCACGACCGGGACCAACAGGACGCCGCCGACGCCGAGCCACTTCGCGGTCGTCAGGAACCACGGTGACAGCGGCACGAAGTGCACGCGCCCGATGAAGTTGACCCACCACGACATCTCGGTCGCGAGGTACGCGTCGGACTGCCCGGTGACGGCGCCCGCGATGAGCGGCCACGCCGTCCCCGCCGCGACCATCACGACCCCGGCCGCGACCACCTGCACGCGTTCCCATGCGGGGAAGGCGTCGAGCGTCCGCGTGCCGGACCGGCGGGCGAGGAGCAGCCGGACGACGGCGATGACGCCGATGGTCAGCGGGATCGCGAGGGCGCCGGGCCGCGTGAACGCCGCGACCGAACCGAGCACGGTGAGGAGCCCGTAGCGCTGCCGCTCCATCGCGAGCAGCGCACCGAAGGTCAGCGCGAGGAAGGCGGTCTCGGCGTACCCGACCTGGAGCAGGAACGACAGCGGCCCGCACGTGAAGAAGAAGACCGCCCAGAGCGCCGCGGTCCGTCCCGCGTGCTCACTGACGAGCCGGTGCAGCAGGAGCGCGGCGACGAGCCCGGCGACGATCGAGACGAGCGGCGCCCCGATCGTGAAGGGCAGCCCGGTGGAGACGGTGAGCAGCCGGATCGTGAAGGGGAAGGCCGGCAGGAACGCCCAGGCGTTCTGGGCCACGTGCCCGGTCGCGTCGAGTGGCAACACGGACGGGTACCCGTGCAGCGAGATCGACTCGTAGTACTGGCCGTCCCACGACACCAGGAAGGCGGTGAACCCGTGGTCGTTCCCCCAGATCGCGTTCTCCGGCTGCGCACGCCCGACGAGCGGGTACGCGAGCGTCAGCCAGAACGTGGAGAGCAGGCGGCCGACCGTCCAGATGACCAGGACGGCCGCCCAGCCGGGCAGGCTCGTCACGGAGTCGACCACACGCCGACGCGCCGCGGTCGCCGGTCCGGTGAGGACGCCCTCCGTCCGGCTCATGCGCGCGGTCCGCACGACGCGAGGAGGGCAGACGACACGCACACACGCTAACCGGCGTCCCTGGGGAAACCGCGCACAACGCTCCGGGTGCGCCTGCGGGACACCGATCCGGATCCGCTCGTCGGCGCCGCTCGGGACTAGCATTCGACGCGATGACGACGACGACGACGGCACGACGGACGCGGAGCACGGCGGTCGCCGTGCTCGTGGCCGGCACGTACTTCATGGAGCTCCTCGACGGCACCGTCCTCGCGACGGCGGCGCCCGCGATGGGCCGCGACCTCGGGGTCGACTCCGCGGCGATCGGCGTCGCGATCACCGCCTACCTCGTCACCCTCGCCGTGTTCATCCCGGTGAGCGGGTGGCTGACCGACCGGATCGGGTCGCGCACCGTGTTCGCCGCCGCGATCGCGGTCTTCACGATCGCATCGGCCCTGTGCGCGGGCGCCCACGGCCTCGTCGACCTGACCGTCTGGCGGGTGGTGCAGGGGCTCGGCGGGGCGCTCATGGTGCCGGTCGGGAGGCTCGTCGTCCTCCGCAGTGCCGGTCGCGACCAGCTCGTCACGGCCATCGCGATCCTCACCTGGCCCGCACTCGCCGCGCCCGTGATCGCACCGTTCCTCGGCGGGGTCCTCGTCGACACGCTCTCCTGGCACTGGATCTTCCTCGTCAACATCCCGCTCGGGGTCGTCGCGTTCGTCGCCGCGCTCCTCATCGTGCCGCAGGAGCGGTCGGCGCAGCGCGTGCCGTTCGACTGGCGCGGGTCGCTCCTGGCCTGCCTGGGGCTCGGCGCGCTCGTCGTCATGGCGTCGCTGCTCGCGCTCGACGTGGTGCCCGTGGTGCCCGTCGTCGCGGCCGGGGTGGTCGGGGCGGTGTGCACCTGGCTCGCCGTGCGGCACTTCCGCCGGGCGGCGCACCCGATCATGGGCCTGGACGCGTTCCGGCTCGAGACGTTCCGCGTGTCGCACGCCGGCGGCAGCCTGTTCCGCCTGGCGGTCTCCGCTGTGCCGTTCGTGCTCCCGCTGCTGTTCCAGGACGCCTGGGGGTGGAGTGCCGTCGCGGCCGGGTCGGCCGTGCTGTGGGTGTTCGTGGGGAACCTCGGGATCAAGCCGGCCACGACGCCGCTGCTCCGGGCGTTCGGGTACCGCCCCGTCATCGTCGTGTCGACCGCCGTCGCCGCGCTCACCGTCGTGGCGATGGCCTTCCTCACGCCGACGCTGCCGTTCTGGGCCCTCGTGGTGCTGCTCGTGGTCAGCGGTGCCGCACGGTCCGTGGGGTTCACCGCGTACAACACCATCGCCTTCGCGGACGTCGAGCAGGCCGACATGACCCCGGCGAACACGCTGTCCTCCACCCTGCAGCAGACCGCTGCCGGGTTCGGCGTGGCCGTCGCCGCCGTGGTGCTCCGCGCCGCCGCCGGGCTCGGTGGCTCCGGCCCGTACGCGGTGGCGTTCTGGGTGGTGGCGGCGCTCCTCGTCGTCGCCTGCGTCGAGGGACTCCTGATGAGCCGGACCGCGGGGGAGACCGTCCGCCCCGCACGCCGGGTCCGCGCGGCGGCCCGCTGACGGTCGACGATCGTCACCGGTTCGTCACGGGCCGGTGACCGCAGGACGCTACAGTCTCAGCAACCGCTTGCCGACCGCGAGTACCGTCGCCCCGGCAGGAGAACGGACCCGCCCGCGGTCCCAGGACGGAAGGCAGCATGGCCGTGCCCCACCACCAGGAACCGACCGCGCAGGACACCGAGGCGCCGGTCACCGAGCTGCGCGTCGTGAGCTACAACCTCCGCGAGCACACCGCGAACAGCGAACTCGCCGCGCTCGCCGAGTCCTCCGGTGCGGACGTGCTCTGCGTGCAGGAGTGCGACAGCAACGACCTCGCGCCGTCGGTCGGCGAGCTCACCCTCGCCGCCTCGACGACCGGGAACCGGCTCGGCCTGGCGATCTACAAGCGCGACGACCGCTTCGACGTCGAGGACGTCGGCATCCACTCACTGCAGAAGTCCCTGCACGACCGGGTGCTCTCGCCGGCCCACGAACGGCTGATCGCGATGCACCTCCGGGACAAGCAGGCCGACGCCGAGGTCATCGTGGCCTCGTTCCACGCCTCACCGCTCACGGCGACGAACTCGCTGCGCCGCAAGCAGATCGAGGCCGCGCACGACTTCGTCCGCGACCTCTCGAGCGAGGCGCCGGCGATCATGGTCGGCGACTTCAACTACCCGTGGTTCCAGACGAATCTGCGCCGGAAGATCGAGGAGTCCGGGTTCGCCCTGTCGCTGTCCGACCAGCCGACGTACCTGCGCTACCGCAAGTTCACCGGGCACTTCGACTTCGCGACGAGCGTCGGGCTGCACATCAACGGGGTCGAGACCCTGCCCGCGGGCATCTCCGACCACCGCCCGATCCTGGTCCGGGCGCAGTACGAGGCGGCTGCCCTGGCGGACGCCGCGTCCTCCGCCGTCGCCTGACGCGCGCCCGCCCCACCCCAGGTTCCGTGATCCTGGAACCTGAAGGCGTCGTGCCGTCGAGTCGTGCGACCTGGTCGATGCGCGCGCGGCGAGTCCTGCGACCTCGGGGGCACGCTCGCGGCGGGTCGCGAGCCGCGCGACCCGCACGTTCGCGAC
>JASCOJ010000007.1 GCA_029959645.1 Microbacteriaceae bacterium PS02332 | reverse complement strand
GGGGCGGCGCCCCCGCGGGGCCCCCGGGGGGGGGGGGGCCCCCCCCCCCCTCCTCGTACCCCCGCGCGGCGCACGAACGAGGGGTTGTGGTCGACGCGCAGTCGCGGTTCACTCGATCCGCGACCACCGCGAGCAGGGAGACCAGGACCATGCGATCACTCGTCTACACGAGCACCCAGACGCGACCGATCACGGACTCGGAGCTCGCGCAGATCCTCACCGTCGGCCGGGAGAAGAACACGCGCCTCGGCGTCACCGGGATGCTCGCGCACCGGGACAGCAACTGCATCGGGATCCTCGAGGGCGAGGACGACGTCGTGCACGAGCGCTTCGAGCAGGTGCGCCTCGACCCGCGGCACACGAACGTGCAGCTGCTGTGCGACGACGCCGTGCAGGAGCGGGCCTTCCCCGACTGGTCGATGGCGTTCCAGCCGCTCGACCCGCTCGCCAAGGAGGTCCCCGGCTTCGTGGACCTGTTCGACCCGGCGCGCCCCACGGACCCGTCGTTCGGGGCCTCCCGTGCGCGGGCGCTGCTCGAGTGGTTCCGCAAGCACCCGCTCGCGCCGCTGACGAACCAGCACGCGGACGACGACGAGGACCCGCGGACCCGCGTGGTGAACGGCGCGATCACGGTCCTCCGCCGCGACGGTCTCGCCGCGTTCTCGGCCGACGCGGTCGCCGAGCAGTGCGCCATGTCCTCCGAGGCGGTGCAGGCCGTGTTCCCGTCGCGGCACGCGCTGCTCGCCGCGACGATCGAGCGCTGGACCCGCGCGGTGGCGGCGCCGCTCGCCCCGATGGCGGCCGAGCGCGGCGTCGTCGCGTACCTGCACGCCCTCATCGCCGCCCACGTCGAGGAGCCGGCGCTGATGCGACTGCTCGCCTCGAGCCTCGGCGCGGCCACGGACCCGGAGCTCGACGGCGTCGACTACTACCGCTCCGCCTACCGGCAGTTCCGCCAGACGATCCAGACCGGACTCGAGGCGGACGTCCGCGACGGCCGCGAGCCGGCGACGATGGACCCGGAGCGTGGCGCGCAGCAACTGCTCGCGCTCTACGACGGCCTGCGCATGCAGTCCCTGCTCGTGCCGGAGATGGACGCCACCGACGCGTTCGACCGTGCCGCCGCCCGTATGCGGCGCGGCTGGTCGGAACAGTACGAGGCGCCCTCGTGGTGGGAGTCCGCGGCGACGGTCACGACCGAGGCCTGAGCGCCGGACGACGACCATGGGAAGAACGACCGTTCTCCCCGTGAACGTGGACTGTCGCGCCTCCCGGGGCGCCGGTTGACTCGTCGTTGCGTGCCACTGACGCACGCGTGCCCGGCCGGCTGACAGGAGTCGCCGAGCTGGACGACCGGTCCCCTCGGGTGGGGGCCGAGCGTCCGACGTCGGTCACCAGGCCACCTTCGGGTGGTGGCCAGGTGGCCGACGCCGACTGTCCGACCACCTCGGGTGGTGGTCGGACGGTCGACATCGTCCCGCGGTTGCGGGCTCCGCCGTGCGACGCGGTCCGCAGCCCGGCGAGGGCCACCGCCATCGGCGTCGCCGACCGGCGCTCCGCGGTGACGACACGAAGGAGGCGCTGGTGTCCACCCTCGGACACCAGCGCCAGAGCTCGATGCGCCTGACCCGAACAGGAACACGTTGCCTGCCGAGCATGGCGGAGACCACCGACAAACCCGTCGGGACACGCACCGACGCGCAGGACCGTGCGGTGTTCCGCACCGGGGGTGTCGCTCGCGCCCGCGAACCGGTAGCGTGCCCCTCGGTCACGGACACGTGGCCGTCCCCGCACCCCCGGAAGTCATGCAGACGATCCACTGAGTCGACGCACGAGCGTCGACACCTCCCGACACCCGAGCACCGACGCTCGGGTGTTCCTGCTGGCCTGCGCGGTCTCCCCCGCGCGCTGACTCCCGGGATGCCTCAGTGCTCTTCTCTGCCCCTGCCCGACTCCGGGCCTCGCTCACCACCCTCGGCGAACACCGCTCGGTCACGTTCGCCGTCCTCGTCGACACGATCGGCGCCGGGCTCACACTGCCCCTGACGATCGTCTACTTCACCCTCACCACCGACGTCCCCCTCGCCGTGATCGGCGCGCTGTCGACGGCGGCGTCGCTCGTCGCCCTGCCGATCGGCCTGCTCGGCGGTGTGCTCACCGACCGGTTCGGCGCGAAGACGTCGATGATCACGAACAACCTCATGTCCGCCGCCGGCTTCGCGCTGTACCTCGTGGCGCACGACCCGGTGACCGTGTTCGCCGCGGTGTTCCTCGCGAACGCGTCCGAACGGCTCTACTGGACGGCGTGGACCGCCTACGTCCACGACCTGGCCGACGGCCGCCCGTTCGAGCGGTGGTTCGCGTTCCTCGAGGCGACGAAGGCCGCCGCGCTCGGTGCCGGCGCGGTCGTCGCGGCGGTCACGCTCGCCCAGGGCCAGGACGGGCTGCGCTGGCTGGTCCTCGCCAACGTCGTCACGAGCGGGGGGGCGGCCGGCGTCTGCGCCACCCAGGCCCCGGGCGGGCGCGCCGCGCCCCCCGCCCGGCGGGCGCCGGACGCGACCGACGCGCTGGTCGCGACCGGCCCGCTGGACGCGACGACCGGCCGGGACGCGACCGACCGCCACGACCGCGCGGACGCCCGCGCCGCCCTCCGCGCGTTCGCCGCCGACCGCTCGATGCGCCTCATCACGCTCGGCCAGTTCCTCATCGGCCCGGCGATGGTCCTGCCGAACGTGGCGCTCAGCGTCCTCTTCGTGCAGCAGTGGCACCTGCCGCCGGCGGTCGCCCCGGTGCAGTTCGCGGTGACGACCGCCCTGTGCGCCGCACTGCAGACGACGGTCACCCGTGCCGTCGCCGGTCGCCGACGCGGCACCCTCATCGCGGCCGGCGCCACCCTGACCGGGCTCACCGTGCTGCCGCTCGTGGTCCTGCCCGCCCTCGGTGGGACGGCTGCGTGGACGTACGTGGTGCTCTCCGCGGTCGCGATGGCGTTCGCCGACATGGTCACGATGCCGGCGATGAACGCCGTGCTGGCCGAGGCCCCGCACCCGCGGATCCGCGGTCGGGCGATCGGGGTGTTCCAGACGGCGAGCTCGGTGGGCATGGCGCTGTTCCCGCTCACGCTCGGGCTGCTCGACTCCCCCGTGCCGTGGCTGCTGTGGGCGATCACGACCGCGGTCTTCCTCGGTGCGGCCTGGAGCTGGCACGCGGCCCTGCGCGGGCTGCCGGAGCGGGTGCAGCGGGCCTCCGTGGCCGACCTGGAGGCGTGATACGCGCCCCGGGAGGCCGACCGCCGACCCCGCCCGGACGCCCGGACGGCAACACGCCCCCCGACCGTCGAGGTCGGGGGGCGCGGTGCCGTTCACCGGGGGTCCGTCAGGACCGCGTGCGCTCGCGGAACCGGCGTGCCAGGCGGGACAGGCCCAGCAGCACCAGGCCGAGCACCAGGATGCCCCCGGCCGTGCCCGCGAGCGGCGCGACGTCCGCGCCTGTGACGGCGAGGGCGCCACCGGGAGCGCCCGAACCGCTCCCGGTGCCGACCCCGGTCCCGTTGCCGCGACCGGTACCGGTGCCCGCGCCGGCCGGGATGCCACCCAGCGCGCCGTTGCCACCGACCCCGTTCCCAGGTGCACCAGGGGTACCCGGGGTGCCCGGGTTGCCCGGGGTGCCCGGGGTACCCGGCTGCAGCGCCACGGCGTCCACGACCACGGGTACCGTCTGCACCGCGGAGGTCACGCCACCGACGGTCTGCGTCGCGCGGACCACGTGGGACCCGACACCCAGCCGGAGCACCACGGACCAGGTGCCGTCGGCGTCCGCCGTGTCGACCACGCGGTCGACCCCGTCGGTCCACACCGTGACGGTCGCGCCGGGCTCGGCCGTGCCCATGACGGGCCAGTCGTACCAGCCGTCGTCGTTCGCAGCCCGGTGCTCGCCCGGATCCGGGTCGGCGACCGCGAGGGGGTCGACCGCGTCGAGCGTGACCACGACCTCCGGGGCCGTGCTCTGCGTGCCGCGGACGGTCTGGACCGCGGTGATCGTCCACCGGCCCTCGGGGACGGCCGTGAAGGTGACGTCCCAGTTCCCGTCGGCGTCCGCCGTGGTGGTGCGGACCTGCCCGTCGGAGAGCGTCACCGTGACGGTGGCGCCCGCGGCGGCGGTGCCGACGACGTGGATCGTTCCCGTGTCGCCCATGCCGTCGGCCGGGATGAGCTGACCGGACGTCGGCGAGGTGATGACCACGTCGCCGTCGCCCACCGCGGCCACCGTGATGCCGGTGGTGACCGGGTCCGAGGTGACCCCGGCGACCGTCTCGGTGACGGCGATCGTGTGGTCCCCGACCGGCAGGTCGCCGACCGTCACGGTCCATGACCCGTCGTCCCCTGCGGTGGTGGGGACCGTCTGCCCGTCGACGGTGACCGCGATCGCGGCCCCCGGCTCGGCGGTCCCGCTCACCGGCACCGACACTGTGGTGCCGGTCGCCGGGACGGTCTGGCCGTCGGTCGGGCTCGTGACGGTCACCGGCGTCGCGGCGATCAGCGAGAACGGCAGGTCGGTCGCGGCGCTGGTCGTGCCGGCGACGGTCTGCGTGGCGCTGACCGTGTGTGCACCGAGGCCGACACCCGGGACGGTGACGCTCCAGTCGCCCTCCCCGTCGGCCGTCGTGGTGACCGGGGTGCCGCCGTCGACGGTGACCGAGACGTCGGCGCCGGCAACCGCGGTGCCGCTGACCGGCACGTCGACCGTGTCGGCGAGCGTCCGGACGACCGACCCGGCGAGGGGTGCGGTGACCACGACGTCGCCGACCGCGGCGGTCGCGACGGTGAGGTCGCGGACCACGGGGGCGGAGGTGGTGTCCCGCACGACCTGCGTGGCGGTGACGGTGTGGTCGCCGGTGCGGACACCGTCGAGCTCCGTCGACCAGCGGCCGTCCGTGCCGACCGTGACCTCGACCGGGGCGCGGTCGTCGAGCACGACCCGGACGGTGGCGCCAGGCTGCCCGGAGCCGTTCACCGGCAGGTCGGTGTCGGTGGTGCCGACCGGGACGGTGACGGTGAGGCCGTCGGCGGGGGCGTCGACCGTCAGGGCGCGGGCCGCGGCGACCGTGAAGGTCGTCGTGACCGGTGCCGAGGTCGTGCCGCCGACCGTCTGCGTGGCGCTGACGGTGTGGTCGCCGGTGCCGAGCCCGTCGAGGTCGACGCTCCAGCGGCCGTCGGTGGCGGTGACGTCGACCGGGTCGCCCCCGTCGAGGGTGACCCGGACGGTGGCGCCGTCGTCCGCCGTGCCCTGTGCGGTCACGGTGGTGGTGTCCCCGGCGTCGGCGACGAGGACGGTCGAGCCGCCCTGGGGCACCCCGATCGTCAGCGGGTCGGCGACGACGACCCGGACCGGCACGGTGACCGGCGTCGAGCGGGTGTCGCCCACCTGCTGCGTGACGCTGACGGTCACGTCGCCGGGTGCCACGTCGGTGACGTCCACGGCCCAGCGGCCGTCCGCGTCGGCCGTCGTGGTGGCGGTGTCGCCGCGGCCGAGGTCGACCGTGACGGGCGCACTTGGCTCGGCGGTGCCGCGCACCGTGACGGTGGTGGAGGCGTCCGCGTCGGCGACGCGGTACTCCTGCCCGGCGGTCGGCGTGGTGACGACGACCGGTGCGGCGGCCACGACCCGGACGGTGCCGGTGACCGGCGTGGTCGAGGTGGAGTCGCCGACGGTCTGCTCCGCCGTCACGGTGTGGGTGCCGGTGCCGAGGTCGGGGACGTCCACGGTCCAGGTGCCGTCGCCACCGACGGTCGTCTCGACCGGGTCACGGTCGTCGACGCCCACGCTGACGGTGGCGCCGGGCTCGGCGGTGCCGCCCACGGGGACCGTGGTGGTGGCGTCGTCGTCCGCGACGGTCACGGGCCCGGCGGGCTGCGTGACGGTGAGCGGCGCGGCGGCGGTGACCACGACCTCCCGGCTGACCGGCAGGCTCGTGGTGCCGCCCAGCGACTGGGTGACCTCGGCGGCGCGCGTACCGACCGGCACGGTCGGGACGGTGGTCGCCCAGCGGCCGTCGTCACCGACCTCGGCGGTGGCCGTCAGGCCCCGTCCGAGGTCGACCGTGACGGTCGCGTCGGGGTCGCCGGTGCCGGCGAAGGCGACGGCGGTGGTGGCGTCCGCGTCGGCGACGACCACGCGGGTCGTGCCGGCCGGGTCGGTGACCGTCAGCGGTGCGCCCGCCTGGACCGTGACCCCGGCGGAGACCGGTCCGGAGACCTGGCCCTGCACGGTCTGCACGGCGGCGACCCGGAGCTCCCCGACGGGCACGTCCGCGAACGTCGTCGTCCAGCGGCCGTCCGCGTCCGCGGTGACCGTGGCCGCCGGGCCGGAGGACAGCGTCACGTCGACGGTCGCCCGCGGCTCGGCCGTGCCGGAGGTGCGGAGGTCGACCGTGCCGGTCGCGTCGGCTACCCGGACGACGGTGCCGTCGGTGGGCTGGTCGATCGCGATCGGGGCGACGGCGGCGACGGTGAAGTCGGTCGCCGGGCTGGGGGCCGTGGTGCCGCCGACCGTCTGGGTCGCGGTGACGGTGTGGTCGCCTTCACCGACGCCCGGGAAGACGACCGTCCAGTCGCCGTCGCCGTCCGCCGTGGTGGCGACGTCGGTGCCGTCGGTGCCGTCGAGCGTCACCGTGACCGGGGCGCCCGGCTGGGCGGTCCCGGCGACGGGGACGTCCCGTGTGGTCCCCGCGTCGGCGACGACGAGGGTGTCGCCGTCGCTCGGCGTGGTCACGGTGACGGCCGCGGCCGCCTTGACCGTGACGGTGCGCTGCACCGGGTCGGAGGTCGCGCCGCCGAGCGTCTGCGTCGCGGACACCGTGTGGTCGCCGACCCCGAGACCGGGGACGGTGACGCTCCAGGTGCCGTCCGGCTGGACCGTGGTGGTCTGGTCGGGGGCGCCGGGGGTGCGCACGGTGAGCGTCGCACCGGCCTGGGCCGTGCCCGTGACGGGGACGCCGACGGTGGCGAGCGGTCCGGCGACGAGGACCGGGTCCGCGCCGGCGACGGGCGTGGTGATCGTGACCGGGGTGGCGGCGACGACCTGGATCGTGATCGGGAGGGCCTCCGTCCGGACGCCGCCGATCTCCTGCGTGGCACCGATCGTGACCGGGCCGGCCGGGGCGAGGCCGGGAGCGCGGACGGTCCACGCTCCGGTCGTCGGGTCGGCGGTGGTGGTCAGCGGGGTGCCCCCGCCGACGACGACGGACACGGCCGCGCCGGGCTGGGCGGTGCCGGCGATGTCCACCGTGGCGGTGGTGCCGTCGAGCACGACGTACCGGGACCCGGTCGGCGGGGTGTCGATCGTGACGGCACGGCCGGGCACGACGGTGAAGTCGCGGTCCACGGTCGGGCCGGTGGTGCCGTTGACGGTCTCGACCGCGGTCACGCCGTGTGCGCCGATCGCGAGCGGGGTGCTTCCGGTGGCGGGTGCCGTCCAGCTGCCGGAGCCGTCGGCGACGACGTCGACCGGGGCTCCCCCGTCGAGCCGGACCGTGACGGTGGCGCCGGGCTCGGCCGTGCCGGTCACGATGACCTGCGCGGTGCCGTCGCCGCCCGCGGGGACCTGCTGGCCCGCGCTCGGGCTGTCGATGACGACCGGTGCGCCGACCGCGATCGTGAAGTTCCGCTCGGTGGCGGGACCGGTGACGCCGCCCACGGTCTGCGTCACCGTGACCGTGTGCGGACCGGTGCCGACGCCCGGCAGCGTGGTGGTCCAGTTGCCGTCGGCTCCCGCGGTGGTGGTGGCCGGGGCGCCGCCGTCGAGCACGACCGTGACGGTCGAGCCCGGCTGCGCGGAGCCGGTGACGGGGACGTCGAGCGTGGAGCCCGCCGTCGCCACCGCGGTGGTGTCGCCCTGGTCGGGCGCGGTCACCCGGAGCGGTGCTGCCGGCACGACGGTCACGACCCGCGGGTCGGCCGCCGAGGTGGTGTCGCGGACCGTCTGGATCGCCTGCACGGTGAACCGCCCCACGGGGACGTCGGCGACGGTGACCGCCCAGGTGCCGTCGGTACCGGCCTGCGTGCGGGCCGTCAGGCCGGTGCCGAGCGCGACGTCGACGGTCGCGCCCGGGTCGGCCGTGCCGCGGACCGGCACGTCGACGGTGGTGTCGGCGTCGATGACGGCGATCGTGGTGCCGTCGTCGGGCGCGGTGATCGTCACCGGCTGCCCGGCGGCGACGGTGAACGTCGAGGTGGCCGGGCCGGAGGTCTGCCCGTCGACGGTCTCGATCGCCGTGACGGTCCGGGGGCCGACCGGCACCCCGGCGAAGGTCGCCGTCCAGGTGCCGCCGTCCGCGGGGACGATCGCGGCGAAGGCGCCGCCGATGGAGACGTCGACCCGGGCGCCGGGCTCGGCCGTGCCGGTCACGGTGACCGCGGTCGTGGCGTCCGCGTCGGCGACCGCGATGGTGCTGCCGTCGGCGGGCGTCGCGATGCGGACCGGGTCGGCGGCGCTCACGGTGAAGCCCCGCTGGAGCGGCGTGCTGGTCGTGCCGTCGACGGTCTGCGTGACCCGGGCCGTGTAGGTGCCGACCGGGACGTCGGCGACGCTGGTCGACCAGGTGCCGTCCGCACCCGCGGTGGTGGTCGCGGTGCGACCGGCCCCGAGGTCGACGGTCACGGTCGCACCGGCCTGGGCCCGGCCGGCGAACGGCACCGGGCGGGTGTCGGTGGCGCCGAGGACGGTGAAGTCCTGCCCCTCGGTCGGCGTCGTGACGCTGAGGTCGGCAGCGCGGACGATGCTGAAGGACCGGGTGCGGGCGGCGGACGTGGTGTCGCCGACCGTCTGGGTCACGCTGGCCGTGTAGGTGCCGACCGGGAGGCCCGGGACGGTGGCCGTCCAGGCTCCGGTCCCGTCGGCGGTCCCCGTGGCGGTGCGCCCGTTGCCGAGGTCCACGGCGATCGTCGCACCCGCCGTCGCGGTGCCGGTCAGGGTGACCGGCGTGGTGTCGCCGGTGATGGTGAAGGTCCGGCCCTCGACGGGCGTGGTGATCACGAGCGGCCGCTGCACGGCGACGGTGAAGTCCTGCGTGGCCGTGCCGGCCGGCGTGGTGCCGACCGTCTGGGTCGCGGTCGCGGTGCGCTGCCCGGCGGGGACCCCCGCGATCGTGGTGGTCCAGGTGCCGTCGGCGCCGACGGTCGCCGTGCCGGTGATCCCGTTGCCGAGGTCGACGGCGATCGTCGCACCGGGCTCGCCGGCGCCGCTGACGGTCACGCTGCGGGTGGCGTCGGCGGTCGGGACGGTGAGGACCTGGTCGGCAGTCGGCGCGGTGATGGTCGGGGCGGTGAACGCGGTGGTGCGGACCGTCGAGGTCGCGAGGTCGACCGTGGAGGCGTTCACCCCCGGCAGCACCGCGAGGCGGAGGGCGTGCACGCTGCGGGAGCCGTCGTCGGTGCCGCGGGGGTCGCGGAAGCCGGTCGTGGTGTCCTGCGCGTTCACGGTGATGTCGATCGCCTGCCGGATGAGCACCACGGCCGGCGCGAGGAGCCGGGAGACCGCCGAGGTGGTGCCTGTGAGGGTGGTGCCGAGGTTCGTCAGGGCCGTCCCGGTGACGAGCGGCCGGACCAGGTTCTGCACCGCCGGCACGACGATCGTGCGCACGGCGGGGGTGAGCAGGCCGCCGAGGACGTCGAGGCCGAGCGGGCCCTGCGTGACGGTGATCGTCGGCTGGCCCGGGGTCGAACCGGCGAGCTGGCCGAGGGTCGAGTCGATGCGGATGCCGATCGGAGTCAGCTGCCCCAGGGCGGTACCGACCTGAGCGGTGACGTCGACGCGGACCGCGGTGCTGTTGACGGTGTTGACGACCGCCGTCTGCAGCGCGGTGGGCAGCTGCGTCCCGAGGATGGTCGCGATGCTGCTGTTGATCGAGGCCACGGTCGCCGCGGTGAGCACCGAGGTGTTGGCGGGCTGGCCGTTGAGCGTGGTGAGGCGGTCGAGGTCGACCGTGACCACGCCGGTGGACGGCACGAGCGTGACGGCGCCGTCGGTGAGCGGCTGTCGGAGCACCTGCGTCAGGGTGTCGTCGAGGTTCAGGTTCACCGAGGCGGTGACCGTCGTGCCGTTCACGGTGACGGCTGAGCCGAGCAGCGTCGTACGCAGGAGCTGCTGCAACGTGGCGGTGAGTTGCGTGGTGACGCCGGAGAGCGCCCCGTTCGCGCCGATCGTCGAGTTGACCGTGCCGGAGTAGGTGCGGAGGTCCTGCTGCAGCGCACCGGTCAGGCCCTGCACCGCGGGGCTCTGCAGCCGCAGCGTCGCGCCGGCGATGCGGTAGTCGCTCGAGGTGGTGACGGTCTGCCCGCGGGTGGCGGTGATCGTCGAGGCGATGGCACCGACCGAGAGCTGCGCGTCGGCCAGGAGGCTCGTGTCCGCGCCGACCCTCCCGAGCAGTGGGTTCAGGTTGACCGTCGCGCCGGTGCCGGTCGTGCCGGTGCCGACGCCGATGCCGCCGTCGTTCGCGACCACGCCCGACGAGGCGGTGGCCCCGGTCGCGGTGGTGGAGGCGTACTGGTCGGCGACGCCGAGCGTCAGGATGCCGTTCTGCCCGAGTAGGTCGACGTCGTTGCCCAGGTCGACGTCGAGCGCGTTCAGCGCAGTGAGGTCGACCGGCTGCGCCGTCGTCCCGCCGCCGGCGGCCTGCCCGCGCGCCGAGTAGGCGCTGGCGAGCTGCGCGAGCGTGTCGATGTCCGCGATGCCCGAACCGCTCACGAGCACCCCCTCCGCCTGGTTGACGTCGGTCGGCGCGGCTGCCGCGGGTTGGACCGCGACGGTGGCGGCGATGAGCGCCGCCACCGTCGCGACGACACCGCCGCGCAGGAGTGGCCGACCGACGGAGACTCGTCCTCGAGTCCCGATGTGCCGTGCCGTGGTCGTCTGTCGTGTCCACTGGTACGCCGAGGTCGACCGTGGGGTCGCCGTCGACGACACGTGCCTGCGCATGCGTGTCCTTTTGTGTTCCTGGCAGGCCGAGACCTGCCACCTGATCCTCGGAACCGTCGGTGGTGAGCCGACGGGGGCCGGGTGTCCTGGTGAGGAACCCCCGGTGCAGGAACCGTGGTTGGCGGTTCCTGGCACCGATCTTCACACATGGACAGACTTCTGTTCCACCCGAGGCGAAAAAACCTCGCTTGTGCGTTCTCGGGCTACCGGCCGGCCCCGGGGTCGCGTGCCTACTGTTCATTGCATGAGCCCGCAACGAGTCGCCGTCGAGCAACAGATCGCCGTGTTCGGTGGGAGTGGGAGCGGCAAGACCGTCCTGCTGTCGTCGTTCTACGGGGCTGCGCAGGAACCCGCTGCGCGCCGGACGAACCGGTACGCCGTGACGGCCGACGACACAGCGCAGGGCCGGAAGCTGCACAAGGACTACCTCGGCATGCGCGACGCCGCGACGGCACCCGCGGCCAACCGCTTCGCCGCCACCGCGTACCGCTTCGTCGTCGAACCCTCGGCGGCGGACGTCCCTCGTGGCAAGGCGAAGCCCCGGCCGTCCAAGGCCCTCGGCATCGTGTGGCACGACTACCCCGGCGAGTGGTTCGAGGAGGACCCGAGCTCCGCCGAGGAGGAGGCCCGCCGCGTCGCGACCTTCCGCTCGCTGCTCAGCGCCGACGTCGCCGTGCTGCTCGTCGACGGGCAGCAGCTCGTCGAGTACGCCGGCGAGGAGGAGCGCTACCTCAAGTCCCTGCTCACCGACTTCCACACCGGGCTCTTCCGGCTGCGCGACGACGTGCTCGAGGACGGCAAGCGCCTGACCCGCTTCCCCCGGATCTGGATGCTCGCGCTGTCGAAGGCGGACCTGTTGCCCGACACGGACGTGGACCAGTTCCGCGAGCTCGTGCTCGGCAAGGCCGGCGGCGAACTCGAGGAGCTCCGCACCGTGCTGCAGAGCTTCGTCGAGGAGCCGGACGCACTCGACGTCGGCGAGGACTTCATCCGGCTGTCCTCCGCCCGCTTCGAGCCCGGCAAGATCGACGTGACGCAGCGGACCGGCGTCGACCTCCTCCTGCCCGTCACCGCGATGCTGCCGTTCGAGCGCTTCGCCAAGTGGGCGACGAACCGGGAACGGGGCGCGCGCGTCGCCGAGCAGCTGCTCGACACGCTCAGCCCGCTCCTGGCGCTGCTGCCGTTGCAGCGACTGCTCAAGTTCCACCCGGCCGGGAGGCTCATCTCGCTCATCGGCGGCGGCACCAGCAGTCAGGTGCTCCGGTTCGCCAACAAGAAGATCGCGAAGGTCAAGAAGGAGGCGGAGGCCGAGCGGGACTTCCTGACCGCCGTCCTCACCCGCTTCACCGCCGACCTCGAGCGCGGCGTCGCGGAGCACGTCCTCCGCCGGGGCGACTCGTGAGCCTGCTCTGGGCGACGCGCGGACGCACCTGGGGCTTCCGCTTCCTGTCCGACGACGGATCGGGGCGCGACCCGCTCGCGGTGTACGAGGAGGCGTTCGGCCGCGTCGGTGACGCCCCTGCGGTCGTCCGCCGGACCGGTGACGTCGTCGCGGTGCGCTTCCCGGACCCGGAGGGCCGCTGCGACCGCGCCGGGCGGGTGATCCCGCACGAGTTCGTCGTCTCGGGGCCACTCGCCGACTCGGTGTCGAGCGTCGAGGACGCCCTCGAGCACGTGTGGCCGCTCGTCAGTGAGCGGTACGCGGTGGTGTGGGACGCGGAGAAGGCGCCGAGCGCCTCCTGATCCGAGAACGACGGAACCCCCGGAGCCGAAGCTCCGGGGGTTCCGTTGTGTTCAGTGAGCGGAAGCTCAGACGGTCTCGCGCTGACGACGAACCGAGGTGCGGACGACCAGCAGGCCACCACCGAGGACGACGGCGCCACCGGCGACCCAGAGGGCCAGCATGGAGACGGTCGAGCCGGTGAAGGCGAGCGTGCCGGTGCCGGCAGCGGCACGAGCAGCAGCGGTGCCGGCGGCCGGGACGGCCGTGAGCGCGGTCTGGTACGAGTTGCCCGACGTGACGCCAGCGGCGGTCACGGTGTAGGAGCCCGAGGCACCGACCGGGAGGGTGATGCGCGGCGCAACGGCACCGGTCGCGGAAGCCGTGTAGGCCTTCGTGACGGTGGTCGTCGGGAGCGCGCCCAGCGTGACGGCGCCGGCACCGGTGACCGAGATGTTCACGGTCTCGTTGCCGTTGAACGAACCCGGCGCGAAGTTGAGGACCGTCGTGCCACCGGCAACGGTGCTGCCCGTGACGGTGACGCTCGTGGACGGGACGTAGCCAGCGGCGTTGGCGGCGGCCGGCGTTGCGAGCAGTGCGGCGCCAGCCAGCACGACCGCGGCGATGAGCTTCTTCATGAAGGAGTTCCCCTAGTGATCTGATCCGTCAGACCCTGACACCCAGAGCCCTTGGCTTCGCTGCGCCGAACGCAACCCGCTGAGAGCCAGCGGGTGTGATTACGAAGTTCACTCAATCTAGCGGGTGCTCCCAGGTTGTTGCCACCTCATTTGTAACCAAGCGATGAACTCTTCGACCGGAGGACCCGCCAGCCCCCTCGTGGGAAGCGCCGGCCCCAGGGTAGACGGCGCGTTCTCTCGCGGAAAAACCCAGATCAGCGCTGCTCTTCGGCCGAGTGCCACACAGGCCGCAGCCCCTCGGCCCCAGTCCGAGGGGAGCCCGTACCCCTCACAGGTTCGCGTCTTTGCCCCCCGGAGTGGGGGTGCGGAAAGCGCAGTTCTGGCCGTCGCTCGCGGTATGTCAGCCCGCGGTCGGGTCTGAGCACGTGAACTGCGCCGGCTCCACCTCGGTCTGACGGACACCTGGCGTCGATTTGGCTTGCACTGCCGCTCTCGCGTTGGCGGCGTCGCCGAGGAACGCGACACGGAGCGTCGTCGCCTGACCGGGTGCGAGGAGCACCTGTGCTTGGACGACTGCGTTGTCGCCGTCCAGAGCAGGCTGGACACCGACGGGCTTGCCGTCCTGGGTTGCGCTCAGGTAAATCGCGCCCTTCGGCGCGTAGACGAGCACGTTTGTCCGGACCTTCCCTGGCTCCACGCCGAAGTTGCCCCCGCCCGTGACGTACTCCGGCAGGCTCGTTGCCGCATCCGCAGGAGCGGTGCTCTTCAGCGTCACGTCGACGACAGACGTCGACCGACCGTCCGCCCGGCACACCGCGCTGCCGACCGCGAGGTTCTTCTCGAGGTAGTAGTCCATCTTGGCGCCGGTGGCATCGTTCAGGTAGACGCCGAATTCGCGCGTCTGCGCCGTCTCCGTCGGCAGGTCCCCGGCGACCGCGGTCCCGGTGATCTGCCGCTCCTCGGCAGCGTCCGCGCTCCACAGCCGGAGCCGGTTCTCCCCCGCGGCTTGCGTCAGCCCGGCGATGAACTGCTTTGCATTGAACCCACCGCTCGACACCTTGTCGAAGACCGCACTCGCCGCCGATGCGAAGAAGACGTCCTGCACGGACGGGTCCGGGTACTTCGCGTAGACGTCGCTCAGCAGGAGCTTCACCGCGTTGTCCGAGGTCAGCGTGTCGCCGGTCGGCAGCTGGACCGGACCGGTCGCCTTCAACATGTACGCAAGCGTGACCGGGTCGAGCGCCAGCACGCCGTCGACCTGATCGCCGAACTTCTGCTTCCACATCGCGCGAGCGAGCTCCGCAGATGTGTCGAAGCGCGGCGTCAGCGTGACGTCCTGCATGTACCGACCGGTGATCGCCCCGTATAGCCCTTGCGTCTCCTCGTCGAGCGGCAGAACCGGCTTCTCATACGGCCCGAATGAACCACCGGCGGCCTGGTTCTCGAGGTGGATCCGTCCGTCCTGCACATTCAACAGCGCAACCGCCCCCGGGATCCCGCCCCCCGCTCGGAGTTCTGCGTTGTTCTGGAAGAGCAGGAGGTACTTCCGGTCACCGTCGTGTCCGAGCATCGCGGGAGCGAGCTGCACGATTCGATTGGCTACCCCCGCCTGCTGTGTCACGGATGACAGCGCATTGCGCAGCTGGTCGACGGCCTTCGTCACCGGAGACAGCGTGCCGCTCGTGTCGATCGAGCTCGCAACCTTCTCGGCGGAGGTGAGGGTCGCCGTCGCCTTCGCCACCGCCGGCTGGGCCTGCTCGATGGGTGCGAGATCGACTTTGCCGTCCTTCGGCGAGAAGGAATCTGGACTGAAGTCGCCCACGACCCCGGCAACAGGACTGACTGCCCCACGAGCGACGTCGTCCACGACGACCGAGACCTCCCGCACTGCACGGAGATTCGGCCCGAAGAACGGCGCGTATTGTGCGGCACCCCAGATTGGGTCACCGGTCAGCGCACGCGCCGACGCTGCATCGTCCTCGAGACGCTCCGCTGTCGTCCTCGCCGCAGCTCCGTCACCATCGGCTAGGTGCGTTCGGAGTGTGTCGACGTCACCGACTGCAGCCTCAAGATGCTTCTTAGCGAGCACCCCGCGGACACCCACCCATGCGACGGCAAAGACGAGCAGCAGGACGAGAGCGAGGACGACCCACAGAACCGTCCGGGACCTGGTCCCCCGGTGTGCTGCACTGCGTCGCGACTCGGGCAGGTCGGACATGCGAGCAATCCTATGGTCGCTCATGTCGAAGATGTGCGAATACGGGAGAACCCGCAGGTGCTCCGGCGCGGCGTTCTCGGATCAGGGGCTTCACGATCCGCAGTGCGGCTAAGCCGGACGGAGTAATCACGCCACCAAGCCGCTACAGCAGCCTTCGCGTGTGACGCCTCGGCACGGCGGTGCAGCTGCTGGCATGTGCGGTCGACCATTTCCAGTTCGATCCAGTGGAGGCCTCCTCTTCCTCACTCAACCGGCGCAGCTTCCCGCCCCTGCCCGGTCCCGGTCCCGGTCCCGGTCCCGGTCCCGACTGTCTCAACCGCGCCTGGGCAGCGCCTCTCGCCTTGGTAGGCCGGTCCCGACCCACCTCGCAAGCTTGACTGCGGGAGACTCAACAGCACGGAAGAACACTTCCGATACTACGAGAGCTATCGGAATCGCAACAACCGGCACGAGTAAGGCATGATCCGGCGCCACCAGCGACGCTACAGCGACGACGAGGGGGTAGTGCACGAGGTAGAGGCTGAACGACCGGCTTCCCAACCATTGCAGCGCAGGGGTGTCAAGAAGCGCGGCGGCTTGACGCCAACGTGCCGCCGCGAACACCAGAGCCGTCGCGGAGAAGAGCACCATTGGTGTCGACAGCACACTGGCCCCCATCACGTACGGCTCCAGCCACCAGCTTGACGTCAACCCGATGAGCGCTCCCCCTGTGATCCAGGGCCAAGCTCGACTCGGCTCCCGCTCGCCAGCGCTGTCGAGCACGATGGCAAGGGCAGCGCCGATCATGAAAAGCGGGAGATACATCAGCCATGCACGACCGGTGAGTCCCCCCAGTGCCGAGGTCAGAACAGAAGCCGCGATCAGCGCCCAGGGCCACCGAGCCAGCCGGAACGCCAGCCACAGATAGATCGGAAGCAGCAGCGAGAAGACAACTTCCCAGCGGAGGGACCACAACGGACCATTGAGCAGGTCCGGTCGGGCCAGGGTCATGTCCTTCAGCACGCCGACGAGAGTGGGCTCGAGGGCAAGGTTCTCCATCCAGTCTCCGTGCCCGTTCGCGAGAGCCCTAGGAACGAGTGCAACCACCAAGAGCGCAAGACACACCGACGCCACGACGGGGAGGTAGAGCCGGATGAGCCGACTGGGATAGTAGCTCCTCCAGAAGTACCGTCGGCGGAACACAGGCAGCGTCAGTACAAGCCCGCTAAGGATGAAGAAGACGTAGACCGCTTCCTGGCCCGCCCAGATGAGGTGCAGCGGCGAGAAGACGAACCACCTCATCGAGTTCGGGATGGTCCCGCGAGGGAACGCATAGACGCCCCCCAGTATTGGCAGCGATGCGAAACAGTGGTGGACAAGCACGACAGCTGCTGCAATGCCTCGTAAGCCGTCCAGCGTCCGGATCCTCATCGCTACCCTCCGTGAACACTCGACCCAATCCCCGCCGAGGCTCACGGTCGAGACGTTGATGACGAGCTTGCGACACAGTATCCGACTAGATCTCACCAGGCCTAGCACTCTATGGAACGAGCGGGTTGCACGTCCCCGAGGCAGATGATCCGTCAGAGCAGGCCGTCTCGCTCGAAGCGCGCACCGGATCACTGGACCGGTGGCCGAGAGAGGGGCCTGCCATCTCAAGTCCGGCTGGAGCCCGTCGGCGTCCGGTGTTCACGGCCTGTTCACCTAGTCTGGGTCCATGGATCGCGACGAGGCGCTCGACATGGTCAGAGGGGCCTGCATCGCCAGCATGGTGATCGCTCACATAGCCGCAACGTCGCTGATGTACAAGATCTCCCACGCGTTGATCTGGGTCGACGGTTCTATGGGCTTCGTTTTCTTGTCGGGGCTGCTCCTCGGAATGGTGCACCGCCGTCGCTCTGATCGCGGTGCACCTTTCCGAGATACCGCGGCTTCCGTTGGGAGGCGCATCGCCCTACTGTGGCTCCTCAACCTCGTACTCACACTCATCGCGCTGACCCTCGGCACTTTCTGGCCGAGCAGAGCGGATCTCCCGAGCTTCGAGCAACACGGCGTCATCGGCTCGGTTCTGCGCGCATCAGTTCTAATGCTGAACCCGCCGCTGAGCATCTTAGCGATGTACGTCGTATTCATGGCTGGAGCTCTCGGCGCTCTGTGGATCCTAAGAAAAGGCCATGCAGTAGTCCTGCTGCTCATCTCCGGGGGCCTGTACGGCGCCTGGGGGGCCTTCGGGTTTGACTCCTCATTGCCAGGCCAAGGTAGCGACCAAGCGTTCCAGCTCGCTGCTTGGCAGTTCCTGTTCTTCCTCGGCTTGGTCCTGGGCTGGTACTGGAAACAGCTAGACATCCGAACGAAGGTCCTGACGAGCAGAGTTGTGACTCCCGCGATCTTCGTCGTAGTGGCCCTCGCGCTACTTGCTCACTTGACTGTCAGGGCCCGAGTGTTTGCTACGACAGACGTCGAACACATCTTGCGATCCTTCTTCAACAAACTCGCCCTCGGACCCGGCGCCATCGTGTTCGCACTGGCGGCCATCATCGTCGCCTACAAAATCGCAAATGTGCTGCCCGTGCGCGCCACCTGGTTGCTACGGCCCGTGACGAGGATCGGGAAGCGCAGCCTCGACTCGTACGTCATCTCGACAGTTGCGGCGATGGCTCTTCCCGCGTTGCTCAGCTATCGCGTTGACAGCACCTGGGCGGAGGCTCTGGCGATCGCGACATTGATCCTGTGCTACTTCTGGGCACGACACCGAGCATCGACCCCTAGCGGGGCTCACGGCAACGTCTTCTTCAAGCGAGCTGGAACGCCTACGTAAACCCCATCGGCCAGGCAGTCCTCGGTGACGACCGCACCAGCGCCGATAATTACCCCCGCTCCGACAGTCACGCCAGGAAGAATGACGGCCCTGGCTCCGATCCAGGCACCAGACCCCACGGTGATCGGAGCCAGGACGACGTGACCGGCTCGGCCACCGGAGGGCCCTATCTCGTGCGTAGAAGTGATGAAAGTCACTCCCGGTCCGACTGAGACATTTTGCCCAAGCTCGATCGTTGCTCCTGCATCGAATGTGCAACCAGAATTAACAAAAGACCCGTGCCCGATCACGACCTTCGCACCGCCGATTATGCGCGTTCGGCTCAGCACTCCCGCTCCCGCAGCCAGGACACCTCCCATCCTTAGCAGTCGGACGCGAACCCGTTGCGGCCAGAGGGGATGCGATACGACGACGTTGAACCAGACGTCTTGAAGAACGCGACGTATGCCGTTCATCTTTCTTCCCTTTCTCGAATCCGCCAACTGAACACCGCGATGCTCGTTCCCACCGCGAAGACGACCTCACTAACGACGATCGCCGGCGCGATGCTGCGGTCCTGCGAGGCCAGAAAAAGCGCAACGAGCAGCTGCACAACGGCAGCCACGCCGTACGCGGCACCCAGTCGCAGAGTGTCACGCCGCGCGAACAACACGACCGTCAAGACTGAAGTGAGAAGCGACACCGGAATCTGTAAGAGGATTACCTGCACTGCCGGTACAGCTTCTGCGGCGGCAACTCCGAACAGCAACGGGACGTAAAAGGGTGCTGCGACGACAATGACCGCACCAGCCGCGATGCCCCCACCGACGACGACAGCTGCGTCACGCAGCACCCGCCGCGAAGTCAGGGCGTCAACCGCTGCTGCGTATCGAGGAAGCAACACAGACTCGAGAACTTGAGCTGGGATGCTGAAGAGCAGGAGGAGCCGGGAGGCGAGAGCTATCTCAACCAGTTGCGCTCCGCCGTCCACGATCGACGCGAGGATCACCAAGATCGACGAGTAAAAGTGGACTACCAGCGTGTGCAACAGCAGGCCCGACAAGTGCCGGGAGTCGGCTCGGACGAAGCCCCACGACGGTACCCCGACCAGGTCTCGCCAGTGAACGCCGGTGCGCCCGTTGACGAACACCGTCGCGACGACAGCCCCGAGTGGGTAGGCGAGCGCAACCAACCAGATCGGCGCTCCCAGCAGCGAAGCTGTCACGCCAAAGAAGGCAGTCGAGACATTCCCCCAGATCCGGCTCAGTGCAACCGACCGCGCGTCTGCTCTAGCGAGCAAGACGTAACTCGTGGACAGGGCGATCGCCACCGGAGTCGTGGCGAGGATCACGGCCAACGGCCAGCTGCTCGCAGCAGCAACGATCGGAACGATGACGATGGTCGACACCAAGCTCAGGACGACTTGGAGACGGGCGGTGCCCCGCACGATCAACTGGGCACGCTCACCACTTGCGATCCTCGTCACTGCGGCCGTTCCAAGCCCAGCGTCCCCGGCGACGGTCGCGTAGGCCACGATCGACTGCGCAACCGTGAGTACGGCGAGATTGTCGAGACCGAGCCTCCTCGATATGACGAACGTCACGGAGAACGCAGCGACCCGAGCCACGCCTTCCGCTCCGAAGAGCACCGTTCCGTCGCGGACGATTTTACGCAAGAAGTGGCGCCGTCACTTCCCGTTGCTTAGAGCGTTGTCCGGCGACGAGGTAAGTCCCCGCTCCCCAGGCCAATCCGACCCAGAACCAGGTTTCGAAGAGCCAGAGCACGCTCGTTGCGATTGAGAAGAGGAGATATGGCAATGCGAGCGCCAACACGAGGCCCAGGTGGCGCGCACGCAGATGTATGTAAATGACCGCCGTCACCGCCACCGCCACCGCTGCGGCTGCGACGACGCCGCCGTCGTAGAGAATCTGAAGAGGCAGATTCCCGATGTACGACGGGAGGTTCTTGAACGGCTGCGTCGGATCCAAGTGCCTCTGTCCGAAAGAATTCCAACCCAGCCCTTGAAGCTGCGCATTGGACATCAGCCATTCGTGAAGTGCGAGCTCGTTGATCTGTCTTCTCAGACCGCCCGTTCCACTCGACGTGTCGAGCAAAGACGAAAATTTCGAGAAGCCCGCGTCTGATGATCGAAGGATCAGTCCCGCCGCGGCACCTCCACCGAGAATGCCGGCACCGATAACCAGCGGCCGCGCCGTTCGTCGGAAGATGAAGACGAGGAACAGGCCGAGGAGCAAAGCGACGAGCGCAGCCCTCGTGTGCGTGGTCAGGATGGCGACTGGTGCCAGCAGCACCGCCAACGTCCGCGGCGTCCGTTTGATCCACTGCCCCGGGTTCCACGCGGCCACGATTCCCCATAGGCAGAGAAGCCCCGCGAGGACGTTCGCTTCGATGGACGCGACGAACGCCGCCCAGCCGCCGTAGGTGGGGTCGTCTTGAACGCCTATTGTCGAAATCCCGAGCGTGGCCATCGTCCAGGCCACTACTGCAAGCACGGCGGCAACGACCGCGCACCATACTCCGACCGCCAGCATTTTCGGCCACTCGCCCGGGTGCGTACTGACCCAGATGGCCCCCAAGAAGCTTAAGGCGCACCAAATCAAAACGCCGAGCGATTTGTTGAACTCGGGCGATGAGATCGCCGAAGCGAAGGTTCCACTCACCAACCAGATCGCGACAGCGGCCACCGAGACCACAGCTGCCGTCGTGAGCCGACGACGTGCGTCATGACGCAGGAGCAATCCGACCCCAGCGAGGGCTGCCGCGAGCATCTCCAGCCGAACGCTGAAACCGGCAATGTTCACCGTGAACCGCGTGACGAACATTGCAATGACCAGCAGCGTCGCGATACGGCTGTCGCGTTGCAGCACGAACAGAGCGAAGTACCCGACCAGCAGAACGGCGAGCACGGCTATGAACGGGTTCACTATGACACCCTTCCCCTCGTTACGTTCTCCTGCGGCTGAGTCATGAGCGAGATCGCGCGCTGAGCAGTAGAGGGCAGCAGTGCCAGGTCGAGCGCGAGAACATCGTCAGCTGAGCTGATCCGCTCAAGCATGGCGACCCAGTCCTGCGCGAGCGCGACGTGCACATGGCCGGGGAATCGAATCTGCGCGGCTTCAGTAGCCGGTAAGGGCGTAGAGAGAACTTGCATCCCCGCCGCAAGGTAGTCGAAGACCTTCAAGAAGCTGCTCGCCTTCGTGTACTCATTGACTCGGAAGGGCACCAGACCAATGTACGACTTCGAAAGTTCGGCAATGACCTCATCATAGCTCAGATCTCCGATGAGCCGAACGTTGTCAAATTCCGATAACTCGGGTACAGACTCTACGCCGATCACCGTGAATTGCCAGTCCGGCAGACTTCGCACGACATGCACAAACAACTCGACGTCAACACGACGATTCCAGCCACCAACGTAAGCAGCTCTCTTCCGACCATATTGTCGGCGCCCTTCTGGAGGTGCTTGTGGAGTCGCAACGGCTACTCGACGAACGTCCACGCCGTTGGGCAGCACGGGCACCGGCGAATCGAGCTCGCGGGTCAGCTCCTGCGCAAGGCCATCCGAAACTGCGACGGTCCGGTCGCTACTCCTCGCGGTCCTGAGCGCCAAGGACCAGTTCGCCGAACGCGCACCGGCATTGAGGTATTCGTAACCCCAGTGTCGATCGATAACATCGAAGACTCGCCAACTCCAGCATTGAAGTCGCACGATCTCGGGGAACATCCACCAGTAGACGAGAAGCGCCGGACGCTTAAACCCGATTTCACGGAGGGCTCGTTTCAAGAGCAAGCGAATCACGAAGAGCTGCAGACGTCGTGCTGGCTCCGGAGTGACAAGCGGAAGCCAGTTGCACCACGCCGGAAGCCCCAGTACGGCCAGGTTTCCCTCGCCCTGCGTAAGCCCCGGCGAGCCGGGTCCCACCTTGCGCACTGGTCGGAGCAGGTCCGATAAGCGTCGCGTGCTCAGCGGCCGCGGGTCAGTGCGAGCGACGTACAAAACCGGGATGCTGGAACTGAGCTCCTTCAACATCTGCATCGATGTCTGATTTGCAGACGGCTGGTAGGGAGGACCGCCGAACACAACGATTGAATCGTGGTCGTTTTCCCCATCGTCCGCATTCGGCCCTCGAGCCACACGCTGTGCCCACATCCTCATGCTCGCTTCCCGTAGTGATCGTCAACCACGATGGCGAGGAGGCGTGCAACTGAAGCGCGTCGGGCCTCACTTCCAAAGACCCTGTTCACTTCGCTTGCTTCAGGCCATGTCCAGTTCAACCTCCCCGCTTCCACCTCTTTGAGCGATGCCGCTATGGCCTGCACGGTGTCGGCGGTCCGTGGGACCAGCACTCCGTTCACAACAGGTACGACCTCAGCGGCTCCTCCTTCCGCAAACGCTGCACTACGTGCGCCTACCGACCAAGCCTCGAGAGGAACGAGCCCAAATGACTCCTCGCGGTCACCGAAGCAGGCGTAGACGCTCGGAACGGGACGGATAGCGGCAGCACCGGCAACTTCACCGACAATGTGAACGCGAGCATCGCCGGCTGCTTCGCGCTCCACGGCGAGTTCAGCTGACCGGTCTCCGCCAAACGGGCTGCCTGCCAGGATGAGCTGCCAGTTCTCTGCTCCTTGAGACGCGCGCTGGAACGCTCGGAGTACCTCAAGGTGCCCTTTGCGGCCGTTGAGTCGCCCCGCTACGGCAACGACGAAAGCGCCGTCCGACTTCCGCTCCTGCGGTTCGGCCTTCGGAGCCACGGGGAACGCCACTACGATCCGGTGCCGAGGTACGCCATTCGCTTCCAGCCAGTCGCGGACAGCTTGGCTCACCGCTTCAACCGGCGAACGCCCTGGTTGCACAAGCATCCGAATGATCAAGCCCGCGAGCCGATTCGGGCGGAGTTCGTGTACCGAGATCCAGTGCCGCTTCCTCTTGAGCCGAAGCAACGGCATGTAGGCCGCCAGTGCCAGTGTCCAAAGGACAACGACGTCGGCCGTCGCAGCGGCAGCCGGGAGTCGCGGCATCCTCAGTACGTCTCGTAGGCGGCTCGCACGGAGGACGGCAAGTGTGGGGTCGACTACGACCCTTACGTTTCTCCGTCGAAGCACTTCGCTCAAGGGTCCGTCGACGGGCGTGACAACGGTCACGGCGTGCCCGAGGTCCTGGAGTACATCCGCCTCGGAAATGAGCACTCGGCTTGCTCCGTAAAGGTCGTTGCTCCCGTGCAAGATGACAATGTTCAACGTCACTCCGCTAGGTCTCGTACGACTTGCAGCCAGCGCGAGCGGAACGTACTCAACGAGAAGTTCTCAGAGCGAGCTCGCAGATCCTCCAACTGGCGCTCCAGGGCGCCCCCCTCGCGCACCTCCGATAGGCGCTCATAGAGAATCTCAGCGTCGTCCTGCCCTGCCGGAGCTGCGGGATACATGGGGATCACTTCCGGAAGGGCGCCTCGTCCTGCGTGCACCACGGGTGTACCCCGGGCAATACTCTCGACTGCGGGGAGGCAGTACCCCTCGTCAAGGGAGGGCACGAGCGTCACACTTGCAGTCGCATAGAGATGAGCGAGCTCAGAATCGCTGATCTGGCGGTGAAGACGGACCCAAGAGGAATCTTCTAGTGCCGCGATCGTCGCGAGTACGGCTTGCTCGTCATTGCCAGAGCGCACGACCATCTCGAGGTGAACGTCTTCGCCGGTATCGCTCCGCAACCTCGCAACAACTTCGACGGCAAGCCCAAGCCGCTTGTGCTTGTCGAGAGAAGCAACGACCAGCACTACGAGGCGGGCATTAGAGGCGATGTCACCACCATCGCGTACGACTGAGGCTTCGGGAGCTGGCCAAGGAATGACGCGGACGCGAGCGGCGGCCCGAGGCCACCTGGCCGCTATACGCGCTGCGCTGTGATGCGAGGGCGCCACGATCGTGTGTGCGCTTCTCGCAGAAAGGCCGAAAGTTATTCGCGCGTACAGACCGAACCACGCGTTGAACAGGGTCGAATGATCGAGCACCATAGTGTCGTGCATCACTACAACACTCTTGACGCCGCGCCACCCGCGGCCCGTGTTTGTTGCGTGGATGATCACACCGGCTCCAAGCCGTGAAGCCGCCCGAGGAGCCGATAAGAAGTCCCAGGTCAGCATCTGAGCGAGGCGCCCGAGGCGCGTCTTCGGCTTCCGACGAGGCGTGAGCGAAGTGCCGGCATCGGCCGCACCGCCTTCGCTCAGTGCTTGGTGGATGAGACCAGCCCCGCGACTCGAACCACTCACACCGCGAGTCGAGATGAAGTCGTTGATTACTGCGATCAACCGAACGCTCCTTCGTAGATGGCCCCGAGTGACTCGACGAAGGATTCACGCCGGAACACCTCGGCTCGTTGACGTGCCAGCCTTCGAGCCTCCTGTCGAACCGGTGCTCGCGACGTCCATTCCCGAAGCTTCGATTCGATCTCCGCCACGGTCGCAACCGGCATGGCAGCATCGAAGTGTTGGTTCTCCCACGGAACAGGATCCGGCAGGAGGAAGTCACCAACGGACACCATCTCGCTGATCGAACTGTTGGAGAACGCGATGACAGGACACCCAGCTGCCATTGCTTCCAACGGCGGCAAGCCCTGCCCCTCGTAACTGGATGGGTAGAAAGTCGCCAGAGCGCTGGCGTATAGCTCCGCGAGAGCGGAGTCTGACGGGCTCTCGACGTAACGCACGCCGTCTGCGAGCAACGTCGGGTCGGCTCGACCGACTACAACCACTTGCAAACCGACTCGCTCTGCTGCCCCCGCAAATTGACTCACCCAGTGGAAGCGCTTTCGGGGGTCGAAAGTCCTGTGATCCACCATTACCACGACCGTCGTTGGTTCAATGTCCGGAGCCTTCGTAGCCGCGTCGAAGAAGACGTCGGACACCGGCAGGGGGAGGATCTCCAAGCGTGCCGCGCGTACGCCCAACTGCGCTTTGACGCGGTCAGCTGTGTAGCGCGAGTTGGCTACGACGAGTTCCGCGCGCCTCGCGTTGAGGAATAGTGCACGAGTCTTCAGGCCGAGCTTCTGATAAGCGCGCACGTCTAGTGGGATGACGTCCTGGATAGAGCAGATCCATGGCCGGTCCTTCACCACCGGAAGGTGAAGCGGCGTCGTTGCATGAAGCCATGCCGTGCGATCGGGATCGACGGAACGCAGCTCCACATGCCGCATCTTGCCGCTGCTTGAGTACTTCCGGGTGTCCACGATCTCCACCGTCGGAAGTGCGCGGGCCCCGTCTACCAGGGCCGACGCGTATCGCCCGAGACCGCGGTCTGACCCCGCCTCAGACAGGGAGAGCTGATCGACGATGAGTCGTGTCCGCGCGCTCACAGCGTGCCGCGCTTCAGGAAGGCGGCCAGGACATCGTGGTACGCAGCGTTCACTTTCTCCCACGTGTAGTGCTCTCTGGCTCGCTTCAACGCCGCTTCGCTCTCGGAAGCCTGGCGCTGTCGATCGTTCATCAAATCGCAGATCCTTTCCGAGATCGAGTCGGGATCGGGTTCTGCAAAGATGCCGTCGTCGCCGAGGACTTCGCGGTTGTACACCGTTTCTCGCGCCACGATCGGGGCGCCGAGCATCATCGCCTGCACAAGCGCAGGGTTGGTCCCGCCGACGCTGTGGCCATGGAAGTAAACGCCCGCGTGCCGCCAGAGGCCGTGCAGTAAATCGTCGTCAGCCACATGACCTAGCCAGCGGACTCGTTCGTTGCGGTCAGCGAGACCTCGTGCGTCGTCGTCAAGCGCGCCCCCGTAACCCGTCGACCCCACTATGACGACGTCGTGGTGCTCAGCGATCGCTGGCACCGCGTCGAAGAACTCCGCGATTGTGTTCTCCGGGACGAAGCGAGCGACCAAGAGAACGTACCCACGGCTGGTCAGGCCGAGCGGTGCAGGACCGGGCTGTCCTTCGTCCGCCCCGTACGGGATGAACACACTCCCCTTTCGAAACCGCTTCTTCCAATACGAGCCGATCGCTCGTGCGTCAACGATCAGTGTGTTGGCGAACACCGCTGACATCCGCGCGCCCGCGCGGAAGACCAGCTTGGCGGTGCGCCCCCACTTCGCCCTCTCCCACTCAATCCCGTCGACGTTCATCACTACCGGGATACCGCGCAGTCTCAGCAGTGGCAGCCAGAAACCATTCGCGACGTTCATCACCAGCGCAACGTCGGCGCCACGAAGGAGGGCATGGACTGTCGAAGTGAATCCGTACGACAGGGTGCTCAGCGCCTTGGACTCGACGCCGCGAGTCACTGGAGTGGAAATCCGAGGATCGGCACCGGCAGACGCAGCGCGCAAATCCATCCGGCTGTAGACCACGACGTCCCACCCAGCATCTGCTAGCGCCGGAGCGATGTGTCGAACCGCGGTCTCGAATCCACCGTAGTAGCTCGGATATCCACGAGTCCCGATGATGACGACTCTCGGTTTGGTCCGCATCAGTATGCTCCCTCACTTGCGGCTACAGCCCGCAGGGTCTTCCACAGGATCAGAACGTCCCCGACCAACGACCAGTTCTCGACGTAGAACAAGTCCAAACGAACCGAGTCCTCCCAGGACAGATTCGATCGGCCGCTCACCTGCCAGAGCCCGGTCATCCCGGGCTTCACCAAGAAGCGCCGATGAACGCGGCTGTCGTACCGCTGCACTTCACGCTGGAGGGGTGGCCGCGGGCCAACGAGTGACATGTCGCCTGCAAATACGTTGAACAGCTGAGTGAGTTCGTCGAGACTGAAGCGCCGCATCACTCGCCCGATGCGCGTGACTCGCGGGTCGTCCTTCATCTTGAAGAGGACGTCGTTGCCCTCTAGCCGATCGAGCGAACTGATTGCTTGCAGCCTCTCCTCTGCATCGACAACCATCGAGCGGAACTTGATCATGTGGAAGGGTGCGCCGTTGAGCCCGACGCGTTCTTGTCGGAACAGCACCGGACCCGGCGAACCGAACTTCACCGTCAGCGCCAGGATGAGCAGTAGAGGTGAAAGGACTGTGATCAATGCTGCCGACCCAACGATGTCGAAAGCGCGTTTCGTGTAGAGCTTTCGTCCTTCGTAGGTCGGCGTCTCAACATGGATGAGGGGGAGCCCCTGGACGGGCCGAGTGTGGATCCGAGGTCCACCGATGTCGGTCAGGCTCGGGGCTACCACGAGGTGCTGTCTTCCGGGTTCAAGCGACCAGCTGAGTTCCCGAACACGCTCCGGAGGCAAATCGTCCGCGCTCGTGATGACGACGGTGTCGGCACCTGTTTGCGCAAGCGCCCCCGACAGGTCGTTGAAACCGCCGAAGCTATGAATGGACGATCCGGGCAACGTGCCGACGTGTCCGTTGGATACAGATGCTCCCAGCACCCGGTACCCGGCTTCAGGCGACCGCTCGAAGAGGCGAGCGAAGTGCAGGACGCTCGAAGTCGAGCCGACGAGGAGCACGCGGGCGGAGTACTTCCCTTGGCGTCGCTGCGCGACGAGCCACTGCCGCCACATCCATCGGGATGCAAGGAGCACGAGTATCCCGATCGGAAAGGCGATGAGAACGTATCCGCGCGCGAGTTCGACATGTAACAGGTAAGCCGCAATCGCGACCAGTCCGAAGATCCGGCCGCTCGCGTCAGCGACCCGACGGTATTCAGGGCTGCCGACACCGATGACGCGGTCACCACGTGTGTCCCAGATACCCAACGCTGCCATCCAGAGGACGATGATCAAGACAGAGATGCCGGTGTAACTGAGGCGGAGGTCATTCGCGTTCGTCGCAAGCTTCGAGTCGATTCCCAACCACGCGATCTGCACGCCGAACACGACCCAAATGAGAACCAGCAGGTCAGTGATCGCGATGCCGCGGCTGTAACGTCGGCTCCATTCGAGCGTCGTAGCGCTCTTCGACGCCTCCCTCCCCGCCGTCTCCGACAGGGAGTGACTCACCACGATGTGCCGCCGTCGGTGGAGATCAGCACCTTGCTCCCCGCCCAGAGCCATACCGCCTGACCGCTGCGGGCGACAGCGACAGCATCGTCATTTGCGGCTTCGTTCGCGCATCCGACCGGTGCTGTCCGTGTGGCGGCCGTGACACCAACCGCAGGCAGAGAAGCGATGGCGACGCCCTTGCACCCAGCACTCCCAACAAGAGCGATCGTGTAGGCGTCGCCGTTGTCGGCGATCGATCGAACGCCAGTTACGGGCACCCGGACCCAGGCGTGAGTTCCGCTGCGCCACTGCACTTCGTCATCGCACGCGACAGCAGTTGTGTACTTACCCTGGAAGGCGTCGATCGGGCTCGAGCATGGGCTGGCGACGGTTCCGCTGGAGAGCAGGAGTCCCGCGCTGTCAATGCCTGCACCCGCAGCGCCCGGAGCGCCTGCCTTCCAGGTCACCCCGCCATCGATCGATGTGCGTACCGCCGGGTTGCAGTCGTTGCCTACACCGACGAGGACGGACAGCGTGCCAGCACCGGCTCGCAGTGCCAGCACGGCACCGACGTCGGTGCTGAGCGGCACGGCTTTCCAGGACGATCCGCCATCGGTCGTATGTTCGAGGTTCGCACCGCCGGCGCTGCATGATCTGCTCGTAGCCCGCCAAGCCTCCGAAGCATCGACCGCGGACAAGAGGTGCCGTCCAGCGTCGAGCGGCCCTGCTGCGCCGCTGGTTGCTGTCGGGCCCGGCGTTGGGGAGCTGCTTTCGGGGGGCATCGGGCTACTGGTGAACGTCGGGACGGGACCAGGATCCCCATGATTCATCGGCGCCGTGCGCGAGAGGGCGAAAGCGACGAGGAGAATGTCGATGACGACGAGGACGACCACGAGGATCGCCACCCACACGAGCGTGCTCCGTGAGAGGACGCCGCCGGAGTCCCGGGCACCCCGGCGCAGACTCATACTTTGGCGCCCTTCACCGCTCGGCTCGGCGAAGCGTGCCCGCTCGGCTACGCTTCGGAGCCTTTGGCCGCGGAGTGTTGTCGTCCTCGTCGATGCCGTACCCGTAGGCGAAGCCGTAGCGGCCGTAGCCGTAGGCGCCCGGGCCCTTGGTCGGCATCATCGTCATGACGAAGCCGGCGATCGGAGCGCCGACGTTCTCGAGAGCGCTGACGGCGCCCGCGAGCTGGCCCTTGATGGTCTTACCGGATGCGACGACGATGATCGCTCCCGAGGCCTTCTTCGCCAGGATGGCGCCGTCCGTGACGGGTAGCAGCGGCGGGGCGTCGAAGAGCACGTAGTCGAACTCGCTCTCGAGCCGGGTGATGAGCTCCTGCATTGCGCGGGACCCGAGCAGTTCCGACGGGTTCGGCGGGATCGGACCGGCGGGCAGGACCACGAGGTTCCCACGCCCCCACGGTGCGGCGACGTCCTCGAGCTCTGCACGGCCGATGAGCACGTCGGTCAGGCCGGCGTTGCCCTCGACCTCCATGTACTCGGCGACGCGCGGGCGGCGGAGGTCGGCGTCGATGAGGATGACGCGGAAGCCCGCGGTGTCGAGCGCAATCGCCAGGTTGGCCACCGTCGTGCTCTTCCCCTCGGACTGCACCGACGACGTCATGACGAACGTCCGGGAGCCGGTGCCGAGGTCGAGGAACTGCAGGTTCGTGCGCAGCGTGCGGAACGACTCAGCGCGCGGGTTGCGCGGATCGACCTGCACGATGAGCGGGCGCTCCTTTGCCTTGTCGTCGTAGGCGATGCCGCCGACAACGGGCTTGTCGCTGATCTTCTCGACGTCCTGCTCGGTGCGGACTCGGTTGTCGAGGGTTTCGCGGAGCAGTGCGATGCCAACGCCGAGCGCCAGCCCAATGAGCAAGCCGAGGACGACGTTGACCGGAACGTTCGGGCTGACGGGGCTGCTCGGCACGTCGGCCTGCTTGACCCGGGTGAGCTTTACTGTGCTGCTGCCGTCGGCGTCCGTGGCTTCGATGTTCTCGACGACGTTCGTCAGGCTCTGCGACGTCGCGTTGGCGATGTCGGCGGCGCGGACTGGATCGGTGTCTTTCACGTTGATCGCGATGAGCGTCGTGCTCGTTGGAGCGTCTGCCGAGACGAGTTGCGCCAACTGATCCGTCGTCATGTGCAGATCGAGCCGCGCGATGACCGGCAGGAGCACGATCGGCGTCGACACCAGGTTCGAGTACGTCAGCACTCGCTGCTGCGTGAAGGTGTTGCCCTGAGCGAGGTCAGCGGCGCTGCCAGACGTCTCGGTCGAGACGAACACCTGCGCCGACGCGGAGTAAACGGGCTTCTTCAGCACTGAGTACCCGGCCGCAGCCGCGACCCCGACGAGTGCCAACACCAGGATGAAGACCCATCCCTTGCGCAGCACTGTGATGTAGTCGCGTAGTTCCACGCGGCCCGCCTTCCCCGACGAATCCGTCCTCCCGTGGTCCCATGCACAGGCGAGCCAGGATTCTCCTAGCGGACGGCATTCAAATAGTGCCACAAGAACGAGGCGGCCTCGGGTGTATTCCGCACTCGGACTCCCGCGTCCTCTACGGTGTCGACATGACCACCGAGTCGGACACGACCACCGCCGGCCCCGACACCAGCCGCCAGCGCGACCTCGTCGTCCTGCTGGTGGCGCTCGGCGCCGCAGTCCTGCTGGCCCGGTTCGTCGGCAACTTCTCGCGCAGTGGCCACATCCCAGCGCCCGTCCTGCAGGTCCTCGCCGCGGACTTCGCCGTCTGGGTACCCCTCGGAGTGGGGGCACTCTGGGTGCTGCGCCGGGCCTCCCGTCCTGGCCTGCTCGCGCGACTTCGTGTCGACGTCGGCGACGTCGTCTTCGCGATCGGCATCGTCATCATCTGCCGGACGGTCGACGCGTTCCTCTCGATCGCCTTCACCGGCACCACCGGTCTCACGCCGGCGCCGACGCTCGGCACCCCCGACATCGCGCTGCTCCTGGTGTCGGGCATCGGCGTCGTGATCGTCAGCCCGATCCTGGAGGAGGTCGTGTTCCGCGGCCTCTTCCAGCGTCGACTGGCAGCGGAACTGACGCCCCGCACGCGCTTCCTCGCCGTGTTGCTCACCGCGTTCCTCTTCGCACTGCTCCACCTGCTGCTTGGTGCCGGCGCGACACCGCTCGGCGGCCTCGAGGTCTTCGTCGTCACGTTCTTGCTCGGCGCCCTGACCGGCACGCTCGTCGCGATGACGGACCGGATCGGTGGCGCGATCCTCGCGCACGTCCTCTTCAACCTCGTGGCGGTCGTCGCCACCTGGCCGCGCTGACCCGGAACCGGGTCAGGTGAAGTAGACGAACCTCCCGACACCGAGCGCTGCCACGCCGATGCCAGCGAGGGCGGCCAGCCCCGCGAGGACCACCGCGATGGTCGCGCTCACCTGCTCCCGCCAGAGCCGCAACGAGGAGGCCGCGACCCACAGGGCGACGAGGGCGACCGGGAACGTCGCGACGTAGACCCGGACGTCGGCAGCGTCCACATCAGGTGATCGTGACGTTGTGCGCGCGGAAGAAGTAGCCGTCCTGCCCTGGTGGGTAGGGCTCCACCTCGAACCGAACACGTTGCCCGGCTCGAAGCGAGTGGTAGCCGGGCATGTTCACGGCGGAGAAGTGCGCGAACACCTCCGACTCGAGCTCGTCCGAACGGAGGGCACCCCAACCGTCGTCGTCACTCCACCAGACACACACGCCGTCGACGATCTGCACCAGCGCACGCTACCGCGGCACGGTCCGACAGTCGATCGGGGCCGCCGCGTGCACTGATGCGGCGGCTGGCGTCTTCCCGTGATCGAACTCCGCAGCTGCCGGCGGAAAGGCGTTCCAGCGTCAGGTGTGTCGGCTGCTCTTCGCAAGTCCAGTCCGACGCGCGGTCAGCTCGCGCAGTTCCTCGAGGCTGTCGTGGGCGTCATGTCGCGGAGCGCTGCACCACTTGATGACCGATGGGGAGAGGTGCCAGTCTTCGTCGATGCGCTCTGCTCCGACGACGCCCGCCGAGGACCGCGTGGGACGCCGGCGCGCTCGGCCGCTCACGCGCGCGGAACGCTCCGCGAAGCGGCGACAGTACGAGCAGCCGATGTGGTTGCCGCAGCCCCTCAGGTGGTGTTGGACTTGGCTGATCCGGCCGCTCGTGCTCGCGATCCTCAAGGTCCTCGATGCCGCGGTGAGCGTCTGGCCGTGACGTCCACGTCCGACTGCCGACCGGCTACCGGACGGTGCTTCGCCGGTCAGGCGGTGTCTGTGCGGTCGTCTCGTTCGTGCCACCGGAAGCGCTCGACCACCGCGGACGTGATCGGGACACGCGACAGCAGAGCGAAGATCGCGGAGCCGATGACTCCGCCGACGACGTTCCAGATGAAGTCGTTCACGTCCGCGACGTGACCTCCGGAGAACAGCCGCTGCGCAGCGAGTTGCACGAGCTCGATCGTCAGGCTCACCGCCGCGGCGGTGAGCAGCACCTTCCACCACGACGGCCGCCGCATCAGGAGCGGGATCAGGACGCCCAGCGGCATGAACACCACCACGTTGGTGACGGCGTCATCGGCTTCGTAGTCATGGAACGGGATGAGCGCCAGCGCAGGCGACCACGGCTCCGTACTCGTGACCGGGGTGAGGAAGATCGGGAACACCGTGTTCGCGAAGATCCCTGCGGCGTACACGGCGATCACCACCGCGACGGCAGAGCGCGGCCAGGTGGATCGTCCTCCCCGTCGGAGGAGCACCAACAGGACGACGACCACGACGATGCCGAAGAAAACGGCGACGGGGAGGACGGGAACCTCGCCGAACGGGTTGGAAGGCATCCGACGAAGCCTAGTGACGACCTCCGGATGACTCGGTCACGACGGAACGGCCGGAGCAGGAAGCTATCCGATGGGCCATCGAGACCGCACGCGGCACGGCGGTTCAGCCGACCACCGGTCCGAACCAGAGCAGGACCGGCCCCAGGGCGAGCAGAACGGCGCTCAGACCGGCGACCGACTCACTGCGGATGCCGTCACCCGCGTTCCGGGAACGACTCGCCAGCACCAGAGCCGAACACGCGCCACCGAACGGCACCACTGCCAGCAGGAACACGACGGGGTACAGGAGCAGACTGCCCTCGCCTCCGGTCAGCAGCACGGGCACCCAGAGGATCGCCCAGAGCATCGCGAAACCCACCGCAGAGCACACCAGCAGGATCCGTGCTGTGGTGTACCGCCTGGAGTCGGACGGCTCGGTCTGGTGAACTGCACCCACGATGTGATGTTAGTGAGTTCGGCCCGGTCAGCCCTGGTCGGCGGTCGGCTTGCTGAACAGGTTGACGACGTTGCCGTCCGGATCACGGACCAGCGCGGAGCGGTTGCCCCAGGGCATCGTGGTCGGTTCGAGGACCACGTCGTCGCTCCCGAGCTGGAGCGCGGCGAAGTCGCCGTCGACGTCAGCGACCTCGAACTCGAGGAACACGGATCGGTTGGTCGCAGGCGCGAGCGCGCCGCCGAGCATCGCGACGGTCGCGGTGCTGGCGATCGCGAGGGTAGCGCCGGGGCCGCTGAACTGCGCGAAGACCGGGGCGGGGCGCTCGGCCTGCTGGCCGGTGACCTGCTCGTAGAACGCGACGAGACCGTCGAGGTCGTCGGTGACGATGCGGATGGATGCGAACGACATGGGGCTCCTGCGTTGGTGCTGATGAGGTGGAAGCACCAGTGTCGCTGGCCGTCGCGACACCGTCCTGTCGGTGTTTCCGCAGACGACGTCGACTCCGGTTCAGTCGTCGACGACGGACCTGAGTCGTCCGTACTGGATCGCGAGGTCCTCGGCGCGGAGCGTGCGCGCCGGGGGCCGTTCGTCGGTGACCCGGACCGAGAGCATCCGGTCGCCGCGGAACGCCCGCACACCCTGTCGGAGCCGGCACCACGCGATCAGGTACCACTGCCCTTCCTTCTCGATCGACCCCAACGGCTCGACGTCCCGACTGGACTCCGCACCGCCGGCGTCCTGGTAGCGCAGCTGCACGACCCGGTCCGCACGCAGCGCCTCGGCGAACTCGACCGGCACGGTCGCGTCCTCGTCGCTCTCCAGGAAGTGCACCCGCGACGCGAAGGCGCTGGCACGTGCTGCGTCCCGGTCCGGCATGACCGCGAGCATCTTCCGGGCGGCCGTTCGGGCGGACTGCCGGAACGGGCTGTGGCGGAGCGCGCCGAGCCCGATCAGCACCGCGAGGGCCTCGTCCAGCGTGAACCCCGCCGGACCGAGCGTCGCTGACGCGTCGATGACGTACCCACCGGTCCGGCCGGGCTCCGCCCAGATCGGCAGTCCCGACTGCTGCAACGCGGCGAGGTCCCGCTCGATGGTCCGCACGGGCACCTCGAACCGCTCTGCGAGACGACGCGCGCTCCGCGGCCGCGGTGACACGGCTCGCAGTTCCTCCACGAGGCCGTAGAGACGATCCGTCCGGTTCACCGCACCATCATCCGACACGTCGCCTCCCCCACGCGTCGGAAGCCACTCCACCTGCTTCCCCCGCGTCCGAGGGTCGATCGGCTCCCGCCCATCGTGACGCCCGTCCAACGGAGGGGCCGCCGGCGTCCGCGGCGAGTGCCGACGGCGCGGGACGGCGACCGCGTAGGGTGAACGCGTGAGTGACGCTCTGTTCTCGAGCCTGTTCGCCGCCCTCGAGGCCGATCCGGGGAACACGGCGCTCCGCTTGCAGGTGGCCCAGCTGCTGCACGAGCGCGGACGCCACGAGGAGGCCGTGACCCAGGCCGCCACGGCCCTGGCCCGGGAACCGGGCGACGCGATCGCCCTCGATCTGCTCACCCGGGCGAGCGCGGCCATGCGCGGCACCGCCTCCGACCGGGACTCCGCGGATCCCGTCGTCGACCGGCCCGCCGATCCCGCGGCCCCTAGCGAGCCGGCCGAGGAGCCGAGCGACGAGCCCGCCGAGCACGGTTCCTCCGCGGAACCGGCCGACGACGCCGGCTTCGACTGGCACCGGGCCGAGTCCGACCTCGGCGCGACCGGCGTGCCCGCGCCGTTCAGTGCCCCGAGCACCTCCTCGACCCCGGGTACGTCGGGATCTGCCGCCGGCGACGCCGGGCCGACCGTCGGTGGAGACGACGTGCTCCCGGTGCTCGACGAACTCGGCGGGCGCGTGACCCTCGCCGACGTCGGCGGCCTCGATGCGGTCAAGCAGCGGCTGCGGGAGAGCTTCCTCGAGCCGATGCGGCACCCCGAGCTCGCGGCGGCGTTCGGCAAGACCCTGCGCGGCGGGCTCGTGCTCTACGGCCCGCCCGGGTGCGGCAAGACCTTCATGGCGCGGGCGATCGCGGGCGAGCTCGGAGCGCGGTTCCTCACCACCGACCTCGCCGACCTGCTCGGCTCGCACTTCGGCGAGACCGAGAAGAACCTGCACGCGCTCTTCGAGCAGGCGCGGTCACTCACGCCCGCGGTGCTGTTCCTCGACGAGATCGACGCCATCGGCGCCAAGCGCTCCGGCATCGGCAGCGGGTGGTCGGGCATGCGCGCGATGGTCGACCAGCTGCTCATGGAGCTCGACTCCCTCGGGAGCGACAACGACGGCCTCTTCGTGCTCGCCGCGACCAACAGTCCCTGGGACGTCGACCCGGCGCTGCTGCGCCCCGGCCGCCTCGACCGCACCCTGCTCGTGCTGCCGCCCGACGCGCCGGCCCGCGACGCGATCCTGCGCATGCACCTGACCCGCCGGCCCATCGCCGGCATCGACGTCGCCGGACTCGTGCGGGCCACCGACGGCTTCTCGGGCGCCGACCTGGAGCACCTCGTCGCCTCGGCCGCCGAGCAGGCCATGCTGCGCTCGATCAGCGCCGGCGAGGTGCAGCCGATCACCATGGTCGACCTCCAGCACGTGCTCCGCGAGGTCCGACCCTCGACGGGAGCCTGGCTCGCCAGCGCCAAGAACGTCGTCACCTTCGCGAACACCGATGGGCGCTACGACGACCTCGCCGCCTACCTCCGCGCCCGAAAGCTGCTGTGACCTCGACCGACGTGGCCGGGATCGTCCACCGTGCCTCCGCGATGCGCCAACTGGGCCGCCTCGACCGCGCCGACCGGATGGTCCGGGACGCGCTCGCCCAGGACCCGACCGAGCCGGCACTCCTGCTCGCGCTCTCCCGTGTGCTCGGCGACCAGCAGCGGTGGAACGAGGCGATCGATGCCGCGCAGGCGGCCCTCGCGACCACCGACGACCCGGCGTCGGCGCACGTCGAGATCGCCTACGCCGCCACCCAGACAGGGCAGTGGTCCCTCGTCGAGGAGCACGCGAGGGCTGTGCTCGAGGAGAGCCCCGGCGAGCCGATCGCCCTCGTGCACCTCGCCGTCGCCGTCGCCCACACCGACCGCGGCACCGAGGGCCGCGAGCGGTTCCGCGGTCTCTACCGGGAGGCGTTCGCCCGGACCGGTGGCGGGACGCCCTGGTCGACCGCCGTCGCCGTCTGGCTCGAGCGCACCGCGGGGAGCTCCGTGGAGGCGATCCACCTGGTCGACGCCGGGCTCGAGCGATGGCCGACCGACCGCTGGCTCCTCGGGCAGAAGGCCGACCTCGCCTCGTCGGGCACGCAGTCGATCGAGATCTACGAGGGCCTGCTCGCCGACCGGCCCGACGACACGCTCGTCCGCGCCCGCTACGACGACGCCGTCCGCCGGCGGATGCTCGGGCTGCACGCGGTGCTCTGGGTGCTCCCGGTGGTGACCGCCGTCGGGGTCGTCCTGACCGACGGCGGCTGGCGCACCCTGTGGACCGTCGGCGCCCTGGTGCTCCTGGTGCTCTGGGGCAGCGCGGCCTTCTCGGTCCGCAGCAAGCTGCCGGAGACCGTCCGCACCGCCCGCGACGCCCCCGGTCCGCGCCGCTCGGCGACGCGCTGGGGGCGTCGCTTCGCCGTCGCCTGCGGCACCGCCGGCACGCTGGCGCTCGGCGCGGACGCCGCATTCGGCGCCTACCTGCTGGTGACCGCCCTGGTGGGCTGGCTCGTCGTGCGCCTGGTCGAGGGTCTGCACGCCCGGCGCGCGGCCCGCGCCGACGATGAACAGCTGCGTCCGCAGAGCACCACCGACGAGGCCGCACAGGAGGCCCGCCGCGCGCCCGGCACGATGGTCGCGGCGGCCCTTCGTCGGCATCGCAGCGCTGCCGTCTTGGTCCCCGTCGAACTCGTGCCGCTCTTCGTCTTCGCCCTCTGGCCGGAGGCGCCGGGCGCCCTCGACGACCGGATCGGCCGCGGCGTCGTCGGCGTCGTGGCCGCCGTCGTCGCGCTCGTCGCGATCGCCGAGTCGGTGGGTTGGGACCGTCGTCACCGCCCCGCGCTCACCATCGCGTGGCGGCTCGTGCAGCGCGGGGTGCCGGCGGTCGTGCTCGCGAGCCTCCTGGTCGTGTCCGGCGCACAGCTCGTCGCCGCCGTCTCCCGCACGGCGGAGCTCGAGCGGTCGTCCGGCACGGGAGGCCAGGTCACCCCCGACGGCGACACCGACGGCGGGGAGAGTGCGGATCCCGCGCCCGACCCGCTGGTGCCGAGTCCGAACATCCCGAGACCCTCACCGTCGATCGACATCGACTTCGACATCCCCACCTTCCCGCCGATCGTTCCGCCCGCGGGGTAGACCGCCGCGCGGCTGCGACGACGGACGATCCGCTGCAGGGTCCGCGGCGGCGGGGAGTCAGCGATGACACGTCCAGCGCGGGGCGGAGCACCCGGAGCTCGACCAGCAACGTGCCGGTCGTCGCCCGTCGCCGGCATCCGGGGAACGAGCAGCGGACACATTGGCCCTTCCATGGGGGCCATGCGAGCCGTATGGTTTCCAGCGTTGTAATGGGTCCGTCGCGTCGACGGCCCCACTGATCTGGCCGCCCCCCGGCCCGTTGGACGACGTCGTCCCGAGGAGCACACACTTGCGTCCCATCTCCATTCGATCCCGGAGGCAGCGCCGTGCGCTGTCCTCGGTCATCGTCGCTGCGACCGCGCTGGGCATGCTCGGCATCGCAGCACTCCCCGCCGCCGCCGACCCCGCAGCGGCCCGCACCGTCGTCTCCGGGCAGGCCCGGTTCGAGGTGCTCTCCCCCACCCTGATCCGCACCGAGTACGCCGGTGACGCGAGGTTCACCGACGGCAGCACCTTCAACGTCATCGGCCGCGACGACTTCGCGCCGACGAAGTTCACCAAGACCGAGCAGGGCGGGTGGCTCACGCTCGACACCGGCGCGATGACCGTCCGGTACAAGGAGGGCTCGGGGGCGTTCACGCAGGACACCCTGCAGACCAGCCTGACCCTGCCGAGCGGGCAGAAGGTCGCGGGGACGCCGTGGGTGACGAAGCCGACCCCGTCCTGCACGATCGGCACGCTGTGCGAGGCCGAGGCGCTCGGGCTCACCGGCCTGTCGCTCGCGACCGACCACGGCGGGTACACCGGTGCCGGGTTCGCCGCCGGGTTCGAGAACGTCGGCAACGCGCTGACCCTTGCCACCACCGTGCAGCAGGCCGGCAACTACGACCTTGCCATGCGGTACGCGAACAACCAGGGCGGCGACGGCAAGGTCGAGACCCGCACGCTGAGCATCATCGTGGACGACGCGGCGCCGGTCACCCTGAGCCTGCCCGCGGGCAAGAACTGGGACGAGTGGAAGCAGACCACCGCTCCCCTCGCCCTCACCGCGGGTGAGCACACGATCCGCATCGAGCGCACCGCGACCGACTCCGGCCGCGTGAACGTCGACAGCCTCGCCATCGTGCCGACCGGCGCCGCCTACCCGGCGCCGTCCGCGACGGTCACCGGGCAGGACTGCGCGTTCGGCGTCGTCTGCCAGGCGGAGGACTCCACCCTCACGGGCACGGCGCAGAAGGCGTCCGACCACAACGGGTTCGCCGGCAGCAGCTTCGTCGGTGGCCTCTGGAGCACCGGCGCGCAGATGACGACGCACGTCACCGGTGTCCCGACGGCGGGCGACTACGCCCTGCAGGTCCGGTACGCCAACGGCCTCACCACGACGCCGACGCTCACGGCCGCCCCGACCGGGCAGCAGGCCACCACCGCAGCACTCCCCCCGACCAGCGGCTGGGACTACTGGAACACCGTCTCCGTCCCGGTGCACCTCGCCGCGGGCGCGAACGACGTCGCGATCGGCTGCCCGACCACCACGGGCAACTGCAACGTGAACATCGACACCGTCGCCGTGGTGGACGCCGCGTCGCCGATCCTCGCCGCGCACGCCCCGCTCGGCGGGTACCGCCGTGACCTCGACACCGCGAACGGGTCCGTGAAGACGAACCCGGGCCTCCTGTACCAGGACGGCTGGTCGCTCCTCGACGACAGCGCCTCAGCCGGGTACGACCAGGCGACGGACACCGTCACCCCCGCCGGCGACCACGGTGGGAAGCAGTACCAGGACGGCTACGTCTTCGGGTACGGCACCGACTACCGCCACGCCCTCCAGGAGCTCGCCGTCCTCACCGGTCCGACGAAGCTGCTCCCCCGCTGGGCGTACGGGGTCTGGTACTCCGAGTACTACGACCGCTCGCAGGCCGACTACGAGGCCATCGCGAAGCAGTTCCGGGACGAGCAGGTCCCCGTCGACGTCATGGCGATCGACACCGACTACAAGACCGGCAGCCCGACCAACCAGGGCGACAGCAAGTGGGACGGCTGGTCGGTCGACCCGGCCCGCATCCCGGACATGACCGGGCTCCTCAGCGACTGGCACGCCGAGGGCATCCACAACACGCTCAACATCCACCCGTCGATCTCGAGCAAGGACCCGAAGTTCGCGCAGGCGCAGGCCACCGCGAAGGGCAAGCTCACCAAGGGCGACGGCGACCGCTACCTGTTCGACTGGTCGGACCCCGACCAGCTCAAGGCGTACTTCGACCTGCACACGTCGCTGCAGCCGAAGGGCGTCGACATGTGGTGGCTCGACTGGTGCTGCAGCGAGAACTCGAAGTACTCGGCGAACGGCGTCACCCCTGACGCGTACATCAACGCGCAGTACGCCAAGTACACGGACGAGGCCCTCGGCGGCCGCGGTCTGGCGTTCTCGCGGGCGTACGGCTCGCTGACCGCGGGTGGCTACGGCAACCCGCAGGCGGTACCGACCGGGCCGTGGGCGGACAAGCGCACCACGGTGCACTTCACCGGTGACACCACGTCGTCGTGGGACATGCTGCTGGCCGAGGTCGGGTACACCCCCGGTGAGTCCGCGGCGACCGGCCTCGCGTCGATCAGCCACGACATCGGTGGCCACAACGGTGCGCAGTACGGCATCACCGGCGCCGAGCCGGGCACGACCCAGCTGCCGGAGGACCTCTACGCCCGCTGGGTGCAGCTCGGGACCTTCCAGCCGATCGACCGCCTGCACAGCAACCACAGCGACCGGCTGCCCTGGCAGTACCCGGCCGCCGCGAACGCGTCGGCGAAGCAGTTCCTCAACCTCCGCGAGGACCTGCTCCCCCTGACGTACACGCTCGCCGCGCAGGCCACGGCGACCGGCACCCCGATCCTGCAGCCGCTCTACCTGCAGTACCCGGACGCGCAGCAGTCCTACGCGCAGGCCGGCTCCGAGTACCTGTACGGCAAGGACGTCCTCGTCGCCCCGGTCACGACCGCGAGCGACGAGGCGGGCAACGCCACCCGCTCGGTGTGGTTCCCGGCCGGCAGCTCCTGGACCGACTGGTTCTCGGGGAAGACGTACGCCGGCGGCACCACCGCCGACGTGACGACCGACCTGAACGCCATGCCCGTGTTCGTGAAGAGCGGCGGGATCGTCCCGACCCGCTCGCACCACGTCGCGAACGACGCCGCACCGCTCGACGCCGTCACCCTCACGGTGGCGACCGGGGCGAACGGCGCGTTCGACCTGCACGAGGACGCCGGCGAGGACACGACCGCCAAGGCGGGCGCGACCACCCCGGCGGCCGTGACCGCGAAGGCGGCGGGGGCCAGCGCCTCCACGGCCGTCCGCTACACGCAGCAGGCGACGGGCGGCAAGCTCGACATCGCCCCGGCCGACGGCACCTTCGCGGGCCAGGTCGAGAACCGCTCGTGGACGGCGACGTTCACGAACGCCGACCGCCCGCAGACCGTCACCATCGACGGCCGCGCGATCGCGGACACCGAGTGGACCTACGACGCCGCCACGCGCACCGTCAGCGTGCCGGTCGACGAGCGGTCCGTGACGAAGCGCACCGTCGTGCGGTTCACCAGCGAGGCGGCGGCGGCCCCGAGCCTCCAGGTCGGGTCCGCGACCGTCGCCGCGGGTGCCACGCAGACCGTCACCGGCAGCGGCTTCCCGACCGACGCCGACGTGGTCCTCGCGACCGCGCCGGGCATCGGCGGGGTCACCGCGCACACCGACTCGGACGGCGCCTTCTCGGCCGACCTGGCGGTGCCGGCCACGGCCTCCGGCCAGGTCACGGTGACGGCCTCGGTCGGTGACACGGTCCTCGCCCGGGCCGCGTTCACGGTGACGGCGGCCGCCGGCACCGACCCGACCACGGGTCCGACGGCCGCTCCGGCGCCCGGCGGAACGCCCAGCAGCAGCCCCACGCCGGGAGCCGGCGCACCGGGTGCCGCTGCACCGGGCAACGGTGCCGGCACCGGGTCCTCGGCGCACCGCCCGAGCGGCGCGCTGGCGTGGACCGGTGCGGACCTGCTGCCGATCGGCCTGCTGGCCGCGGCGCTGCTCGCCGCCGGTGGTGTGCTGCTGACGCAGCGGTACCGTCGACGTCGCGCCCGCGACTGATCGGCTGATCCGTCGCTGACCCGGACGGCGGTGTGGTGCTCATCCCGAGCGCCGCACCGCCGTTCGTGCGTTCCGGTGGTGCTCTCGGCGTGGCACGGTCCGGACCGCTAGCCTGCTGGGACGATGCCCAGCCCAACCAGCCTCATCGACAGCACCATCGTGCGGCAGGCGCCGATCAGCGGCCTCCTCGCGATCGCGGCGCTGCTCAGCGTCGTGCTGCCCGCACTGCACGTCACCGACGCCGAGACGTTCCTCGCGAGCATCGTCGCCACCGTCGTCGTCACGCTGATCGCCGCGGTGTCGAGCTGGCTACCGCGGCTCACCGCCCTCGTGCCGATCCTGCTCGTGCTCGACTTCGTGGCGATCGCCCTGCTCCGTACCGGCACCGGCGCCGGGACGTCGATCTTCAGCGCGATCGTGCTCCTGCCGGTGGTGTGGTGGGCGTCGCTCGAGGGACGCCGGACCGTCATCTGGTCGGTGCTCGGCGTCGCGGTCGTGTTCCTCGCCCCGTTCGTCCTGACCCCGGGTGACCCGCCGGCCCCGAGCGAGCTCATCCGCCTCGGGCTCACCGCGGTCGTGTTCGGCGTGGTCGCCACCATCGTGCAGGAGCTCTCCCGCCACGCCCGGATCACCGTCGCCACCGCCGAGGCCAACGAGGGCGTCGTGCGCGCCGAGATCGCCCGCGCCGCCGCCGTCCAGCGGTCCCTGCTGCCGACGAGCAGCGGGTCGGACGCCGGGGCCGTCGGCTCGCGGCGGATGGCCGACCTCAGCGTCGCCGGCGCCTGCCTGCCCGCGAAGTCCGTCGGCGGCGACTTCTTCGACTGGTACCGGACCGGGAACGGCCTGGCCGTCAGCCTCGGTGACGTGATGGGCAAGGGCGTCGGCGCCGGACTCATCGCCGCCGCCGTCCGTGCGACGCTCCGGAGCGCCCGCACCGTCGACGACCCGTCCGAGGCGCTGCGCCGGGCCTCCGACGGGCTCACCGCCGAGGAGGCCGGCACCGACGTCACCTTCACCACCCTCTTCCACGCGCGGGTGGCCGATGACGGCACGTTCCGCTGGGCCGACGCGGGCCACGGGCTGAGCTTCGTGCTCCGCGCCGCCGGGGGTGTGGAGCGACTGCGCTCGACGGACCTGCCGCTGGGGTTGGGCCTCCGCGACGAGTGGGCGACGACGGACGGGACGCTCGCGCCCGGCGACCTCCTCATCTCCTTCAGCGACGGCGTGCTCGACCTGTTCGGCGGACTCGACGACGCGGTCGACGAGGTGGCCGAGCTCGCGCAGCGGGACCGGGAGCCGGCGGCGCTCGTGCGGGCGCTGTCCGCGCGGGCGGACGCGGTGCCGCACGACGACGACGTGACGGTCATCGTGATCCGGCGCGAGGCGGCGGCGACGCCCGCCGTGTCGGCCGACGTGTCGGGCTCGCGGGAGTCCCAGCGCGTCTGACCGGGGCTCGGCGCCGCGCGTCCCGCCGGCCAGCCGCCCCGGACCGCGCGTCCCGCCGCCCGGCCGCACGTCCCGCCGGCCGGCCGCGCCGTTGCGGATGCCGACCACGTCGATGCAGGGCGGCCGGGCCGGCGCCAGGCGGCCGCGTCGGCGCCAGGCGGCCGCGTCGGCACCGGACGGCCGGCTGGCTCACCCCGGGAACCGCAGGCTGACCTCGAGTCCGCCGCGTGGGGTTGTGTCAAAGGACAGCTCCGCGCGGTGCACCTCGGCCACCCACGTCACGATCGACAGCCCGGTGCCGGTGCCGAGCACGTGGCCCCGTGCGGCCGGCGCGCCGACCGACGACAGCTCCTCCGCCGGCTGCACGGCTGGCGTCCCGCCCGACGGCAGCCCGGCCGACGGTGCCCCGGCGAGCGCCGCGGGTCCGGTGTCCGAGACCGTCACGCACCGGTCGGCGACCGTCACGACCACGGCGCTGCCGGGAGCGTGCCGCAGGGCGTTCTCCACGAGGTTCCGGACCGCCTGCCCGATGAGGTCGGCGTTCCCCTGCACCACGGTCGCCGCAGCCTCGACGGTCACCCGGTCGGCGGCCTGCAGGTCGTCCACGGTGACCTCGACGAGCTGGTCGAGCCGCAACGGCCGCTGTTCGACCGCGGTGTCGCTCGCGTCCGCCCGGGCCCGCGCGAGGAGGCTCCGGACGAGGAAGTCGATCCCGGAGAGCCGTTCGTCCACCGACCGGAGTGCGGTGGTCGCGGTCTCCGGGTCGCGGAGGCCCGACTCGACGATGAGCGCGACCGTCGCGAGCGGCGTCCGCAACTCGTGCGAGGCCTCCCGGAGGAACTGCTCCTGCTGCTCGAGCTGCCGCACCGCCGGTCGCATCGCGAGCGCGGCGAGCAGGTGCCCGGCGAGCGTCGCGGCGAGGACGAGCCCGACGACCGCGGCGGTCAGCCCGAGCACCACCGTGCGGTGGTCGGCCGCCGGCACCGCCGACGTCCCGACGAGCGCGACGGCGGTGTCCGCGTCGACCAGCGGGACGGCGACCCAGCGGTTGGTCACGTCGTCGTGACCGGGTGCGGTGAAGAAGACGTCCGACCGGGAGGCCCGGACCGCCTCCGCCGCTCGGCTCACGGTCCGCGACGCGGGCAGCCACGACCGCCCCGGTGACGAGTAGGCGATGCCGTGCGCGTCGACGACGGCGACCGGTGCGGAGCCGACGGCCTGGAAGCCGGTCTCGAGTGACCCGTTCCCGGGGCCCGGGCCGCTCTCCGCGAGGATCTGGCCGTCGTCGTCGAGGCTGATGCCGGCCGCGATCTGGGTCGCCTGCGTCAGGAGCCCGGCGTCGACCCGGCGGCGGCCATCCGTGTCGGCGTTTGCCGCGTACACCGCGAGGCCGATCAGGCACGCGGCCGTGGTCAGGGTGAAGAACGCCGTCATGCTCCACCGGATGAACCGGAACCGGCGCCGTGCCGCGGTGTTCGGACGGCGGCCGCTCCGGTCGGGTGGAGTCGCCCTCCTGCGCCGGGTCATGCGCGGATGCGGTAGCCGACGCCCCGCACGGTCTCGATGAGGTCGGGCGGACCGAGTCGCTTGCGGAGCTGCACGAGCACGGCGTCGACGACGTTCGAGGTCGGGTCGGTGCGCTCGTCCCAGCACCCCTCGAAGAGCGCGGTCCGGGAGAGCACGTCGCCGCGGGCGGCCATGAGCATCTCGAGCACGGCGAACTCCTTCGGTCCGAGCGAGAGCAGCACGCCCGCGCGGGTGACCTCGTGCCGCGGGCTGTCGAGCGCGACGTCCCCGGCGTGCAGCACGGGTGTCCGGTCGACGGTGCGGCGGCGTCCGAGCGCGCGGATCCGCACCTCGAGTTCGGCGTAGGCGAAGGGCTTCACGAGGTAGTCGTCGGCACCGTCGTGGAAGCCGTCGACGCGGTCCTCGACGGTGTCACGAGCGGTGAGCATGAGCACGGCGACGTCGTCGGCGGTCGCGCGGAGCTGTCGCACGAGCGAGAGGGAGTCACCGTCCGGCACCGACCGGTCGAGCACCAGGCAGTCGTAGGTGGTGATCGCCACCGCCTCGTCGGCCTGGGCCAGCGTCGACGCGTGGTCGACGGCGAACCCGGAGCGGCGCAGGCTCGTCAGCAGCGTCGCCGCCAGGTCGGCGTCGTCCTCGAGCAGCAGCACCCGCACCGTGTCCTCGTTCCTCGTGGTCCTGACCGGGCGGTCGTCCGTCCGGGCAGTGAGCAGTCTGGCGGTCCGTGCGTGAGGACCGGATGAGACCCTCACGATCGTCTCATCGCGGCTCGGTCACTGTGGGGCCATGCAGCTCGACGACACGACCACCGAACGACACCTCCGACGGGGAGCCCCCGCGCGGCGCATCCGCGGCACCCTCGTGCTCACGACCGCGCTGGCGGGCCTGCTCACCCTGACGGGCTGCGCGACGGGCACCACGGACACCCCGGAGATGACGACCGGCGCCAGCACGACGCCCAGCGCCGACACGACCTCGGTCACGACGGGCACACCGACTCCGAGCACCACCCCGACGGCCGGGGCGTCCGCGGGTTCCGGGACGACCGCCACGGGGAGCGCGCCCGGCGACGGGTCGAGCTCGGCTGCCGGCGGGACCAGCGGCACCGGTGGGTCCGCGTCTGCAAAGTGCACGACGAGCCAGTTGTCGGGCGCGACGAGGACCGACGTGCACACCGACTCGGACGTCGACGTCGCCGTGACCCTCATGAACACCAGCGGTGCGGCGTGCACGCTCCAGGGCTGGCCGGGCGCGTCGGTCGTCGGCGGCGGGAACGGGGCCCAGCTCGGCCGTGCCGCCGGACTCGACCGCTCGGCTCCGCACCCCACGGTCGCCCTCGCACCGAAGGGTGCCGCGCATTTCACGATTCGGATCGTCCGGCCCGCCGCCGTCTCGAACGCCGAGTGCCACCCGCGTGTCGCCGACGGCTTTCGGGTCATCCCGCCGGGCGAGACGCACTCCCTGTTCGTCGACGCCCCCGGCTACGTCGCTTGCGCGGCCGACATCCCCACCCTGCTCACGGTGACGGCCATCGTCCCCGGCCCCGCCGCCTGACCGGCCCCGCCCCTCCGCGCCCCGCGCCGCCGCCCCGCGCCGCCCCGAGACTCGCGCTGAGCGACAAGTCTCGCGCGCACGAGCCCGAGACTGGTCGCCCAGCGCGAGTC
>JASCOJ010000079.1 GCA_029959645.1 Microbacteriaceae bacterium PS02332 | reverse complement strand
CGGGGGGGCCGGGGGGGCCCCCCCCCGGGGGCCCCGCCCGCCCCCGCCCCCCCCCCCCCCCACGACGTGCATGGAGGCGTCCGGGTCGACGTGGAACACGTGCTGCGCGAGTGTGCCGCCGCCGTACCCGACGGTCGCCAACGCGACACCGACGACGAGCATGCGGACGAGGGCGCGGCCGTGGTCGAGCCCGACGCGGGCCACGACGACGCCGGCGAGCACGATGCCGAACCACGAGAAGGCCGGGTAGCCCGTGACGAGGATCCGCGCGGCGTCGCCCTGCCCGACGTCGACGACCGGGGCCAGGACGAGCACGAGGACCGGCCCGATGCCGAGGGAACACGCCGCGGCGAGGAGCACCCACCGCAGCCGGAGCCGGAGGAACGGGATCGCGGCGACGAAGAGCACCGCGTAGGTGGACAGGATCACGATCGGCCCGTTCGGAGCGAACAGGAGGGCCGTGCCGATCGCGAAGAGGGCGACGGCGCGCGCGAGCACCCGGCGTCGGTCACGGACCGGGTCGGCGTCGGGTCGTCGGACCGTCATGAGGACGAGCGAGACACCGGCGCAGAACGCGAACAGGACGGACGACCGACCGTCGACGAGCGCGGACCAGCTGGTCGGCCGGGTCCAGTCGAGCGGCCCGTCGACGGCACCGGCGTGCGCGGCGAACATCCCGAGGACCGCGATGCCGCGCGCCGCGTCGACGCCCGACAGGCGGGGGAGGCGCGGGGGACGTGCAGGTGGAGGCGTGGTGGTGGTCATGGACCGAGCCCAGCGGACGCCGGGTTTCGTCGGGGGCACGGCGGGGGACACATCCCGGCAACACCGCGCGACCCCGCGGGTCCATGATGAGCGGATGACGTCCGCCCCCGCCCCGCTGCGCGACGACCGGCGGATCGTCCTCGTCGTCGCGGTCCTCGCCTCCTTCGTCGTGGGCCTCGACGCGAGCGTCGTGAACGTGGCGCTGCCGGCGGTCCGCACCGAGCTCGGCGGCGGGCTCGTGGTGCAGCAGTGGACCGTCGACGCCTACCTCGTCACCCTCGGGTCGCTCATCCTGGTGGCGGGCTCGTTGTCCGACCTGTTCGGACGGGTCCGGATCATCACGTGGGGGCTGGGAGTGTTCGGTCTCGCGTCCATCGCGTGCGCCGTCGCGCCGACCGGGGAGGTCCTGGTCGTCGCCCGGGCGCTCCAGGGCGTGGGCGGCGCACTGATCACCCCGAGTGCGCTCGCGCTCATCGTCGCCGCGTACCGGGGCGCCGCGCAGACGAAGGCCATCGGGACGTGGACGGCGTGGTCGAGTGCGGCGTCGATCCTCGGTCCGGTCGTCGGCGGGCTCGTGGTCGACGGCATCGGGTGGCGGTGGATCTTCGTGCTGACGGCCGTCCCGATCGCGGTGACGATCCCGCTCGTCCGGCGCATCACCGCCGAGGTCCCGTCCGGCCCCCGCGCCCGTGTCGACGTCCTCGGCGCGGTGCTCGCCGTGGTCGGGGTCGGTGGTGTCGTCCTCGGGCTCATCGAGCAGGAGCGGCTCGGGTGGGACGCGCCGGTCGTCGTCGGCGCGCTCGTCCTCGGAGCGGTCGCCCTCGGGGCGTTCGTGCCGTGGGAGCGCCGGATGGCCCGGGTGTCCGGCTCGCCGCTCGTGCCGCTCGCGCTGTTCCGCGCGCGGAACTTCGCCATCGGCAACCTCGCGACGCTCTCGATCTACGGGGCGCTCGGCATGGTGTTCTTCGTCGTCACCCTGTTCCTGCAGGAGGTCTGGGGCTTCCCGGCCTGGGTGGCCGGCCTGGCCACGCTGCCCCCGACCCTGATGCTCCTGGCGCTGTCCACGACGGTCGGGGCGCTGGCCGGGAGGCACGGCCCGCGCTGGTTCATGACCGCCGGCCCGGCGGTCGCCGCGGTCGGGGCACTGCTGCTGCTCCTCACCGGCGACGACCCCGCGGGGTACTGGTGGTCCGTCCTGCCCGGGCTCGTGCTCATCGGGGCCGGCATCGTGACGATGGTGACCCCGCTGACGAGCGCGGTGCTCGGGTCCGTGCCGTCGTCCGAAGCCGGCGCGGGCTCCGCGGTCAACAACGCCGTGGCGCGGATCGCAGGGCTCGTGACGGTCGCGCTCGCCGGGGTCGTCCTCGGCGGCGAGGTGAGCGTCGGCGGCCTGCACCGGGCGATGGTCGTGATGGCCGTGCTGCTCCTCGCCGGTGCCGTCGTGAGCGCGGTCGGGATCGTCAACCCGGATCCACAGGCTGGCGGGAATGCGCCTGCGCCCGATAAACTTGAGTCAGGTGGACTCAGGAACTGAGGCGACCACACGGCAACGCACGGAAAGGACGACAACGCATGGCGAACCTCCAGGGCGCCCCTGACTCGCAGGAGAAGCAGAAGACCGCGCTCGAGCAGTACGGCGTCGACCTCACGGCGATCGCCCGCAGCGGCAAGCTCGACCCGGTGATCGGCCGCGACTCCGAGATCCGTCGCGTGTCGCAGGTGCTCACGCGCCGCACGAAGAACAACCCGGTGCTCATCGGGGAGCCCGGTGTCGGCAAGACCGCTGTCGTCGAGGGGCTCGCGCAGCGCATCGTGGCCGGCGACGTGGCCGACTCGCTCAAGGACAAGCGACTCGTCTCGCTCGACATGTCCGCCCTCATCGCCGGTGCGAAGTACCGCGGCGAGTTCGAGGAGCGGCTCAAGGCCGTGCTCAAGGAGATCGACGAGTCCGACGGGCAGGTCATCACCTTCATCGACGAGCTGCACACCCTGATGGGCGCCGGCGGTGGCGAGGGCTCGGTCGCCGCGTCGAACATGCTCAAGCCGATGCTGGCCCGCGGTGAACTCCGGCTCATCGGAGCGACGACCCTCGACGAGTACCGCGAGTACATCGAGAAGGACGCCGCCCTCGAGCGCCGCTTCCAGCAGGTGTACGTGGGGGAGCCGAGCGTCGAGGACACCGTCGCGATCCTCCGCGGGCTCAAGGAGCGGTACGAGGCGCACCACAAGGTGACGATCAACGACTCCGCCCTGGTCGCGGCGTCGGCGCTGTCCGACCGCTACATCTCGGGTCGGCAGCTCCCCGACAAGGCGATCGACCTCATCGACGAGGCCGCCTCGCGCCTCCGCATGGAGATCGACTCCAGCCCGGTCGAGATCGACGAGCTGAAGCGGAACGTGGACCGCCTCCGCGTCGAGGAGTTCGCGCTCAAGCAGGAGAAGGACGACGCATCGAAGGCCCGACTCGAGACGCTCCGGAACGAACTCCGCGGACGCGAGGAGCGGCTCGCCGCCCTCGAGGAGCGGTGGCAGGCCGAACGGGCGACCCTGAACCGGATCGGTGAGCTCAAGCAGCAGCTCGACGACCTCAACATGCGGTCGCAGCGCGCCCAGCGGGAGGCCGACTACGAGACGGTGTCGCGTCTCGAGTACGGCGAGAAGCCGCGCATCGAGGCCGAACTCGCCGCCGCCGAGCAGGCCGGGTCCGCCGACCGCATGGTGAACGACAGCGTCACCGACGAGGACATCGCCGCCGTCATCGCGCAGTGGACCGGCATCCCCGTCGGCCGTCTGCTGCAGGGCGAGACCGAGAAGCTCCTGCACCTCGAGCGCGAGCTCGGCCGACGGATCATCGGGCAGCGCACGGCGGTCGCCGCGGTGTCGGAAGCGGTCCGCCGCACCCGCGCCGGCATCTCCGACCCGGACCGTCCGACCGGTTCGTTCCTGTTCCTCGGCCCCACCGGCGTCGGCAAGACGGAGCTGGCCAAGGCGCTCGCCGAGTTCCTGTTCGACGACGAGAAGGCCCTCGTCCGGATCGACATGAGTGAGTACGGCGAGAAGCACTCGGTCGCGCGGCTCATCGGTGCCCCGCCCGGGTACGTCGGCTACGAGGCCGGCGGGCAGCTCACGGAATCGGTGCGGCGTCGGCCGTACTCCGTGATCCTGCTCGACGAGATCGAGAAGGCGCACCCCGAGGTGTTCGACGTCCTCCTGCAGGTGCTCGACGACGGGCGCCTCACGGACGGGCAGGGGCGCACGGTCGACTTCCGGAACACGATCCTCGTGCTCACGTCGAACCTCGGCTCGCAGTTCCTCACCGACCCGGCGCTCGACGACGCGCAGCGCGAGGCCGCCGTGCGCGAGATGGTGCAGCAGGCGTTCCGGCCCGAGTTCCTCAACCGGCTCGACGACATGGTCGTGTTCCAGGCGCTCACCCCGGACGACCTCGCGCAGATCGTCTCGCTGTACGTCGACCGGCTCGCGCGGCGCCTGTCCGGCCGTCGACTGGAGCTCGCCGTCACGCCGGACGCACGTGCCTGGCTCGCCGAGCGCGGCTACGAGCCCGCCTACGGGGCCCGCCCGCTCCGTCGGCTCATGCAGCGGCAGATCGACGACCAGCTGGCGCGGGCCATCCTCGCCGGTGACGTCCGCGACGGCGACACGGTCCGTGTCGACGTTGCGCCCGGCGGCGAGCAGCTCACTGTCGAACCCTTCGAGGTCGCGGAGATCGTCGAGGAGTGACGCCCCGTCCCGGCGTCCGACGGCGCGCGGCGGACAGGGTGACCGCGCTGGGAACCCGTTCCGTCGTGCCGGGCTAGCGTCGGCGACATGCCTGAGATCCGAGCGCTGCGTCGCATCACCGATTCCATCGAGCAGGCGAGCGTGCTCGACAAGGCCGTCGACCTCGACCGCACGGTCGTCAACGCCCTCATCCGTCCGCGCGCGCTGCGGCAGCTCCTGCACGGCGTCCCGTTCGGGCACCCGATCCACCCGCTCATGGTGCAGGTGCCGCTCGGTGCCTGGATCTCCGCGGCCGTCCTCGACCTCATCGGCGGGAAGGGCAACGCGAAGGCCGCGAAGACCCTCGTCGGTGTCGGAGTCGTCTCGGCCGGCAGCGCGAGCATCGCCGGGTACACCGACTGGTCGGAGCTCAACCGTGAGCAGCTGCGCACCGGCTGGGTCCACCAGGCGGTGAACTGGGTCGGCGTCACGCTCTACGGGCTGTCGTGGCTGCAGCGGAAGCGCGGGAACCCCGGAGCGGGCAAGCTCCTCGGGTTCGCCGGGCTCCTGACTGTGTCGGTCGGCGGCTACATCGGCGGGCACATGTCCTACCGGCAGCGCGCGGGCGTCAGCACGGCCGGCGAGGTGCCGTTCGACGTCGCACCGCAGGGCTGACCTTCCCAGGAGACGCATACCGTACTGGTACATCATGTACCGGTGCGCGTACTGGTGGTGGACGACGAGGTGGCGTTGGCCGACCTCGTTGCGCGGGGGCTGCAACGGCAGGACATGGCCGTGGACGTCGCGTACCGCGGTGACTCCGCCGACGAACTCCTCACGGTCAACGACTACGACGTCGTCGTGCTCGACCGGGACGTCCCCGGCCTGCACGGTGACGCGGTCGCCCGCCGACTCGCTGCCCGCGGGTCGCTGACCCGGATCCTCATGCTCACGGCGGCGACGTCCCTCGCCGACCGCGTCCAGGGGCTCGAGCTCGGCGCGGACGACTACCTCACGAAGCCGTTCGAGTACCCGGAGCTCGTCGCCCGGGTCCGAGCGCTCGGCCGCCGCAGCGTCGCGCCGGTCGCGCCCGTGCTCGAACGTGCCGGGATCGTCGTCGACACGAACCGGCGGATGGCGATGCGGGACGGCAAGCCCCTCGACCTGACCGCCAAGGAGCTCGGCGTCCTCGAGGTGCTCCTGCGCGCCGACGGCCGGGTCGTCCCCGCCGAGGAGCTCCTCGAGAAGGTCTGGGACATGAACGTCGACCCGTTCACGACCGCCGTGCGGGTGACCATGTCGAAGCTCCGCCGGAAGCTCGGCACACCCGACCCGATCACGACCGTGCCCGGGCAGGGCTACGCGCTGTGAGCCGCACGTGGAGCATCCGGGCGCGCACGGCCCTCGCGTTCGCCCTCACCGCGATGGCGCTCGCCGCGGGGACCGTCGCCGTCGTCAACCTCGGGTCGCAGGCGTCGCTCGAACGCGCGGTGCTCGAGCGACAGCCGTCGCATCCCGCTGACGGCGCCGCCATGATCGCTCCGGACGCCGAGGCGCCGGTGACGGCAGCGACCCTCGACGGCAGCGGCGGGGTGCACGTCGTCGCGGTGGTCGCCGGGCTGCAGTGGCAGTGGTCGGTGCTCGGTGTGACCGGGGCCGGTGTCCTCGCAGGCGGGATCGGCTGGCTGGTGAGCCGGCGGATGCTCGCACCGGTCGACCGCATCACCGCGACCGCCCGTCGGATATCGGCGTCGACGCTGCACGAACGGATCGCGCTCGACGGGCCGGACGACGAGCTCCGCCGGCTCGCGCGCACCGTCGACGACCTGCTCGACCGACTCGAGGGCGCGTTCGCGAGTCAGCGCCGGTTCGTCGCGCAGGCATCCCACGAGCTCCGCACGCCCCTCGCCGTCCAGCGCGCGGCGATCCAGATCGGCCTGTCCGACGACGCCGGGCCGGACGACCTGGCGCGGACGCGGGCCGAGCTGCTCGAGCAGAACCGGCGGACGGAGCGCCTCGTCGAGTCACTGCTCGTCCTCGCCGAGGCCGAACGGGGACTGGACGGGCGCACCGAGGACGTCGACCTGACGACGGTCGTGGACGAGGTGCTCACGGAACACCGTGCCCGCGCGGAGACCGCCGGGGTGGAGCTGACCCGTCGGACGGAGGGTGGGCCTCCAGACCGGATGCCGCAGGTGCGTGCCGAGCCGGTGCTGCTGCGGCAGGCGGTGCGGAACCTCGTGGACAACGCCGTGGAGTACAACGTGCCGGGCGGGCGCGTCCGGGTGACCGTCGACGCTGCCGGGGTGCTCGTCGAGAACGACGGACCGGAGGTGCGGGCGGAGGACGTCGCCCGGCTCACCGAGCCCTTCCGGCGCGGTGGTGCGGGCGGTGAGCCGCCCGCGACGAGGTCCGAGCGGCGGCACAGCGGTCTCGGGCTGTCGATCGTCGCGGCCGTGGCACGGGCCCACGGGTGGGTCCTGACGGTCGACCCGCGCCACGGCGGCGGGCTCGCGGTGCGGATCGGTGTTTCGTCGGTGTGACCTGGTCGGTACCGCTGCCGCAACGTGCTCCCCGCTGTGCTGGGAGCATGACAACGACGACGACAACGAGAACGACCCGACGACCACCGGCCCGCCCACTCGTCGCCGGCTTGCTCGCCCTCGGGCTGGCTGCCGGCCTCGCCGCCTGCTCCGGCACCTCCGACACCGCTGCGGGTGCTGCTGACGCCGCCTCCGGCCTCGGTGCGGAGTGGGGCGCGTGCATGCGCTCCGCCGGGTTCACCGTCGAGGACCCGAGCGACGACCAGGTCCGGTCCGGGACGGTCACGTCCCCGCGCGGTGTCGACCAGGAGCGCTTCCGGTCGGCCGCGGACCGGTGCGCGACGGACCTCGGTGTGCCCCGAGCGGATTCCGCGACGAAGGACAAGTGGACGCGGGAGTACGACCAGGTGGCCTCCTGCGTGCGCGAGGCCTACCCGGACTTCCCGGAGCAGCAACCGGGCGGCATCTCGTTCATCCCGAGTGAGTACCCGCCGGCCGGTGAACCGGAGTTCCAGAAGCGGGCTGACGAGTGCATGAAGAAGTACTCGCCCGACACGAAGACGCAGAGCGTCGGATGAGGCGCGTCGACATGGGCGCCGTGCTCGCCCTGCTGCTCGTGCCGGCACTGCTCGCCGGCTGTTCGTCGCACGGTTCCGGGTCCGGTCGGACACCCGGCCCCGGAGCATCGCCCTCCGGCGCCTCGTCGGCCGGTGCCCCCCGGGCGGCCGGTGCACCGGCGTCACCGGGAGAGGTCGGTGCGTGCATGCGGGACCGCGGGTACGACGTGGACGACTCGGACTTCGCGGGCGGCGGAGGCGCCGGTGAGCAGGTCAGTGTCCCGCAGGGCGTCGACCCGGACCGCTGGACCGCCGACCTCGTCCGCTGTTCCGGCGGCTCCGCCGACGCGCCGGCGGCGCAGCCGCTCCCCGGCATGGACGAGCTCCGTCGGGAAGCAGCGGCGTGCATCCGTGCCGGCGGCTTCCCCGACTACCCGGACGGGATCGAGGACCAGCGGACGTGGCAGCCGTCGGACGCCGACGCGTTCGAGCACGTCGCGAAGGACTGCGATGCGCAGGTGTACGAGGCGGGTACCGGAGCCCGGGCCGGGACCGGGGCGGAGGCGGGACGATGAGCATGTCGCGGAAGGCCCGGACCGTCACCACGGCCGTCTGCCTGGTCGCCGTCCTCGGGGCCGGGACCGCCACCTGGGCGATCGCCACGGCGCCGGCCACCGAGGCCGCGGAACACCCCACCGCGCACCACCGTGCCACCGCGCCGGTGACACGCGGTGACCTCGTCGAGTCCCGGACGGCCGCCGGCACCCTCGGGTACGGCGCTCCGACACCGGTCCCCGGCACGGGGAGCGGGACCATCACGTGGTTGCCGCGGCCCGGACAGGTCGTGCACCGTGACGAACCGCTGTACGCCGTCGACGAGCGGCCCGTGCGAGCGTTCACCGGCACGACCCCGCTGTGGCGTCCGCTCACGCGGGGACTCCGTGGTGCCGACGTCCGGCAGCTCAACGAGAACCTCGCTGCGCTCGGCTACGACGTCGCCGAGGACGACCGGTTCGGCCCGCGCACCGCCGCTGCCGTCCGGTCGTGGCAGAAGGACCGCGGTCTGCCGGTCACCGGCACGATCGACGCCGGCCAGGTCGCGTTCGTCGACGGGACGGTCCGGGTGGCCTCCGTGCCCGGACAGCTCGGACGGCCCGCAGCCGGGGACGTCCTGCACGTGACGAGCACGGACCGGGTCGTCACGGCGACCGTGCCGCAGCGCGACGCCGGGTCGTTCGCGGTCGGCACCGCCGTGCGGGTGCTCGTCAACGGGGGTGGTGCGGCGATGACCGGCGCGGTCGTCGACGCCGTCCCGGCCGACTCCGAGGACGGGAAGCAGGACGTCACCGTCACGGTGTCGTTCGACGCCGGGGACCGGCACCTCCCCGAGGCGGCTTCGGCGCAGGTGACGGCGCCCGGACGCACCGAGCGGGACGTCCTGTCCGTCCCGGTGTCGGCGCTGGTCGCGCACGGCTCCTCCGGGTACGCCGTGGACGTCGTGGGCGAGGACGGGCAGACCCGGCGCGTCCCGGTCGAGGTCGGGTTCGTGGCCGACGGACGCGCAGCGGTCACGGGCGACGTCGCCGAGGGTGCCCGTGTGGCGGTGCCCTCGTGAGCGCTGTGACCGGTCCGCGCCCGGAGGAGGAGGTCGTCCTCGTCCTCTCCGACGTCACCCGGTCCTACGGCGAGGTGCAGGCCCTCCGCGGGGTCTCGCTCGAGGTCCACCGCGGGGAGCTCGTCGCCGTCGTCGGACCCTCCGGCTCCGGGAAGTCGACCATGCTCAACACCATCGGCACGCTCGACCGGCCCACGTCCGGCACGGTCACGATCGCGGGTGCGGACGTCGGCTCGCTGTCCGACGACGCGCTCTCCGCCCTGCGCGCCGAGCACATCGGGTTCGTGTTCCAGCACTTCCACCTGCAGGCCGGGGCGACGGCGACCGAGAACGTCGCGGACGGGTTGCTCTACACCGGCACGCCTCGGCACGAGCGACACACACGGGCGGTGGCCGCGCTCGAGCGGGTCGGCCTCGGGCACCGTGTCGACCACCGGCCGCACCAGCTGTCCGGCGGTGAGAAGCAGCGTGTGGCGATCGCCCGGGCCATCGTCGGCGAACCCACCGTGCTGCTCGCCGACGAACCCACCGGCGCGCTCGACACCGTGGCCGGGGCGGCGATCCTCGGTGTGCTCCGGGAACTGCACGCCGCCGGGACGACGGTGCTCGTCATCACGCACGACCTCGAGCTCGCCGCGTCGCTGCCCCGCCAGGTGCGGATGCGGGACGGCCGGATCGAGGACGACAGCGCGAGCGACGCCGCCGGACTCGCGGCGGCGATGGGGCTGCACGCCGGAGCGGCCCGGTGAGCGCCCGACGGACCCTCGGTGCGGGTGACCTGCTCCGGCTCGGGGTGTTCGGCCTGCGGACGCGTCCGACGCGGGTCGTGCTCTCCGCCCTCGGCATCGCGATCGGCATCGCCGCGATGATCGCCGTCGTCGGCATCTCGTCGTCGAGCAAGGCCGCGCTCGACCGGGTCCTCGACGCCCTCGGGACGAACGTCCTGACGGTCACGCACGCCGAGTCCTTCGCGGAGCAGGTGCCGCTGCCCACCACCGCGGTGCAGTCCGTGCAGCGGCAGGACGGCGTGCTCGCGGCCGCCGGGGTCGGCAAGGTCGACGACGGCCGGGTGTACCGCAACCCGTACATCCCGTCAGCGGAGACGAAGGGCATCGGTGTCCTCGAGGCGGAGGGGGACCTCCCCGACGTCCTCGGTGGCACGGTCGCGTCCGGCCGGTGGCTCGACCCGGGAGCGTCGGCACCGGCGCAGGTCGTGCTCGGGTCCACCGCGGCGCGGTCCCTCGGCATCGACCGGGTCTCGGCGGACACACGGGTGTGGCTCGGCGGGCGCTGGGTGCAGGTCGTCGGGGTCCTCGGGCCGCTCCAGCTCGCGGAGGACCTCGACAACCAGGTGTTCGTGCCCCGGGGCTCCGCCGCGGACCTCGGCTGGGACGGTCACCCCTCCGCGGTCTACACGAGGGTCGACCCCGACCAGGTCACCACGGTGCGCGACGAGCTCCCGCGGGCGGTCAGCCCGGCGTCGGCGGCGGACGTCGCCGTCACCCGCCCCTCGGACGCGCTCGCGGCGAAGAACGCGACGGACGACTCGTTCACCGGCCTGCTCGTCGGGATCGGCGGTGTCGCCCTGCTGGTCGGCGGGATCGGCGTCGCCAACACGATGGTGATCACGGTGCTCGAGCGGCGGGCGGAGGTCGGCGTCCGCCGTGCCCTCGGTGCCCGACGGCGGGACGTCCGTGACCAGTTCCTCGTCGAGTCGTTGCTGCTGTCGTTCCTCGGCGGTGTCGCCGGCGTGGTGATCGGGGTCGGCGTCACCCTCGTGTTCGCCCTCGGGCAGGGGTGGCCGGTCGCGATCCCGCTCTGGGCCGTCGCGGGCGGGCTCGGCGCGACCGTGGTCATCGGTGGGCTGTCAGGGCTGTCGCCGGCGGCGAAGGCGGCGCGGATCCCACCGACGTCGGCGCTCGCGGCGGCCTGACGCGGCGGCGTGACGCGGCGGCGGCGTCGCAGGTGGTGCCGCCGGCGGTGTCGCGACGGCGCAGGGTGCTCGCGCCGTGCTGCCGGGAGGCCCGGGACCGGTCCGGACAGACGGGCCGGTCCCGGGCCTCCCGGCTGAGCGCTGTCCGGTCAACCGTCGCCGAGCGGAGTGCCGGTGGTGGCGCCGTACAGCCGGTCACCCTCCGTCCACACGGCCCGCCCGTCGCCGCAGGTCCACACCTCGTCCGGGAGGCGGTCCGGCATTAAGGACGAGTCGAGGGCCGGGGAGGCGTCCTCGACCGGGACCGCCGTGCACCCGCCCGTGTCCGGGCCGCCCGACGCCGTCATGGCCACGTTCCACCCGGGTGCGTCACGGCGGACCCGGTACTGCAGGTCGATGTCGGTCGCGTCGGCCGGCGCCCAGGCCGGTCGAGCCGCTGCGCGGTCCTCCTGCGCGGACGGCGCGTCCGCCCAGGTCGCGTAGTGGCGCTCCTCGACCGGGCTCGCTGCCGTGATGAACGCCGGGAAGGCGAGGACGGCGGCGACGGTGAGGGCGACGAGGACGCCCACGACGACGAGCGGGGCGATGACGGTACGGCGACGGGGAGGTGCGTGCATGGAACCAGTGTGTGACACATCACCCGCAGAGGGCGTCCGTCGGCAGGCGCATGCCGCTCCGCTCGGAGGATGAGACGCAGACCCTCGATGTTGGTTCACCTGCGGAACGGTTGCGTTCGTGTTGGTTCTCGTCGTACAGTGCTCGGACCCAACGGGAACGAAGGAGTCCGGGCATGTACGCAACCGAGCGCCACGACGCCATCGCCGCCGCCATGCACGCTGCCGGGCGGGTGTCGGTCGCTGACCTCGCCGAGCACTTCGACGTCACGACCGAGACGATCCGCCGCGACCTCGACGCGCTCGAGACGCTCGGGGTGCTCCGCCGCGTGCACGGGGGAGCGGTCCCGATCGAGCGCTCCAGCCTCGTCGAACTCAGCGTCGCCGAGCGCGAGGGGCAGCACGGCCCGGAGAAGACCGCGATCGCACGGGCCGCCATGCGCCTGGTCCCGGCGGGCTTCACGGGGTCGATCGCGCTCGATGCCGGGACGACGAGCGGCGCGGTCGCCGCCGAGCTCGCACGGTGGGAGCCCACCGTCCCCGGAGCGACGATCACCGTCATCACGAACTCCGTGCCGATCGCCGCGACCCTGCAGCACAGCGCGCACGTCGAGCTCCACCTGCTCGGTGGCCGGGTGCGCGGGGTCACCAGCGCCGCGGTCGGCACCGCGACCGTCGACCAGATCGGGGCACTCCGGCCCGACATCGCGTTCATCGGGACGAACGGCCTGTCCGCCGGGTTCGGCCTGAGCACCCCCGACGAGTACGAGGCCGCGGTGAAGGCCGCGTACGTGCTCGCCGCCCGCCGGAGCGTCGTCCTCGCCGACGCCGCCAAGCACGGCGTCGAGGCGCTCATGCGCTTCGCTCGACTCGACGAGATCGACACCCTCGTGACCGACCAGGCGCCGCCCGCGGACCTCGCCGGCGCGCTCGCCGATGCCGACGTCGAGGTGATGGTCGCATGAGCGGGCGCATCGTCACCGTCACGCCGAACCCGTCCCTCGACCGGACGATCGAACTGTCCGGGGAACTCCAGCGCGGCGCCGTGCAGCGTGCCACCCGGTCGACGGCCGAGCCCGGTGGGAAGGGCGTCAACGTCTCGCGGGTCGTCGTCGCGAGCGGCGGGGACACGACCGCGGTGCTGCCGGGTGACGAGCTCGACCCCGTCGTCACCGGGCTCGCGGTCCGGGGGATCCCGACCGTCACGCTCCCGATCGGGGCCGCGCTCCGCTCGAACGTCACCGTGACCGAGCCGACCGGCACCACCACGAAGCTCAACGAACCCGGGCCCTCGCTCGCGGGACGTCTCGAGGACCTCGCCGAGCTCGTCGCCACCACCGCCGGGCCGAGCGCGACCGGGCCGGCCGCGCGCTGGGTCGTGCTCGCCGGGTCCCTGCCGCCCGGGCTGCCCGACGACGCGCTCGCCGTGCTCGTGCACGCGGTCCGGCAGCGGCACGGCGACGACGTCCGGATCGCCGTCGACTCGTCGGGCGTGCCGTTCGCCGCGCTGCTGCAGTCCGGCGAGCGCGTCGACCTCGTCAAGCCGAACGCCGAGGAGCTCGCCGAGGTCGTCGGCGGCGACCCCGCCGCGTACGAACACGACCCGGCACTCGCGGCCGCTGCCGCCGGTCGGCTCCGGGACCGCGGGGCCGACACCGTCCTGCTCACCCTCGGCAGCGCCGGTGCCGTGCTCGTCGACGGCACCGGGTCCTGGGTCGCCGCCGCACCCCGGATCACGGCGCGCTCGACGGTCGGCGCGGGGGACTCCTCGCTGGCCGGGTACCTGCTGGCCGAGGTCGCCGGGGCCCCGCCCGGACGACGACTCGCACAGGCCGTCGCCTCCGGTGCCGCCGCCGCCGGGCTCCCCGGCAGTGACGTCCCGGCGCTCGACGCCACCGACCCGGACGCGATCGTCGTCCACCGTCTCGGCCCGTCGGGACCGGCGACCCCGGAGCGGACGTCGTCGTCCGCCCCCTCGTCGGCCGACCGCCCCGTCCCGCACGGCGTCTGACCGCCCGGTCCGTCGCCCGCCTCCGGTCCGACCACCCGTCGCCGGAGCCGTCCCAGAGCACAGCCGTCCCACCCGCACAGCCCCCGGCGCCCAGCGCCACTGCGAAGGAGCAACCCATGTCCGCTGCGCACAGCACCGATCCCAGCGCCGGGACCGGTTCCGGTCTGATCGGCGTCGACCTGGTCGGCCTCGACGAGGACCTCGGCGCCACGTCCTCCGATGTCATCCGCGTCCTGGCCGACCGCATCGCGGCGACCGGTCGGGCCGCCTCCGGCGACGTCCTCGCCGCCGACGCCATCGCCCGCGAGGCGAGCGTCGGCACCGGCGTCCCCGGCGGCATCGCCATCCCGCATGCCCGGTCGACCTCCGTCACCGCGCCGACGCTGGCCTTCACCCGCCTCGCGCGGACGGTGCCGTTCGGCGCGCCCGACGGCGACGCCGACGTCGTCTTCATGATCGCGGTGCCGGAGGGTGCGGACAAGGACCACCTCACCGTCCTCTCGACCCTCGCGCGGGCCCTCATCCGCGAGGACTTCACCGCGGCCCTCCGCGGTGCGACGACCCCGCAGGAGATCGTCGACCTGGTCGACCGCGAGGTGAGCGGCGAGGTCGCCGCAGCCGGCGTCGGGAACGCCGGTGGGGCCTCCACACCGGCCGGCCGGGAGGCCCGCCCCGCCTCCGCGACGGACACGCACGTCGTCGACAGCGACACGTCCGGTGCCGGTGCGCGCCGGAAGGTCATCGTCGGCGTCACCGCCTGCCCGACCGGCATCGCACACACGTACATGGCCGCCGACGCCCTCGTCGCCGCCGCACAGCGGGCCGGTGCCGAGATGCACGTCGAGACGCAGGGCTCCTCGCAGGTCGAGCCGCTCGACCCGGCGATCATCGCCCGTGCCGACGCCGTCGTGTTCGCGGTCGACGTCGACGTCCGCGATCGTGCCCGGTTCGCCGGGAAGCCCCTCGTGTCCGGACCGGTCAAGCGCGGCGTGGACGAGCCGGACACGATGATCGCCGAGGCCCTCCGTGCCGCCGACGACCCGAACGCCGCACGGGTGTCCGGCGGCGTGCCCGTCGCGGGCGAGACCAGCGCGAAGGACGAGCACTTCGGGCAGTCCCTGAAGCGGTGGCTGCTCACCGGCGTCTCGTACATGATCCCGTTCGTCGCGGGCGGTGGCCTGCTCATCGCCCTCGGCTTCCTGCTCTCCGGGTACGGCATCGCGCTCGCGCACGGCGACTCCGGCCAGAACAACGCGGTCTGGACGCTCACCCACCACACGCTCCTCGACCTGCCGCCGCAGGGGCTCGGGTACTACCTCGGCGCCGCCGCGTTCCAGATCGGCGGGGTGTCGCTCGGGTTCCTCGTCGCCGCCCTCGCCGGGTACATCGCGTACGCCATCGCCGACCGGCCGGGCATCGCGCCCGGGTTCGTCGCCGGGTCGATCGCCGTGTTCATGAACGCCGGGTTCCTCGGCGGGCTCGTCGGTGGCCTCATCGCCGGTGGTGCCGCGTACTGGATCGGACGCATCCCGACGTGGCGGTGGCTGCGCGGCCTCATGCCGGTCGTGATCATCCCGCTCTTCGCGTCGATCATCGCCTCGGGCCTGATGCTCCTCGTGCTCGGCGGACCGATCGCCTGGCTGATGACCCAGCTCACGGGCTTCCTCAACTCGCTGACCGGTGCCTCCGCGATCCTGCTCGGCATCATCCTCGGCCTGATGATGGCGTTCGACCTCGGTGGGCCGGTCAACAAGGTGGCGTACGCGTTCGCCGTCGCCGGGCTCGGTGCGGGCAGCGCCTCGAACGTCGTCCCGTTCGAGATCATGGCCGCGGTGATGGCCGCCGGCATGGTGCCGCCGCTCGCCCTGGCCCTCGCGTCGACGGTCCTCTACCGCAACGGCTTCACCAAGCCCGAGCGCGAGAACGGCAAGGCCGCGTGGCTGCTCGGTGCCTCGTTCATCTCCGAGGGTGCGATCCCGTTCGCCGCGGCCGACCCGCTGCGGGTCATCCCGGCGTCGATGGTCGGCGCCGCGGTCACGGGTGCGATCTCGATGGCGGCCGGCGTGACCTCACGGGCACCGCACGGCGGGATCTTCGTGTTCTTCGCGATCGGGGGCATCTGGATGTTCATCCTCGCGATCCTCGTCGGGACCGTCGTCTCCGCGCTGGTCCTCGTCGCGCTGAAGAAGTGGGTGCGTCGGGCGCCTGCCGCCTCGGACACGGACGCGGCTGCCGGGGAGGCGGCGGCCGCCGAGACCGTCGGGCAGCGCGCGCCGGTCGCGGCGTAGGCGGGCCCGTCCAGGTTCCAGAATCCTGGAACCTGGAC
>JASCOJ010000078.1 GCA_029959645.1 Microbacteriaceae bacterium PS02332 | reverse complement strand
CCACGCCGGTGACCGCGACGGCCCCCGCGACGAGGAAGCCGACGACCGCGAACGTCGGCGCCCCCGCGGCCTCGCCGAGCACGACGACACCGATGCCGACCGCGACGATCGGGTCGACGACGGTGAGGCCGGCGATCACGAGGTCGGCCGAGCCGCTCGAGTACGCGTTCTGCACGAAGTACCCGCCGAGCACCGTCGCCACGACCACGCCGACGATCGCCAGTGCCGTGACCCAGTCGAAGGTGTGGTGGGTGATCCGGTTCAGGGTGACCTTCGCGAGCGTCGCGACGAACCCGTAGAGCACCCCGGCGCCGATGATGTAGTACAGCGCGTTCTGGTGCTTCGCCACGAAGCGGAACGACACGAGCACGACGACGAGCACGACGGCCAGGATCACCAGCACGGTGATGAGCTGGTGACGGTCGATCAGGCTCTCGCGCCCGTACAGCGCTGCGATGAGCACGAAGAGGGCCACGCCGCCGATGCAGGTCATGACGGCGCGACGGGCGGCCTGCCCGAGCGGGACGCCGCTGCTCCGCGAGGAGAACCACGTCGTGACCACGAGGGCGACCGCCCCGAGCGGCTGCACGACGATGAGCGGCGCGAAGGTGATGCTCACGAGCTGCAGGACGACCGCGGCGCCGAGCATGAGGGTGCCGAGCACCCAGTTGCCGCTGCCGACGAGCGCCATCACGTGCCGGACGGAGAGCCCCTTCGACTGCCGCCCGAGCTTCGACTCGACGCGCTGCACACCGCGGCTCTGGAACTGCGCCCCGAGCGACAGGAACACCGCACCGATGAGGGCGACCGGGATCATCAGGGCCTGGAACGGCGTCAGGTTCACCGCGTCGAGCGAGGGCAGGTCCGGGGTCACGCGTCGAGGGTATCCGACACCGCCCGGTAGCCTGGGACCATGCCCGTCCTGCCGATCCGCATCACCGGTGAACCCGTCCTGCACGAGCCCGCGACCGAGGTGACCGCGTTCGACGAGGACCTCCGGGCACTCGTCGCGGACATGTTCACGACGATGGACCTCGCTCCCGGTGTGGGCCTCGCGGGCCCCCAGGTCGGCGTCGGCAAGCGGCTGTTCGTGTTCTCCTGGACCGACGAGGACGACGTGCTCTGGCGCGGTGCCGCCGTGAACCCGGTGCTCTGGACGACGCCGGCGGTGCCGGAGACGCTCGAGGAGCTCGACGAGGACGACGAGTCAGAGGGCTGCCTGTCGATCCCGGGTGAGCGCTACCCGCTGCGGCGGTCGGAGGGTGCCCTGCTGCGGGCGTCCGACGAGCACGGCGAACCGTTCGAGATCGAGGCGCACGGGTGGCTGGCGCGGATCTTCCAGCACGAGTACGACCACCTCGACGGGGTCCTCTACGCCGACCGCCTCGTGCACCCCTACGGCAAGCAGGTGCAGAAGGCGATCCGCAAGGCGAGCTGGGGCGGACCCGGCCAGTCGTGGCTCCCGGGCCGCGACCACCCCGAGGGCTGACCCGCCGGCGGGGCCCCCTCCGGAGTGCCCGGTGTCAGTCCTGCCACGCGGCGAGTGCGGCCCGCAGGTGCCCGATCTCCGGGTGACCCGGGCAGTAGCGTTCGAGCCCGGCGGCCAGGAGCGCGTCGTCACGCGAGGCGACCGGCGTCGTCCACGGTGCCGTCCCGCTCACCGCACAGGCCCGGGCCAGTGTCTCGAGGTCGGCGACCCCCGACGTGGCGGCGACGGCCGATCGCTGCTGCGCGGAGGGCTCGGTGCCGGTGATCCGCTCGACCGAGCAGTCCGTCCGGTGGTCCTGCCAGACCGCGGAGGCGGTGGTGTAGGTCTGCTCCTCGCCCGAGCCGCCGACCGCACAAACGAACGCGAAGACGATCGGCGCGGTGCCCGACGCGACGACCGAGGACGGCGGCGTCCCGTCGAACGACTCGGTCGGGTCGTCCGCCGGTGACGAGGAGCACGCGGTGAGCGTGAGCACCGCCGCCGCCAGCGCCGCCACGAGGGAGACGAGCGCGGTACGCGGGAGGACGGGCACCTGTGAACGCTAACAGCATCACCGCCGCCCGCACCTGGGAGTGCGACCCAAGGAATGCGGAAGGCCCCCACTCCCGAGGGGAGTGAGGGCCTGTCGCTCCCCGAGTTGGACTCGAACCAACAACCTGCCGGTTAACAGCCGGCTGCTCTGCCAATTGAGCTATCGAGGATCACTGTCCGTTCGAACAGCAGGTGAAACTGTAGCAGACCCCCGGCCGCCCCCCGCGCATCGGGGGTGCATCCCGGGCGTGCCGCGGCTCAGTACCCCGCTTCGGGGTCGACGACCCCGACGAACCCGGTGCCGTCGGCACGGAGGAACGCCTCGACGTTCGCCTGCACCCGCTCGGCGAGCAGCGGCGCGACCATGTCCGGGGTGTCCGCCTGGTGCGGCGTGATGAGCGCACCTGGCTCGTCCCACAGGGGGTGCCCGTCGGGCAGTGGCTCGGGGTCGGTGACGTCGAGCGCGGCCGCGGCGATCGCACCGCTCCGGAGGGCAGCCACGAGGGCGTCGGTGTCGATGAGGCCTCCCCGGGCGATGTTCACGATCCGCGCGGTGTCGGGGAGCAGCGCGAACTGCCGCTCGCCGAGGAGCTTCGCCGTGCCGGAGGTCATCGCCGCCGCCACGACCACGACGTCGGCGTCCGGCAGCACCTCGTCGAGGTGGTCCGTCGTCACCGTGCGGTCGGCGCCGGGCACGGGCTCGGGCGAGCGCCGGACCACGGTGACCCGGACGTCGAACGGCTGCACGAGCCGGAGGTACTCGAGCGCGATGCCGCCGGCACCGATGAGCACGACGTGCCGGCCGTAGAGCGAGACCCCTTCGGGCTCCCGCGTCCACGTGGTGGTCCGGGCGCGCTTCTGCAGGACCCGGAGCGAGGCGAGGGTCAGCGCGAGGGCGTGCTCGGCGACGGGCTCGGCGTAGGCACCCTTCGCGGAGGTGAAGAGCACGCGGTCGCCGTGTGCGGCGATGAGGTGTGCGAACGAGTCCACACCGGCGAACGGCAGCTGCACCCACGACACCGCGGGGTGGCCGTCGAGCACCGACGCCAGTCCGTCCGGGTCGTGCGCGTCGAGCCACACGACGCCGCGGGTGTCGTCGTCGAGCGGCCCGAGCGTCCCGCCGACCGCGGTGACGGCGTCCTCGTGCACCTGCGTCGAGCGCGGCAGCACGGTGACGGCACCCGGAGCCGGAGGCGCCACCGGCAGGGGCCGTCCGGCGTCGGTCACGACCGCTCGGTGCCCGCGCGGGGTCGTCGGCCGGTCGGTGCTGTCCTCGCTCATGCGCGCTCCTCGTCCCTGGTGGTGGTGTCCCCCGCGGCTGGCCCGGCGGCGGCGACACCGGCACCGACCCCGGCGACCGTGCGGCCCCCGGCGTCCTCGCCGGCGGCGCTCGCCCGTCGCTCCGACGGGCCGCGGGTCCCCGGCCGCCGCTTGACCGGCCTGGAGGCCGTGGCCGCGAGCGTCCGCACGTACGGGTCGACGGGGTTGTCGAGCACCTCGTCGAACGTGCCGAGCCCGACGAGCCGCCCCTCGCTCATCACGGCGACGCGGTCCGCGAGCGCGCGCGCTTCGCGGAGGTCGCTCGAGACGACGACGGCGGAGAACTGCCGGTTGCGCTGCAGGCTCGCGAGGGCCTCGAGCACCGACTGGCGGACGAGGACGTCCACCCCGCGGGCGGGTTCGTCGGCGACGAGCAGCTGCGGCTCGAGGACGAGGGCCCGCGCCAGGGCGACCCGCTGCCGCTGACCGCTGGACAGCTCCCAGGTGTTGAGGCGCAGGACGCCGAGCGGCAGGTGCACGGCGTCCACGAGGCGAGCGACGATGAGCCCGGCCTCCCGGCGGTCGAACCGGCGGTCGCGTGCGTAGATGGGTTCGGCGATCGCCTCGCCGACGAGCAGGTCCGGACGGAGCCGGTCGGCGCCGTCCTGCGGCAGGTAGCCGATGCGTCCGGTGAGGCGTGTGGCGCGCCGCGACGACGGCCGGAGCCGGCGGACCGGCTGCCCGAGGACGGTCAGCTCACCGCCGACGATGTGTCGCCGGCGCGCCCCCTCGCCCTCGTCGGAGGTGCCGAGCTGCCCGGCGACCGCGGCGGCGAACGTCGACTTGCCCGACCCGGACCCGCCGAGCACGGCGAGGATCTCCCCCCACCCGAGCGAGAGGCTGACGCCGTCGACCGCCCGGACGCCCGGCGCGGTGCGAGCACCCCGGTACGCGATGCTGACGTCGTCCGCGACGACGGCGGGAGCGTTCTCCCCGGTCATGCAACCCCTTCCACGCCGCGTGCTCCCTGCCGCGGACCTCCCGGACCGGAGGCCCGGCCCCCGACCGGCGCGACGTGCGGCGCGGGCGGGGACCGGGCCTCCTGGCAGACGACGTCCGTCAGACGCCGGCCTGCTCCAGTCGCTCCAGCGTACGCCGTCGCTCGGCCTGCTCCGCCGGGTCCGGCACGGGCAGGGACGCCAGCAGCCGCTGCGTGTACGGGTGCTGCGGGTTGCCGAGGACCTCGGCCGTGGTGCCCGTCTCGACGAGGTCACCGCGGTACAGCACGGCGATCCGGTCGGACAGGGCGCCGACGACGGCGAGGTCGTGGCTGATGAACAGCGACGCGAACCCGAAGTCCTGCTGCAGTTCGAGGAAGAGCTCCAGCACGCGGGCCTGCACCGACACGTCGAGCGCACTCGTCGGCTCGTCCGCGATGAGCAGCTTCGGCCGGAGCGCCAGCGACCGCGCCAGCGAGGCGCGCTGCCGCTGGCCGCCGGAGAGCTCGTGCGGGTACCGGTCGCCGTACGCGGCGGGCAGCTGCACGGCCTCCATGAGTTCGTCGACCTGCTTGCGGGCCGCGCGCGGCGACGAGGCGACGCCGTGCACGACGAGCGGCTCGGCGACGCACTCGGCGATCGTCAGCAGCGGGTTGAACGAGGTCGCCGGGTCCTGGAAGACGAACCCGATGTCCTTCCGCAGCCGCTTGAAGTCGCGCTCCTTGTAGCCGAGCATCTCGGTGCCGAGGACCTCGAGCGAACCGCCCGTGATCTTGGTCAGCCCGGCGATCGCGCGGCCGATGGTGGTCTTGCCCGAACCGGACTCCCCCACCAGGCCGAGGACCTCGCCCGGGCGGATCGCCAGGTCGACCCCCTTGACGGCGCGGAACGCCGGCGAGCCGAGCCGACCCGGGTACACGATCTCCAGGCCCTTCGCGGCGACGACGGGTGCGACGTCCTCGGTGATCGCCGCGCGGCGGGCGACCCCGGTCGACGCCTCGAGCCGGGGCACGGCGGCCAGCAGCCGCTTCGTGTAGTCGGCCTGCGGCGCCGCGAAGAGCTGCGCCACGGGCGCCTCCTCGACGATCTCGCCCTGGTACATCACGGCGACGCGGTCGGCCAGGTCGGCGACGACGCCCATGTTGTGCGTGATGATCACGATGGCCGCGCCGAACTCGTCGCGGCAGCGCCGCAGCAGGTCGAGGATCTCGGCCTGCACCGTCACGTCGAGGGCCGTGGTCGGCTCGTCGGCGATGATGACGCTCGGCTCGAGGGCGAGTGCGCTCGCGATGACGACGCGCTGCTTCTGCCCACCGGAGAACTGGTGCGGGTAGTGGTCGACGCGCTCCTCCGGGTCGGGGATGCCGACCCGGCGCAGGTAGTCGATCGCCTTGGCGCGCGCCTCCTTCTTCGACACACCGCCGTGGGCACGGAGCCCCTCGGCGATCTGCCACCCGACGGTGAAGACCGGGTTCAGGGCCGTCGATGGCTCCTGGAACACCATGGCGCCGGCGGTGCCGCGGAGCTCACGGAGCTCCCGTGACCCCACCGAGACGACGTCGGTGCCGTCGAGCAGCACCGCGCCGCCGAGCGTGGCGGTCTCGGGCATCAGGCGGAGCATGCTCCGCGCGGTCACCGACTTGCCGGACCCGGACTCGCCGACCAGGGCGAGCACCTCGCCGGGTCGGACGTCGATGCTGACGCCCTTGACGGCGTCGACGGCGCCGCCGTCGGTCGCGAAGGTGACGGTGAGGTCGTCGACGACGACCACCGGCTCCTTCCGCTCGCTTCCGGCCTGGAGGCCCGTGGCTGCGTCGCTCATGCTGCTGCCCCTTCCGCGTTGGTCGCTTTGTCGCGCGTCGAGACCAACTGCTTCAGCCGGCGGCGGGCACGGAGACGAGGGTCGGAGATGTCGTTGAGGCTCTCGCCGATGAAGGTCACGCCGAGGACGAGCAGCACGATCGCGATGCCCGGGAACACCCCGGTCCACCAGACGCCGCTCGCCACGTCGGACAGTGCGCGGCTGAGGTCGTAGCCCCACTCCGCCCCCTGCGTCGGGCCGATGCCGAACCCGAGGAAGCCGAGGCCCGCCAGGGTGAGCACGGCGTCGCTCGCGTTCAGGGTGAGGATCAGCGGCAGCGACCGGGTGGAGTTCCGGAGGACGTGCCGCGTCATGATGCGCCACGGGTTCGTGCCGATCACGCGCGCCGACTCGACGAAGGCGTCGTTCTTCAGGCGGACGGCCTCGGCACGGACCACGCGGAAGTACTGCGGGATGTAGACCACGGTGATCGAGATCGCCGCGGCGATGATGCCGCCCCAGTACGTCGACCGGCCGCCGGAGACGACGATCGAGACGACGATCGCGAGGAGCAGCGACGGGAACGCGTAGATCGCGTCGGCCACGACGACCAGGATCCGGTCGAGCCAGCCGCCGATGTACCCGGACACCATGCCGAGGATGACGCCGATCGTGATCGACACGATGACGGCGACGATGACCACGAGCACCGCGGTGCGCGTGCCGAACAGGACCCGGCTGAAGACGTCGAGCCCGCCGACGGTCGTGCCCCAGATGTGCTCGGCGCTCGGTGCACCGGTGCGGGGGAAGTTCGAGCCGTCGACGGCCTGCTGCTGCCCGAAGCCGTACGGCGCCAGGAGCGGGGCGAACACGGCGACGAGCAGGAAGAGGGCGCAGATGACCACGCCGACGATGAGCATGGCGCGCTGCCAGCCGGTGCTTCGCCGGAGCTGGACGACGATGGGCAGCCGCTTCCAGAGCGGCTCGTGGCGGTCGACGAGTGTGATGTCGGACATCGTCAGAACCTCACTCTCGGGTCGATGAGCGCCGCGACGACGTCGACGACGAAGTTCGTGACGGCGACGATCACCGCCAGCATCGCGACGATGCCCTGCACGGCGACGAAGTCGCGCGCGGACAGGTACTGGTTGAGCTCGAAGCCGAGCCCGCGCCACCCGAAGGTGGTCTCGGTGAGGACGGAGCCGCCGAGGAGCATCGCGATCTGGAGGCCCATCACCGTGATGATCGGGACGAGCGCCGGGCGGAAGGCGTGCGTGCGGACGAGGCGGGCCTCCCGGACGCCGCGCGAGCGGGCCGCGTCGACGTACTCGGAGCCCAGCGACCCGATCATGTTCGCGCGCACGAGTCGCAGGAAGATGCCGGCGGTGAGCAGCCCGAGCGTCAGCGCCGGCAGCACGGCGTGCTCGAGCACGTCGGTGATGATCTGCCCGTTGCCGGTGCGGATCGCGTCGATGATGTAGACGCCCGTCGGGTTGTCGATCCGGTCGAGGACGAGCTGCGCGCGCGTGGAGGCGCGGTCGCCGAGCGGCAGCCAGCCCAGCCAGACCGAGAACACGAGCTTGAGCAGCAGGCCGCCGAAGAAGACCGGCGTCGCGTACGTCAGGATCGCGAGCGCGCGGAGGAGCACGTCCGGCCACTTGTCGCGGAGGTAGGCGGCGAGCATGCCGAGCGGGATGCCGAGCACGAGGGCGACGATGAGCGCGTAGAACACGAGCTCGGCGGTCGCGCCGCCGTACTGCAGGATGATCTCGGTGATCGGCCGGTTGTCGGTGACCGTCGTGCCGAAGTCACCACGGACGATCTGGCCGAGGTACTCGAGGTACTGGACGATCACGGGGCGGTCGTACCCGGCGGCGTGCAGGCGTTCCTGCAGCTGCGTCGGCGTGAGCCGACCGCCGACCGACGCGGTGATCGGGTTGCCGACCACGCGCATCAGGAAGAAGACCAGTGTCACCAGGATGAACACGGTCGGGAAGATGAGCAGGAAGCGGACGAGGACGTACCGGCCGAGCCCGCCGCCGCTGGCACGTCGCTGTGCCTGCGGCTTCGTGGGCTCCGTGTCGATGGCCTCGGGGTTCGTGAGGGTCACGGGGTGGGTGCCTTTCGCATGACGCGGGAAGGGGGCGCTCCTCGTGGAAGCGCCCCCTGCCGTACGTCGGGTTACTTGGTGATGGTCCCGTAGCGGAACTTGAACGACGCGTCGAGCGTGACGCCCTTGACGTCCTTGCCGGCCACGGCGACCGACTTGCCCTGCAGGAGCGGGAGGGTCGAGATCTGCTCGGCCTCACGCTGCTGGGCCTGCTCGATGATGCTGGCGCGCTTGGTCTTGTCCGACTCCTCCTGCTCGTCGGCGATCAGACCCTGGATGGTCGGGTCGTCGTAGTGGTTCTGCACGAAGTTGTCCTTCGTGAAGAACGGCGAGAGGTAGTTGTCGGCGTCGGAGAAGTCCGGGAACCAGCCGAGCTGGTACAGCGGGTAGGCGTCCTTCGTGCGCTCGGTCGCGTAGGTCGTGTAGACCGTCGACTGGATGTTCACGGTGAACAGGCCGGTGCTCTCGAGCTGCGTCTTGAGCGTCGCGTACTCGTCGTCCGAGGCCGAGCCGTAGTGGTCCGGCGAGTACTGGATGTCGAGCTCGACCTTGCCGGTGACGCCGGCGTCGGCGAGGGTCTTCTTCGCCTTGTCGACGTCCGGGCCGCCGTTGCCGTTGCCGTAGAGGGTCTTGAACGGCGTCGCGGCACCGGTCAGGCCGTCCGGCACCATCGAGTAGGCCGGCGTGTAGGTGTCGTTGTAGACCTCCTTGGCGAGCTCGTCGCGGTCGACGACGTCCGCGACGGCCTTGCGCACGGCGAGTGCCTTCGCCTCGTCGGCGTCGTTCTGGCCTGTGCCGAACGGCTGGGTCTTGAAGTTGAAGACCACGTAGCGGATCTCGCCGCCGGGGCCGTCGATGACCTGGAGCTTGCTGTCCTTGCGGAGCGAGGAGATGTCCGTCGGGGTCAGGGAGCGGTACGCCACGTCGACGTCGCCCTTCTGGACGGCGAGCTTGAGGTCGGTCTCCTTGGTGAAGTACTGGGCGGTGACGTCCGAGGTCTTCGCCTTGTCGAGGACACCGTCGTACTTCGGGTTCGCCTTGTAGGCGACGAGGTCGTTCTCCTTGTAGGAGGTGATCGTGTACTGGCCCGCGAACGCGTTGCCCTTCACGATGTCCGCGGCGCTGGTGAGCTTCGTCGCGGAGAAGACCTGCTCGTCCACGATCGGACCGGCGGGGCTGGAGAGCACCTGCGGCCAGGTCTGGTCGGCGTGGTCGAGGTGGAACACGACCGTGGTGGCGTTCGGCGTGTCGATGCTCTTGAGGTTCGCGAGCAGCGACCACGGGCCGTTGTCGTTCTTGATCTTCAGGTCGCGCTCGAACGAGAACTTGACGTCGCTCGAGGTGAGCTTGTGCCCGTTGGCGAACTCGAGGCCCTTCTTCAGGGTCACCTCGTAGGTCGTCGGGTCGGTGAAGGCCGCCTTCGTGGCGATGTCCGGCTTGACGTCCGGGCTGCCCGTCGGGGTGTTCATGAGGAACGGGAAGACCTGGTTCTGCACGGCGAACGAGCCGTTGTCGTACGAGCCCGCCGGGTCGAGCGAGGTGACCTTGTCGGTCGTGCCGATGATCAGGCCGTTCAGGTCGCCGGAGTCGCTGCTCGTGCCGCCTGCGCAGCCGGTGAGCACGAGCGCCGTGGCTGCTGCGCCGGCGCCCAGCGCGAGGGTGCGCTTGCCCCATGTGGAAACGGATGCCATGTCCGAGTGCCTCTCTGATGTGGTTGCAGGAGTCCTGGGACCGAGGTGGAACGGGCTGTGACCGGTCGCAGGGACGTTCAATGGTCACACCCTGCCAGACAACAGCGGGCCTCGGGAGCGGATTGTTTACACCGCCGTAACGCAGGATCGCGGCTTCCGGTGCAGCATCGGAGTCAGTGTGCCCGGCGCGCCGCGCAGCTTCGTTGCGTCCCGCGCCCGGTGTTGCGCGTGGCAACTCCGCACCCCTCCGGGCATCGGGCCCGGTCCCGGCCACCCGGTCGCCGGACCCCGAGGACGTGCCGGCGGTCGACGGTCAGGCGCTCGAGATGTCGGCGCGCAGGCGCATCCGCTGCCCGTCGAGGTCGACGAGTCGGCGCTGCACGTCCGCCCGACGCTCCTGGTCGGACGGGTCGGTGCGCTGCAGCTGCCCGAGCAGCGACGCCTTCTGCGCGAGCAGGTCCCGCTCGACGAGGGCGACCACGATGCCGCGGCAGTAGATCGCCAGGTCCTCGTCGGAGCGTGCCGGGATCGGTGCGAGGGCGAGTTCCTGCACGAGCGACCGGAACGGCGCCGGGACGTCGGCGAGCAGCTTGTCGAGCCACGCGCGGTCCCCCACCGCGTCGATGTTCGCCACGACGGCGTCGCGGACGACCGCGAGCATCCGCGCGGAGAAGGTCGCGGTCGCCGCCAGCCCGAGCAGCGGAACCCCGACGGACTGCGGCTGCTGCACCATCGCCATCACGGCGTCGCGCTCCATGCGGGCGATCGGGTCGTCGGGGAGGGAACGGAGGCTCGCCTGCGGTTCCTCGGGCACGCCCGCGCCGTCGCCCTGACCGGCGTGACCACCCTGGCCGCCGTGGCCGGCCTGGCCACCGCCGGACGGGCCTCCCGACCGGGCGTCGTTCCCCGCGTCGGACGGGCGCCGACGTGCCGAGGCGACCGCGCGTCGGACGTCGTCGATGTCCGTCCCGAGCCACCCGGCCGTGTTCCGGATGTAGCCGTCGGCCAGCGCGCGGTCGCGGATCTCGGCGATGACCGGGGCGGACTCGCGGAGGCCGGCGACGCGGCCCTCGACGGTGTCGAGGTCGTGCCCGTCGAGACGACGACGGATCATGAACTCGAACATCGGGCGGCGGTTGTCGATGAGCCGGCGGATCGCGTCGTCCCCGCGGGACAGGCGCAGGTCGCACGGGTCGAGGCCGTCCGGCGCGACCGACACGTACGTCTGTGACGCGAAGCGCTGCTCCTCGGCGAACGCCCGCGAGGCCGCGCGCTGCCCGGCCTCGTCCGGGTCGAACGTGAAGACGATCTGGCCGAGCTGAGACACGTGCTGGCCCGCGGAGTCGCCGAGCATCGGGCGGAGGACCTTGATGTGGTCGACGCCGAACGACGTGCCGCAGGTGGCCACCGCGGTGGTGATGCCGGCGAGGTGGCACGCCATCACGTCGGTGTAGCCCTCGACGATCACGACCTGCTTGCCCTTCGCGATCTCGCGGCGGGCGAGGTCGATCCCGTAGAGCACCTGGCTCTTGTGGTAGATCGGCGTCTCGGGGGTGTTCAGGTACTTCGGGCCCTTGTCGTCCTCGAGGAGCCGCCGGGCGCCGAAGCCGATCGTGGCACCGGTGACGTCGCGGATCGGCCACATCAGCCGCCCGCGGAACCGGTCGTAGGGCGAGCGGTCACCCTGGCTGACGAGGCCGGCGGCGACGATCTCGTCGATGCTGAACCGCAGCCCGCGCAGGTGGTCATTGAGGGCGTCGAACGACTTCGGTGCGAAGCCGACGCCGAAGTGCTGCGCAGCTGCCGGGTCGAAGCCGCGCTCCCCGAGGAACCGACGCGCGGGCTCGGCGCCGGCCGTCGTCAGCTGCGCGGTGAAGAACGCCTGCGCGGCCTCGTTCGCGGCGATCAGCCGTGCGCGGGCGTTGTAGTCGGTGCGCGGACCGTCGCCCTCCTCGTAGTGGAGGGTGAAGCCGATCTTCGCCGCCATCCGCTCGACGGCTTCTTGGAAGGTGGTGTGGTCCTGCGACATCAGGAAGCTGAAGACGTCGCCGTCCTCGCCGCACCCGAAGCAGTGGTACCGGCCGACCTGCGGACGCACGTGGAAGGACGGCGTGCGCTCGTCGTGGAAGGGGCAGAGGCCCTTGAGCGACCCGACACCGGCGGACTTCAGCGTGACGTAGTCGCCCACGACGTCGGCGATGTTCACGCGCGCGCGGACCTCGTCGATGTCGTTCCGCGCGATGAGCCCTGCCACCCTCCCATCGTAGTTCGGGAGGCTGACTCCCCCGACCGCCATGGGGAGGGACAGCGTGCGCGGCGCGGCAGGGCAGCGGGCCGGGCCGGACACGGCAGCCGGCCGGGACGGGCCGGTCAGACGGCGATGTGCGCGGGCTCCCGCTCGCCGACGACGAGCCGACGGTGCCAGGCGAGGGCGCCCTGGTCGGTGAGGTTCGCGACCTGGTCGACCACGGCACGGCGGCGGCCGGCGTCGTCGGACGCGGCACGCCAGTCGGCGGCGAACCCCGGTTCGAGGGCGTCTGCCCCGCGGTCGGCGAGGGTGTCGAGGAGCTCCGTGAGCACCCGGCGCTGGTCCTCGTACACCGGCTGGCGGTCGCCCTGCGTCATGACGAACGCGGCCACGATGCCCTTGAGGACCGCGATCTCGCCGATGATCTCGGGCGGGGTCACGACGCTCGCCGCGAACCGGACGAGCGAGCCCGACGCGTACGCCTCGCGCGTGGCGGTGGTCGCCGTGCGGGCGAAACGGCCGATGAGCTGGCTCGTCAGGTTCTTCAGCCGTGCCTGCGCCTGCCGGGACCCGTCGTACGAGGTCATCCACTGCGACATGGCGCGGAGCCGGTCGAACGCCTCGAGCAGCTCGTCGCGGCTGAGGTCGTCGCCGACCCACGCGTGCATCGCGGACACGATGTCGTTCTCGCCGACCCGGTCCCCCAGTGCCGCGACGTCGATGAAGCCCGCGACGACGGCGTCCTCGAAGTCGTGCACCGAGTACGCGATGTCGTCGGACAGGTCCATCACCTGCGCCTCGATGCAGCGCTGGCGGCGGGGTGCGCCGGCGCGGAGCCAGGCGAACGCCTCGTGGTCGTCGTCGTAGAAGCCGAACTTCGTCCGCCCGGAGGAGGCCTCGCCGACGCCCTGCGACGCCGGCCACGGGTACTTGCAGCTCGCGTCGAGGGAGGCACGGGTCAGGTTGAGCCCGTAGGCCCGTCCGTCGTCGCCGTAGACCTTCGGCTCGAGACGGGTGAGCAGCCGGAGGGTCTGGGCGTTGCCCTCGAAGCCGCCGATGCCCTGCGCCCAGGCGTTCACCGCGGTCTCGCCGTTGTGCCCGAACGGCGGGTGCCCGATGTCGTGCGCCAGGCACGCGGTGTCGACGACGTCCGGGTCGAGCCCGAGGCTGTCCGCGAGTTCACGGCCGACCTGCGCGACCTCGAGCGAGTGCGTCAGGCGGTTGCGGGCGAAGTCGAGCCCGGTCGTCGGACTGAGCACCTGCGTCTTGGCGGCGAGGCGTCGGAGCGCGCTCGAGTGCAGGAGCCGGGCGCGGTCGCGGGCGAAGTCGCTCCGCCGGCTGCCGTGCTCCTCGGCCTGCCAGCGCTCGACGTCTGCCGGACCGTAGGACGCGGTGGCGCTCATCCGCCGCTGTGGTGCATCTCGGCGGCGGCGAGCACCTTGCGGAACTCGGCGTCGACGTCGCGGCTCTCCAGCCAGCGGTCCGGCAGCGCCGTGCGCTTGGCGTGCCCGGCTCGGCCCCGAGGCCCCTCGACGTCGGCGCCCGGGTACGGGGCCGACCAGTCGAGCTTGCCGAGCAGGTCGTCGATCTCCTGCAGGCTCGATGCCATCGCGAGGCCCGAACGGACCTCACCACCGATCGGGTACCCCTTGAAGTACCAGGCGACGTGCTTCCGGATGTCGCGGCAGCCGTGTTCCTCGGACTCGAAGAACTCGACGAGCAGCTCGGCGTGCCGGCGGAACGCGACCGCGACCTCGCCGAGGCTCGGGGCGGCACGGAGGTCCTCGCCGCGGAAGGCCGCCGCCAGGTCGCCGAACAGCCACGGCCGGCCGAGGCACCCGCGCCCGACGACGACGCCGTCGCAACCGGTCTCGTCGACCATGCGCAGCGCGTCGGTCGCCGACCAGATGTCGCCGTTGCCGAGGACCGGGATGTCGGTGATCGTCTCCTTGAGGGTCGCGATCGCCGACCAGTCGGCCTGACCGGAGTAGTGCTCGTTCGCGGTGCGGGCGTGCAGGGCGACGCTCGCGACACCGGCGTCACGGGCGATCTTCGCCGCGTCGAGGTACGTCAGGTGGTCGCCGTCGATGCCCTTGCGCATCTTCACCGTGACGGGGACGTCCCCGGCGGCCTTGACGGTCTTCGTCACGAGGTCGCGGAAGAGGTCGAGCTTCCACGGGAGCGCCGCCCCGCCGCCCTTCCGCGTGACCTTCGGCACCGGGCACCCGAAGTTGAGGTCGATGTGGTCGGCACGGTCCTCGCCGACGAGGATCGTCGCGGCCTCGGCCACGGTGTTCGGCTCGACGCCGTAGAGCTGGATCGAGCGCGGGGTCTCGGACTCGTGGTGCCGGATGAGCCGCATCGACTCGGGCGTGCGTTCGACGAGCGCACGGGAGGTGATCATCTCGCAGACGTACAGGCCGGCGCCGTACTCACGGCAGAGGCGGCGGTACGCCATGTTCGTGATGCCGGCCATCGGGGCGAGCACGACGGGTGCATCGACCTGGATCGGGCCGATGCGCAGGGGTGCTGCTGCTTGTGTGATCGTCATACCTCGTCCATTCTCCCACGTCCGCTGCCGCCGGTAGCGTTCTCCACATGACCGATCGCGATGCCGTCTCCCGCTTCGACGCCGACGCCGCCGCCCGGGGCCTCGACGTGCAGGTCGTCGAACGGCCCGCCGCCGACTCCCTCGAGGGTGCGGCGGCCCTCCTCGGCATCGACCCCGGCGACGTCGTGAAGACGCTCGTCGTGAAGCGACACGACGGCGGCTTCCTGCTCGCCCTCGTGCCGGGCGGCCGGAGCATCGCCTGGAAGAAGCTCCGCACGGTCGTCGGCGTGAACAAGCTCTCCATGCCCGACGCCGCCACCGCCCTCGAGGCCAGTGGCTACGAGCGCGGCACCATCACCCCCATCGGCGCGACGGGCGACCTGCCGGTGTACGCCGACGAGCGGGTGCTCGGCCGCCGCATCGCCCTCGGGGCCGGCCGACACGGCGCGAGTGCCTTCGTGGACGGCGACGCGCTCGTCGCCGCCTATGCCGCGACCGTCGCCGACATCACCGACGCCGAGCCCCCGCGCCCCTGACGCGGGCCGCGCCGGCACGCGCCCCGCCGATCGCGCCCCGCCGACGGCGCGGGCGGCAGGTCGCGCCCCGCTGCGCACATCGCGCCCCATCGCAACGGGGCGCGATGCGCAGAACGGGGCGCAACGCGGGCCGCCGCGGCGCCGGCGCCAGCCGTCAGTCGGGGACCTCGGACCAGTCACCCTCGGAACCGGGCACGAAGCACGAGTCACCCTCGCAGACGGGGGCGCCGCCGGGGGCGACGAGCGTCAGGAGCGCGGGCCGCGCCTCCGCTCCGGCCGGGAGGCCCGACCGGGCTCCGACGCCCGTCCACGCGCCCGTCACCGGGTCACCTGCGCATCCGCTGCCGCGTCGTCCTCGGCGCGCTGGGCGGCCTCGGCCACCTCGGCGGGCGTCGACCCGCGGAGGGCGACCACCTGGCGGAGGACCTGCTCGAACGCCGCGGGGTCCTGCGCCCCGGAGACGCCGTACTTGCCGTCGATGACGAAGAACGGGACCCCGTTGATGCCGTAGGCCTGCGCCTGCGCCTGGTCCTCGCGGACGGCGGCGAGCTGCGCGTCGTTCCGGAGGGTGGCGAGCACCTCGTCGCGGTCCAACCCGACCTCGGCGGCCAGGTCGGCCAGCGACGCGTCCTGCCCGACGTGCTCCCCGCGCTCGAAGTAGGCGGTGAACAGGCGCTCGACCATCGCGAGCTGCTTGCCGTGCTGCTTCGCGAGGTGGATCACCTGGTGCGCCTTCACGGTGTTCGTGTGGCGGAGGGCGTCGTAGTCGTAGTGCAGGTCGACCGAGGCGGCGATGCTCGCGACCTGGTCGATCATCTGCTGGGCCTGCTGCACCGGGAGGCCCTTGTGCTGGGAGAGGAACTCGGCCTCCGTGCCCTCGAAGTCGACGGGGGTGTCCGGGCTCAGTTCGAAGGAGTGGTACTCGACCTCGACCGGCTGCCCGAACGCGGCGACGCCGGCCTCGAACTTGCGCTTGCCGATGTAGCACCAGGGGCAGGCGATGTCCGACCAGACATCGACCTTCACGGGATCGTCCATGCAGACCCCAACGCACTCCACCGCTCCTCATTCCCGTCGCGCGGCGCCGCGACGGAACCACGGAGCGGGGGCCCCCCCCCCCCCCCCCCGGGGGGGGGGGGGGGGGGGGGGGGGGGGGGGGGGGGGGGGGTTGTAAAAATACACCC
>JASCOJ010000077.1 GCA_029959645.1 Microbacteriaceae bacterium PS02332 | reverse complement strand
GCCCGGTTATTTTGTTTAAACGCCCCGGGGCCGCGTGGGCCCCTACCCCGGCGGGGGGGGGGCGGCGGGGGGGGCCCGGGGGCCCGCCGCTTATCGTTGAGGCAGCATGCACGCGCGAATGAGCCACTGGTGGGACGGGATCTCCCTCCGCACGAAGATCACCGGGATCACCGTCCTCCTGGTGGCGCTCGGCCTGCTCGTCGCCGGGCTCGGGACGATGACGGTCCTGAGCACCTACCTGATGACGCAGCTCGACGACACGGTGCGGAACACGACCTCGCAGCTCGAGGGGCAGAACGTCAGCGACGGTGACGAGTACTGCAAGCTGTCCGTCGTCCTCGCGAAGAGCGCCTACGTCGCGGCCTACGACGCCGACGGCGACCAGATCTGCAACACCCGCTCGGACTCGAAGCCCGACATTTCCGACCTGGCGTTCGCCCGGGCCGCGCAGACCGACGCCCGGTTCAGCCTCTACGACTCCGAGCACGCGCACGAGTGGCGCGCGCAGGTCATCCCGGCGAACGTGCAGAACCTCAGCACCGGCGCGACCGAGACGGGCTTCGTGCTCGTCGCGGTCTCCAGTGCGAACACCGACCAGACGATCGCCCGGTTCACGGTGATCTTCCTCGGCTTCGGCATCTCGGTGATCCTGCTCGGCGCGATGCTCACCCGCCTGCTCGTCACCGCGACCTTCGACCCGCTGCGGGACGTCGAGGACACCGCCGCCCGCTTCGCCGCGGGGGACTTCGCCCAGCGCATGGGTGCCGACACCCCGAACACCGAGGTCGGCAGACTGAACCGGTCGCTCAACACGATGCTCGAGCGCATCGACAACGCCTTCGAGGACCGCCAGCGCACCATCGACCAGATGCGCCGCTTCGTCGGTGACGCCTCGCACGAGCTCCGGACGCCACTCGTCTCGCTGCGCGGGTACGCCGAGCTCTACCGGATGGGTGCCCTCAGCAAGGAGGAGGACGTCGCGCAGGCGATGGAGCGCATCGAGAAGGAGGCGCAGCGGATGGGCCTCCTCGTCCAGGACCTCCTCCAGCTCGCCCGCATCGACGAGTCGAAGCCCCTCGACCTCGGGCCGGTGGACCTCGTCGCCATCGCACGGGACTCGGCGCTCGACACGATGGCCTCGAACCCGGACCGCGAGATCCAGGTACTCGTGGAGGACGCCGTCACCGGCCAGAACATCGCGCAGGCGGTCCGTCCCTCCGGTTCGGCGTTCGGGGTCGCGGCCGGTGGAGGGACGGGGGACGCCACCGACGGCGAGGACCGACCGACCTCCCCGTCGTCCCTGAACACCACCGGGCCGATCGCGTTCTCCCGCCAGACCATCGCGCGGCTCCGTGCCCGTCGGACCCGCGAGATGAACGTCGAGGGCAAGGCGCCCACCGACGAGACCACTCCGCTGCCCACCGTCGTGCTGCCGAACCGGCCGCCGATCGTCCTCGCGGAGGAGAACAAGGTCCGGCAGATCGTCACGAACCTGATGGGCAACGCCATGCGGTTCACGGAGCACGACGACCCCATCGAGATCGGCATCGGCGTGGACGACGACCGCGGCATGGCCCACCTCGACGTCATCGACCACGGCGAGGGCATCCCGCCGCAGCTCCGGGACAAGATCTTCCAGCGGTTCTGGCGGGCCGACACCTCCCGCGCCCGGGACACCGGCGGGTCGGGCCTCGGGCTGGCCATCGTGTCCGGCATCGTGCAGGCGCACAACGGCTCCGTCGAGGTCTTCGACACCCGCGGCGGCGGCGCCACCTTCCGCGTCTGGCTCCCCCTGCTCCCCCGCGAGTACACGGCCCCGACGCTTTCCTGAGGCGGGCGGCGCCCCGCCCCCCGCTGCGCCGAAGTCGCACGATCTGCCGCTTCCGGGCCTCCCCAGCGGCCGTTCGTGCGACATCGCCGGACCACGCGCGGCGCGTCGTGCGACCTCGACGGACGACGGACGGACGGCCGCGGGTGGCGCTCACTTCGGGGTGCGGCGGCCTCGCGATCGTGCTGCAAAGGCCTGCCGGAGCTGTTCGAGGACCAGCGCAGGGCGGGCTGCGTCCAGCGCCGTGGCGTGCACCACCAACCAGTCGTTGACGACGAACGCGTTGTCACGCCGCTGATCGTGTCGGAAGACGTCCTGGTCCCGATGGTGGTCCCCGTCGTACTCGAACGCGATGCGGAACTCAGGCCAGGCCATGTCGACCCGTCCGAGGAACACGCCGTCCGCCGCGTGGACGTCGATGTTCAACGCGGGCTCGGGGAAACCGGCGTCGAGGATCGTCAAGCGGAACCACGTCTCCATCGGCGACTCCGATCCGACGCGGACGAGGTCGAGGGCCTGCCGTGCCGCCCGCACGTGACGGTGGCCGGGACGCACCGCGGATGCCAGACCGTCGATGGTCGTCAGGGCTCGCGTCCCGACGAGCGAATCCCCGACCGCGACGAGTTCGCGGACGGTGAGGACGGCCGCGCACTCCCACCAGCTCTGCTCGGGTGTGCTGAGGCGTACACCGAACGCCTCAGTGGTCGCGGAGTCTGCTCGGCCGCGATGCCCGACGACCCCCGGGCGCCGCATGACGGGACCGGTGCCCGCCGTGGTCACGTGCACCTCGGCACGGACGCGCCGTGGGAGTGGGGCACCCCACAGTCCCGCCGCGGTGGAGTGGCTGAAGAACTGGTCACTCCGGAGCACCAGCGCGAGGGCCTCGAGCGCCGACACTTCGCGGTCCCGGATCACGCGGACCCCGTGCACGGGCCGCTGCAGGTCGCCCCGCCGGAGTCGACCGGCGTCGACGCCGGCAGCGAGGGCGTCACGCACCCGGAACGGATCGATGCCGAACCGGCGGGGCAACGGATGTGGCTTCACCATCCCCGCAGTCTCGGGAGCCGGCGCGCCAGCGCGGCACCTGTTCGTCGCGACTGTGGACGATCCGTCGCCCCGGGCCTCCCGTGCAGGCGCCGGCATCGCACATCGTCAGGTCCCGACGTCGCGCAACACGTCACACGGCGACCGCCGAGGTCGCACGAAGCGCCGGCCCGACGGCTGCTCGGCGGCAGTTCGTGCGATCTCGGCGAACGGCGGGGCGGGCGCACCCCACGCGGAAGGCCCCCCGCACGCGGAGCGTGCGAGGGCCCTTCCGGCAGGACGGACTAGAAGTCCATGCCACCCGTGGGGTCGCCGGCCGGCATGGCCGGGGTCTTCTCCGGCTTGTCGGCGACGACGGCCTCGGTCGTGAGGAACAGACCGGCGATCGACGCGGCGTTCTGCAGCGCCGAACGCGTGACCTTGGCGGGGTCGATGATGCCGGTGGCGATCAGGTCGACGTACTCGCCGGTGGCGGCGTTGAGGCCCCACCCGGACTCGAGCTCGCGGACCTTGGCGGCCACGACACCCGGCTCGAGACCGGCGTTCAGCGCGATCTGCTTGAGCGGGGCGTCGATCGCGACGCGGACGATGTTCGCACCGGTCGCCTCGTCACCCTCGAGGGTGAGCGAGTCGAGCGCGACCTTGCCGGCCTGGATGAGGGCGACGCCACCACCGGCGACGATGCCCTCCTCGACGGCGGCCTTCGCGTTGCGGACGGCGTCCTCGATGCGGTGCTTGCGCTCCTTGAGCTCGACCTCGGTCGCGGCACCCGCCTTGATGACGGCCACGCCGCCGGCGAGCTTCGCGAGGCGCTCCTGGAGCTTCTCGCGGTCGTAGTCGGAGTCGGTCGCCTCGATCTCGGAGCGGATCTGACGGACACGGCCGGCGATCTGCTCGGCGTCGCCGGCACCCTCGACGATGGTCGTCTCGTCCTTGGTGATGACGACCTTGCGGGCACGACCGAGGAGGTCGAGCGTCGCGTTCTCGAGCTTGAGGCCGACCTCTTCCGAGATGACCTGGCCGCCGGTGAGGATCGCGATGTCCTGCAGCATGGCCTTGCGGCGGTCGCCGAAGCCCGGGGCCTTGACGGCGACGGACTTGAAGATGCCACGGATCTTGTTCACGACGAGGGTCGCGAGGGCTTCGCCGTCGACGTCCTCGGCGATGATCAGGAGCTGCTTGCCCGCCTGGATCACCTTGTCGACGACCGGCAGGAGGTCCTTGATGTTCGAGATCTTCGAGTTGACGATCAGGATGTAGGCGTCCTCGAAGACGGCTTCCTGACGCTCGGGGTCGGTGACGAAGTACTGCGACAGGTAGCCCTTGTCGAAGCGCATGCCCTCGGTCAGCTCGAGCTCGGTGCCGAAGGTGTTCGACTCCTCGACGGTGACGACACCCTCCTTGCCGACCTTGTCGATGGCCTCGGCGATGAGCGCACCGATGGTCGGGTCAGCGGCCGAGATCGACGCGGTGGCGGCGATCTGGTCCTTGGTCTCGATCTCCTTGGCGTCAGCGAGCAGCTGTGCGGAGACGGCCTCGACGGCCTTCTCGATGCCGCGCTTCAGGGAGATGGGGTCGGCACCGGCGGCCACGTTGCGGAGGCCCTCGCGGACGAGCGCCTGGGCGAGCACGGTCGCGGTGGTCGTACCGTCACCGGCGACGTCGTCGGTCTTCTTGGCGACCTCCTTGACGAGTTCCGCACCGATCTTCTCGTACGGGTCGTCGAGCTCGATCTCCTTGGCGATGGAGACACCGTCGTTCGTGATCGTGGGGGCGCCCCACTTCTTCTCGAGGACGACGTTGCGGCCGCGCGGGCCGAGCGTCACCTTCACGGCGTCGGCCAGCTGGTTGAGGCCGCGCTCGAGGCCGCGTCGGGCCTCTTCGTTGAAAGCAATGATCTTTGCCATGTGAGTTCTTCGTCCCTCCCGGACGTCGTCATCGGGGTCGTTCTGGCACTCAGCCTGGCCGAGTGCCAATGCCGATTCTGGCACTCGCCTCCCGAGAGTGCAACACAGCCGGGAGGCTCGTGCCGGGTCCGCGGGCACCCGACGCCCGGCATCCGGTCCGGACACGACGAACGCGCCGCCCCGAGGGGGCGACGCGTCCGGTGTGTGTCGTGGTGCGACGGCTCAGGCGAGCCGCACGGACTCCGCCTGCGGGCCCTTCGAGCCGGTGCCGACGTCGAAGACCACGGCCTGGCCCTCCTCGAGGACCTTGTAGCCGCTCATGTCGATGGCCGAGTAGTGCACGAACACGTCCTCGCCCCCTCCGTCCACGGTGATGAAGCCGAAGCCCTTCTCGGCGTTGAACCACTTCACGGTTCCGTTGGCCATTCTCTTGCTCCCTGCGGTACTGCTGTGCGAACGACGGCGCCGTCGTCGAGGCGTTCGTCGGGTCCGAGCGCATGTCGCCTCACCCGGTCCTCGCGAGGCGGTGCGGGTACGCGTCGACGTCGAGATTGCGGGGTGACCACTCCGAATGCTGGCTCAGCGGTCGCTTTTCGGCAAGGGGTGTGACGACGATTTCACGGAGCACGTCCCGAGACGCAACCTGCCGGAAACACGAGGCCCACCGGGCACCCCGCCGCCAGCGCCCCCGCGACCGTGGTCAGCGGCGGTAGTCGGCGCCGAGGACGACGCTGACGTCGGCGTTCGGGAAGGCCGAGGACCGCTGGACAGCACTGACCCCGAGCGACTTCGCGACGCCCTCCGCGACGGCCGCCTGGGACTCCTGCTGGTAGTACACGATGGTCTGGCCGGCCCCGGTCGTCCCGGCGTCGCCGGTCGAGGTGACGGTCCACCCGGCGGTGGTCAGCTTCGTCCGTCCGCTCGCCGCCAACCCGCTGGTCGACGTCCCGTTCAGGACGACGAGCGTCGTCGACCCCTGGTCGGAGGGCGCTGCCGCGGACGGCGCCGCCGGGGTCGCGGAACCGGTGTCGTCCGAGCCGTCGTCGCCCGGCGTCGCGCTGCCGCTCGGGACCGAGGACGCGCTCGACGACGGTGCGGCGGCGGTGTCGCCCTCGTCGAACTGGAACGAGCCGTTGAGCAGGGTCAGCGCGAGCACCCCGATGCCGACGAGCACGCCGGTCGCCAGGGCCGCCCAGGCGAAGACGACCCAGCCGCGTCCACGGCGGCCGGCGCCGCGGTGCGCACCGACCCGTGGTCCGTCGGCGACGTCGTCGAACCGGTCTCGGGGGAATCTCGTCATCGTTCCTCTTCACGTCCTTCGCCGTCGGCGTTCGGGGCCACGAACCTCCGCGCCGCCCGGGCGCTCGTGCGCGCCGTCCGGAGTCGCTGCAGACGGTTCACGAGCTGCGGCTCGGAGGCGAGCGCCGCCGGGGTGTCGATCAGCCGGTTCAGCACCTGGTAGTACCGCGCAGGCGACATGGCGAACGTCACCCGGATTTCCGCTTCCTTCGTCCGGTCGTGGCGCGGTCGCTCGTGCTCGAAGGCGAGCACGTGTTCGGCGAACTCGGGGAGTCCGTCGGGGAGCGAGGTGGTCACGCAACGTCCGATCGCGGTCGCGGGCAGGTCTCGCACATCGTAGGGGTGTGGGTCAGGCCGACCCTGACACGGCGCTGGACTGTCGTGGGATCCGCTCATGGAGCGATCTGGCCGAACCAGCGGACCCGGGTGCCGAAGGCGTCGGACACGGCGAGCGCGCGGCCGTCGAGGGAGAGCGTCGCGAAGGCGTCCGGGTCGTCGGGGTCGACGTCGTCGGGCAGTGTCGCGGCGACGTCCCGGAGGACCCCGGTCCGCTCGAGCGCCACCCAGCGCACGCCGCGTTCCCGCAGCCGGTCGGCGACCCGCTGGCGGCCGGCGCCGGGGACGTAGACGAGCGTCCCGGTGGTCATCACCACCGGCTCGCAGTGGTCCGGCACCGCGTCGACGGCACGGTCGAGGTCCTCCGGCACCCGGCCGCGGATCCGGACCGGGCCCACGCCGCCGGTCCCGGACCGTCGCGCCAGCGGCGAGCCGGCCGTGTCGGTGGGGGGAGGCCCGGCCAGCGTCGCACGCAACGCCTCGCGCATCAGGGCGGTGCGGTCCGTCGCCTCGGGCGGGACCGCCTCGACGAGCCGCGCCTCGGCGTCGGGGGCCGTCGGGTCGATCGGGTTCGGGTCGAGGGCCACCCGGGCGCCGATGCGGATCGCCGCGGTGGCCGGTGCCGGGAGCGTGCCGGTGGCCTCGGCGACGAGGTGCACGGCGGGACCGGGGACGGCGGTGTGCATCCGGACCAGGGTGGCGCGCGGCGCCGGGTCGCTGCCCTGCGTGGTCGGCGCCCCGGGACCCCGGGAGTCATGGGTCGTCCGGGAGTCATGGGGCACCCGGGAGTCATGGGGCACTCGGGAGTCATGGGTCACCCGGGAGTCATGGGTCACCCGGTGGTCGAGGGTCACCCGGTCCGGGATCGAGCACAGCCCGGCCGCGGCACCGACGTCGACGAGCCCGAGTGGACGTTCGGCCGCCGCCGACAGCGCCGCGAGGACCGGCACCACCGGGGCGAGGCGGCGCGGGTCGTTCGCCTGCACCGTGGCGGTGGTGAGGGCCGCGACCAGGGTGGGGCGGGCCTCCCGGACGAGCACCCGCAGCGCGGCGGGGTCTGATGGGTCGGCGCCGAGCCGCCGCGCGACCGCGAAGAGGAGTTCCGGTTGGCGCTGCGTCGCGGCGACGGCGTGCAGGGCGTCGAGCAGCCGGTCGTCGAGGGACCGGGCCCATGCGGCGTAGGAGGGTGAGGTCGCGGCGATCCGCTCGGCGTAGGCGGCGTACCGCGCGAGCGTCGCCGCCGTCGGGTCGGCCGCGTCGGTCACGGTGTCGTCCGGACTGCACCGGCTCGGTACATGCCGACGTGGCGGATGCCTGCCTCCTCGTAGGGCGCCCCGAACCGGACGAACCCGTGCCGCTCGTAGAGGGCGGCCACGTACTCCTGGGCGTGCAGCACCATCGGCTCGGCGCCGTGCTCCGCGACGACCGCGGCGAGCAGGGCGCTCGCGATCCCCCGCCCGCGGTGCTCCGGGGCGGTGGCCACCCGGCCGACGACCCGGGTGGGTGCGGCGGCGCCGCCGGGGTGGGGGGGGGGGGGGGCGGGGGGGCGCCGGCCGCCGGGGGCCGCGCGCCCCCGCCCGGGGGGCGCGGGGGCGGGGGCCCCCCGGCCGCCCCCCGGGGGGGGGGCGGCGGCGCCGCCGGGGGGCGGCGCGGCGACGGCCGGCCGGACGAGCCGCAGGTAGCCGGTCACCGCCGTCGGGTCCGGGTCGGGGCCGTCCGGCGGGGCGTCGGCTCCGAACCACCAGTGCTCGGTCCCGGGCTCGCGGTCACGACCGTCGAAGTCCTCGGCCGAGACCCGCTGTTCGAGTGCGAACACCCGGTTCCGCAGACGCACGATGCCGTACAGGTCGTCGGTGGTCAGGCGGCCCCAGGAGGCACGACGGACAGGGCGGTCGGGGAGCTCGGACACGCGTCGGAGTGTACCGGCGCCCGGAATGCCACCGCGGGTGACGGAGTTGGACAGAGCGACCGTTCCCCACGGTCGGAACCAGGAGGTACGCACATGGCATACAACGTCGACAAGTCCGACGCGCAGTGGCGCGAGGAGCTCACCGCGGACCAGTACGCCGTGCTGCGCCAGGCCGGGACGGAGCGCCCGTGGACCGGCGAGCTCCTCGACGAGGCACGTGCCGGTGTGTACACGTGTGCAGCGTGCGGCGCGGAGCTGTTCCAGAGCGGCACGAAGTTCGACTCCAACTGCGGCTGGCCGTCGTTCTACGAGTCGGTCCGCCCGGATGCGGTGCAGCTCATCGAGGACCGCTCCCTCGGCATGGCCCGCACCGAGGTCCGCTGTGCGAACTGCGGTTCGCACCTCGGGCACGTCTTCCCGGACGGCTTCGGCACGCCCACGGGCGACCGGTACTGCATGAACTCGATCTCGCTCGAGTTCTCGGCGGAGCAGTAGGCGCGACCACGACGACGGCGCTCGGGCTCCCGGCCCGGGCGCCGTCGTGCATCCCCGGGGGCATCCCCCGCGGGCATCCAGGCCGCTACCATGGACGGGTCAGCCGGCATGGCGCAATTGGTAGCGCACCGTACTTGTAATACGGGGGTTGCGGGTTCGAGTCCCGCTGCCGGCCCCATCTCCCGGCGCCGCCGTGGCGGCAGCCGGCGGAACGGAGCGGAGCCCCGGCGACGATGTCGCTCGGGGCTCCGGCGCGCTGGAGCACAGATCAGGGGCACTCCGCATCGCTCGGCGCGGTAACCAGCCGGCCGTCCGTCGATGGTGACACCTCACCATCCTCGTGTCCACCGTTCGGGGGACATCGGCGGTTTTCCGCAACCTCCGCCGTCGACGGCGCACCCGGCCAGGTGGAACCGTCAGCGGCCTCCGGCGATCTTCCGCCGCCGCTGGGCCACCCCGGCGGTGCCGTACGGGTAGTCGTCGACCCGCGGGGTGCTCGCGTCGGTGAGCGACTGCAGTTCGGCCTCGTCGAGCACCAGGTCCGCAGCACCGAGGTTGTCGGCGAGCTGGTCGGTGGTCCGGACGCCGAGGATGACGCTCGTCACCGCCGGACGGGCGAGCAACCAGGCGAGGGCGACCTGGGACTTCGACGCCCCGTGCGCCTCAGCGACGGCGGACACCGCGTCGAGCACCTGCCAGGTGCGCTCGTCGGCGTTCCGGGCCTCCCACGCCTCCATGCCACGCTTCGGGTCCTCCCCCAGGCGGGTCGATCCCGTGGGTGCCTCGTCGCGCTGGTACTTGCCGGACAGCCACCCACCGGCGAGGGGCGACCACGGCAGCAGGCCGATGCCGGCGTCGAGGCACGCCGGGACGACCTCGTGCTCGATGTCGCGGACGAGCAGGTTGTACTGCGGCTGCAGGGTCACCGGCGGTGCCCAGCCGTGCAGGCGTGCCTCGTAGACGGCCTTCGTGACCTGGTACCCGAGGTAGTTCGAGAACCCGTACGTGCCGATCTTGCCCGCGGAGACGGCGTCGTCGAGGAAGCGGAGGGTCTCCTCGATCGGGGTGAGGGCGTCCCACGCGTGCATCTGGTACAGGTCGACGTGGTCGACGCCGAGCCGTTCGAGGGAGGCGTCGAGCGCCACCCGGAGGTGCCGACGCGAGGTGCCGTGGTCGTTCGGGCCGTCGCCCTGCGGGAAACGGCCCTTCGTGGCGAGGACGACCTGCTGCGCCTCGGTCGGGTGCGCCTGCAGCCACCGGCCGATGATGCGCTCGGACTCGTTGCCCGAGTACACGTCGGCCGTGTCGAGGAAGGTGCCGCCGCCCGCGACGAACGCGTCGATGATCGCGTGGGAGGTGGGTTCGTCGGCTTCGCTGCCGAACGTCATGGTGCCGAGGGTCAGCGAGGACACCGCTGTCCCGCTGTTGCCGAGGAGTCTGTGGTCCATGCGGCGGACGCTACGCCCGGTCTCCTCCGCCCAGGGAGGGTCTCCGGGTACCCGTCATCGCCCGCCGGACAGGAAGGCGATCGCCGCCTCCCGGAAGTGGCGCGAGGTGAGGGCGCCGAACCGGGTGGGCACTGCGTGGTTCCACCCCGTCTGGTCCCGCCTCAGCGACCCGGACCCAGGAACGCGATCGCCGCCTCCCGGAAGTGGCGCGAGGTGGGGGCGTTGAAGTGGTTCCGCCCCGGGATCTCCGTGAACGACGCGTGCGGTGCCGCCGCCGCCAACCGCACCGCGCTGTCCCGGATGCCGTCGTCGCTCCCGGCCGCCATGAGGAGCGGCTGCGTCGGCGCGTTCGCCGGCGTCGGCTCCACGCTGTCCCGCATCCCCTCGACCATCGCGACGAGCGCGCGGAGGTCGTTCCCCGCGACGTTCGCCGCCATGGTGAGGTACCCGGCGGTCACGCGGTCCTCCGCGGGCGTGCCGTCCTCGATGTACGCGCGCGCCTGGTCGACGCGGACACGGCGCATCGGGTCGGCGTCCGGGATGCCACCGAGCACCGCCCGGGAGACCCGGTCCGGCAGCTGTTCGGCGACGTGCCACCCGACCCGGGCGCCGAGGGAGTACCCGAGGTACGCGACGTCGTCGAGCAGGTACGTGTCGATGACGGCGACGACGTCCGCGACGAGGAGCTCCATCGAGTACGCGGACGGCTCGTGCGGCTTCGCACTCGCCCCGTGCGCACGCTGGTCGAACGCGACGACCCGGTGTCCGGCGCGGACGAGCTCGCGGGTCCAGCCCGAGGCGTGCCAGTTCAGCACCGCGCTCGACGCGAACCCGTGCACGGCGACGACGGCCGGGGCGTCCGGGTCCCCGAAGTCGTAGGTCGCGAGCGGCAGGCCGTCGGGCGACATCACGACGCGGGGGCGGGGTGCAGCGGGGACGAGTGCCATGTCCCGTCCAGGGTACCGGGGCACAGTGGCGGGCATGGACGGCTACGGCGGCGACCAGATCCGGGCGGCGGAACGCCCACACCTCGACGCGGGCGAACCGCTCATGCAGCGGGCCGCCGACGGCCTGGCGGCGGTGGTCGCGGGCCTCCTCGACGACCCGGCGGTCCGCCCAGGGGACGGCCCGGGCTCGGTGCTGCTGCTCGTCGGCAGCGGCGACAACGGTGGTGACGCCCTGTTCGCCGGTGCGCGGCTCGCATCCGCCGGGAGGCACGTCACGCTCCTCCGCGTCGGCTCGCGTGTGCACGAGGCCGGCCTGGCAGCGGCCCTGCAGGCCGGGGTGCGGGACCTCGGCGACCCTCGACCGGCCACGCCCGCGCGCACCGGCACGGCGGACGTCCTCCGTGCGGCGGCGAGCTCCTCCGACGGCGAGCGGCTGGCGGCGATCGCACGGGACGCGGCCCTCGAGGCCGACCTGGTCCTCGACGGCGTCCTCGGCATCGGCACCCGCGCCACGGGCGGCCTCCGCTCCCCCGCGCGGGAGGTCGTCGGGGCACTCCGTGAGCTGGCGCGCGACCAACGGGCGCCGTTCGTCGTCGCCGTCGACGTGCCGAGCGGCATCGACGCCGACACCGGGGGCATCGCGGACGACCACGTCCTGCACGCCGACGTCACGGTCACGTTCGGCGGCGTGAAGGCGGGCCTCCTCCGCGGGCCGGGGGCGACGCTCGCCGGGCGGATCGAGCTCGTCGACGTCGGCATCGGCGCGGACCTGGCGACCGTGGCGCCGCTGGTCCGCACCTGACGCCGACGCTCGGCGTCGTACGACTCAGACGGCGCCGGCGTCCACCCCGTGCTCGACGCCGCCCCGGGCCTCCAGCCAGGTGTCCACGAAGTGCCGGTAGTTCGCCGCGATGGCCTGCTCGGCGGCCTCGGTGTCGAGGTGCTCACGGACGACGTCCTCGAGCGGCTCCTCCCAGTTGCTCCGGCCGATCGCGAAGCCGACGAACCCGTCGACGGTCGCGGCGGTCCGCAGCCACGCGTCGAGCTGGTCCTGCGGGGCGTCGCGGCCGAGGACGATGCACTGCACGGCGTCGCGGCCGTCACGGCGGGCGGTGGCGACGACGCGCTCGGCGTCCTCGGTGCGGTCCAACCCCTCGAGCTTCCAGACGTCGGCCTCGACCCCGGAGTCCTGCAGGTACTCGAGGACCTGCACGACGAGCTCGGGGCGGAGGTCGCGGTCGTAGTCCGCGACCGATCCCTGCTGCTCGTCGGTGCCCGGGACGAGCAGTTCGACGAGGAAGGGGCGCCCCGCGTCGCGGAGGGCGGATGCGACCGCGGCGAGGTCGGAAGCCTGCTGCGCACGCCGCTCGGCGTCGAACGCCGGGTTGTCGCGGACGAGCACCTTCACCCAGTCGGGGTCGAAGGCGTCGACGTGGGCCATCCAGTCGTCGCCGTACTGGAGCTCGAACCACTCGCGGCCGGACCGCTCGATCGGCATCGCGAGCTGGAGGCCGGCCTCCTTCGCGAGCCGGGCGACGTCGGCGCCGTACAGCTCGTCGACGAGGACGCCGGTGTGCTCCCGGGCGGCCCCCGCGGCGAGCGCGGTGAGGACGCCCCGGTAGACGAGCTGCTTGCCCGCACGGACGCGCTGGGCCTCGGCCTCGTCGGCGGGTTCGCCGGAGTCCTCGTCGTAGGTGTGCTCGAGGAGCGAGGACCGCTGGTCCATCGCGAACAGGAACAGGGGGTGGGTCTCGTCGAGGATCGGCATGGTCCCGGTCTACTCCGGCACGCCCGGCGGACATCGAGCGGGCACGCACGCCGGACGACGCCCGTAGGTTCGGGGGCATGACGTTCAACGACGACTCGCAGCTCAGTGGCGGCAAGGTCAAGCGGCGCGGGCGCACGGTGGGCATCGCGGGCGGCGGCGTGGGGATCGCCGGCATCGTGGTGTTCCTCATCGCCCAGTTCACCGGGGTCGACCTCAGCGGGGTGGTCGGAGACGGCGGCGACGGCCTGTCGACGATCCAACAGGGCGGTGCCGAGGCGTCGCCGGTGGCGGAGTGCCGCACCGGGCGCGACGCGAACGCGAGCATCGACTGCCGCATGGAGGGCGCCGCCGAGTCCCTCGACACGTACTGGTCCGTGGAGGCGCGGCAGCTGGGCATCAGTGACTACACGACGCCGGACTTCTTCCTGTTCTCCGGGTCGACCGACACCTCCTGCGGCACGGCCTCGGCGTCGACCGGCCCGTTCTACTGCCCGCCGGACCGCGCCCTCTACCTCGACACGGCCTTCTACGACGACCTGCAGTCGACCTACGGAGCGTCCGGTGGCTCGCTCGCGCAGATGTACGTCGTCGCGCACGAGTGGGGGCACCACATCCAGCAGCTCGAGGGCACCTTCGCCGACACCGACCGCAGCGGGACCGGCGCGTCCTCGGGCAGTGTCCGTGTCGAACTGCAGGCCGACTGCTACGCCGGCGCCTGGGTGGGCGACGCCGCCTCGACGAGGTCGGCGAACGGCACGACGTTCTTCGAGCCGGTCACCCGCGACCAGATCGCCGACGCCCTGTCGGCCGCGAGCGCCGTCGGGGACGACAGCATCCAGGAGCGCGCCACCGGCCGGGTCGACCCGGACTCGTTCACCCACGGCACGAGCGAGCAGCGGCAGACCTGGTTCGAGCGGGGCTACGAGCAGGGCGCCGAGCGCTGCGACACCCTCACGGTGCCGGCCTCGTCGCTCTGAGTCCCGCCGTCCCACCCGTGGGGTCCGGCCGACCTGCAGGGTCAGCCCGACCCACGGGGTCCGGTCGACCTGCGGGGTCAGGGGGCCGGGGTCGCCGACGGGCTCGGGCTCGGGCTCGACGTGCGCGTGGCCGTCGGCGTCGGGGTGGGCGTCTGCCCGCTGCCCGCCGCCGAGACCACGAACGTGCGGAACTCCTCGTTCGAGAACGGCTGCGAGTACTCGTACTGCTGCCCGTTGACGAGCACGAGCGGGGTGCCGGGGAAGGTCCGGAGGTCGGAACCCGGGATGTCGCCGCCCTGCACCGCGGTGGTCCGCTCGTCGACCCAGCCGCCGTAGGTCTGCTGGTCGATGCACTTCGTGATCGCGGAGGCGTGCCGGATGCCGGGCACCCCCGTCACGAGGTCGGTGAGCTGCGCGTCGGTGAGGCCGGGCGTGCCCTCCTCCGGCTGCTTCGCGAACAGCTGCCGGTTGACGGCGAAGAACTGGTCGGGCGACTGCTGGGCGACACAGGCCGCCGCGTTCGCCGCGCGGAGCGAGTACTTCGTGCCCTGCGACCGGTTCGACAGGATCGCGACCGGATGGATGTCGAGCGTCGCCGCCCCGGACTGCACCAGCCCCTCGATGTAGTCGCTGTTCGTCTGCTCGAACGAGCCGCAGATCGGGCAGAGGTAGTCGATGTACATCGTGATGCGCACCGGGTCCGCCGCACCGGTGGCCGAGGACGACGGCGACGGCGTGGTCGGGGCCCCGGCGTCGACGGCCTTGAGGTCCTGACCGATCGTGATGCCACCGTCGGCCATGACGTCCGGACCGGGACCGGCCGGCTTCGCGGACTGCACGAGCACGAGCGTGACGATGGTCGCGGCGGCGACGAGGACGACGCCCAGGCCGACCTGGAGGCCGATCCGGGCCCCGCGCTGGCGACGCTTCTGCTGGGCGCGGGCGCGCTGGGCACGCTCGCGGGCGGCGATGCGACGCTCGTTCCGTGTGGCGCGGGCGTCACCCTCGGGGCGGTTGTTCATCGCAGTCTGGTCCTCCTGGTCGGTGTCCGCTCGGGCTCCCCCCGGTCGCCGCGCGGACCCGCCCGATCGTAGCGGGAGCGTTCGGGAAGCCGCCAACCGGGAGGGAGCCACTGGCGGAGCCGGGTGAACTCGTGTTGACTGAGGGACGACGGTCGACGGCGACCGTCCGGGGCCCGACAGGGTCGCCGCTTCACTACGGATCGTCCGGCACGTACCTGCCGGTGGAGAGGACCGAACGCTCATGGCGTCCGTCACCTATGACAAGGCAACCCGTCTCTACCCCGGGGGCAACCGCCCCGCGGTGGACTCCCTCGACCTGGACGTCGCCGACGGCGAGTTCCTCGTCCTCGTCGGCCCCTCGGGCTGTGGCAAGTCCACGTCCCTGCGCATGCTCGCCGGCCTCGAAGAGGTCAACTCCGGCGCCATCCGCATCGGCGACCGCGACGTCACCGACGTCCCGCCGAAGGACCGCGACATCGCGATGGTGTTCCAGAACTACGCGCTGTACCCGCACATGACCGTCGCCGAGAACATGGGCTTCGCGCTCAAGATCGCCGGCGTCGGCAAGGAAGAGCGCGCCACCCGTGTGCAGGAGGCCGCCAAGCTCCTCGACCTCGAGGACTACCTCGGCCGCAAGCCGAAGGCGCTCTCCGGTGGTCAGCGGCAGCGCGTCGCGATGGGCCGCGCGATCGTCCGCCAGCCGCAGGTGTTCCTCATGGACGAGCCGCTGTCGAACCTCGACGCCAAGCTCCGCGTCCAGACCCGCACCCAGATCGCGTCGCTCCAGCGTCGTCTCGGCGTCACCACGGTCTACGTCACGCACGACCAGACCGAGGCGCTCACCATGGGCGACCGCATCGCGGTGCTCAAGGACGGCATCCTGCAGCAGGTCGGCAGCCCGCGTGACCTCTACGAGAAGCCGAACAACGTGTTCGTCGCCGGCTTCATCGGCTCGCCCGCGATGAACCTGCTCCCGGCCTCCGTGGTCGAGGGCGGCATCACCTTCGGGTCGCTGAACCACCCGGTCGACCGCGACACCCTCGCGAACGCCCGCTCGGCCCAGGTCACGGTCGGCGTCCGTCCCGAGGACATCATCGTGTCGCAGTCGGGCGAGGGCCTCCCCGTCACGGTCGACGTCGTCGAGGAGCTCGGCGCCGACGGCTACCTCTACGGTCACGCCGACATCAACGGCACGCGCACCGACATCGTCGCGCGCGTCGACGGTCGCGCCCACCCCTCGATCGGCGACACCATCGTCGTGAGCCCGAAGCAGGGCCACGTGCACATGTTCGACGCCGAGTCGGGCGAGCGCCTCGACGACAAGGCCGTCGTCAGCGCCTGACGCGCACCCCGGGAGCCCGCCATCCGCCGTCACCGGCGCCTGGCGGGCTCCCGTCGTTCCGACCTGGCGGTCGGGAGGCGCGGTGCGGGCCCGCACCG
>JASCOJ010000076.1 GCA_029959645.1 Microbacteriaceae bacterium PS02332 | reverse complement strand
GCCACGGGGTGCCCGGGGCGGGGCGGCGGCACGCGGTGCCCGGCCGGCGCGCGACGCGGTCGGCGCGGCGGCGGCTGCCGCCGTGTCGGGCTGCGCTGTGGGTCGAGCGGCATCCGTGCGGAGCGGCGCGACGACGGGCGACGAGGGGGCCGGCGGCGTGTGCGGACCGACGGCGGACGCGGGCAGCACCGGGGAGGAGGGCGCCGGGGGCGTCGCCGGCGCGGCCTCGGCGGAGGACCGCTGCACACGCGGAGCGCCGCGACGTCCGGCGGCCGCCCGCTCCGCCTCGATGCGCGCTCGTCGCGTCAGGTGCACGGTGTCCGTGGTCGCTGCGGGTGCGCGGTCGATGGTGGCGGGCGTCTGCGGTGTGAGCGGCATGCGTGCGGTGCTGATCCTGAGTTCGGGGCTGCGGAGCGCTCGTTCGGTAACGAGCAGGTAACGGTACCTCGTCACGCTAGCGCAGGACGATCGTCGCCGCCAGTCGTCGCGACGCCCTGGCGGGTCCCCAGAGCAGGTGGCACCCGTTCGTCAGGCACCGAGGACCTCCCGCTCCAGGCGACGGACGAGCACCTCGAGCTCGTCCGCGATGCCCGGGGCGGCGAACAGGTACGAGCGGACCCCTGCGGCGTCCCAGGTCCGCACCACGGCACCGGCGGAGGCCGCGACGACCGCCCCCGCGGCCATGTCCCAGGGGTTGATGCCGCGCTCGTAGTAGGCGTCGACGGTGCCGGCGGCGACCGCGCAGCAGTCGAGCGAAGCCGCTCCCCCACGCCGGACGTCGCGGACCTCCGTGATCAGGCCGGCGAGGACGGCGACCTGGTCCCGACGCCGCTCGGCCGTGTAGCCGAAACCGGTCGCCACGAGCGACTCCGCCAGCGACCGGGGCGCTCCGGCCGCGATCGGCTCCCCGTCGAGGGTCGCCGGTCCTCCGGCCTCGGCGCGGTACACCTGCCCCGTCGCGGGCACGACGACCACACCGGCGACCGGCTCCCACACGGCCGGGTCGTGGCCGCCACGGACCACGGCGATGCTGACGCCGTAGGCCGGGCTGCCGTACAGGTAGTTGACGGTGCCGTCGATCGGGTCGACGACCCACGTGTACCCGGAGGTCCCCGCGGTCCCGCCGGTCTCCTCGCCGAGGAACCCGTCGTCGGGACGTGCGGCCGACAGCCGGTCGCGCACCAGCGCCTCCACCTCGCGGTCGGCGGCCGTGACCACGTCGACGATGCTCGACTTGCGGTCCGCCACCTCGACGCCCTCCGCGCGCCGGCGGACGGCGAGTGCCGCCGCCTCGGTCGCGATCGACTGGGCGAGGTCGGCGAGTTCCGCCGCGGTCGGGGCATCGGGCGTGGTCGTCATGCGGCCGATCCTCCCAGCCCGCACCGCGCCGGTCCCAGGAACGACGAAGGCCCGTCCTCCGGACGGGCCTGTCGTGGTGTGTCCACCGCGGTGGTGGCGAGTGAGGGATTCGAACCCCCGGAGGCATACGCCGGCTGATTTACAGTCAGATCCCTTTGGCCGCTTGGGTAACTCGCCATGCGCGCACCCGACCCGTGTGATCACCGATCGGAGGCGCGGTGAAGAGCATAGCGGATGTGGGACGGTGGTCGCGACCAGGGCGGGACGACCCCCGGACCGGGGTCCGGGCCTCCCGTCCGCACCGGAACGGCGCTGCGCGCCGCCGGTTAGGCTGGTCCGCATGGCAGACAGCTCCTTCGACGTGGTCAGCAAGGTCGACAAGATGGAGGCGGAGAACGCCCTCAACCAGGCCGCCAAGGAGATCGAGCAGCGCTACGACTTCAAGGGCGTCGGCGCGTCGGTCGCGTTCAGCGGCGAGGACGTCCTCATCAAGGCGTCGACCGAGGAGCGGGCGATGGCCGTCCTCGACGTCCTGCAGACGAAGGCGATCAAGCGCGGCATCAGCCTGAAGAGCCTCGACGCCGGCGACCCCTACCCCTCGGGCAAGGAGTTCCGCATCGACGTGTCGTTCAAGAACGGCATCGAGCAGGACATCGCGAAGAAGATCGGTGCGTTCATCCGCGCCGAGGCACCGAAGACCGTGAAGAGCCAGGTGCAGGGCGACGAGCTCCGGGTCTCCTCGAAGAGCCGCGACGACCTGCAGCAGACGATCCAGCTCCTCAAGGGCGAAGAGTTCGACGTGCCGCTGCAGTTCATCAACTTCCGCTGACACCCCGTGGAGCACTGGCTCACCGTCGCCCTGATCGTCCTCCTGGTCCTCCTCGACCTGGCGATCCGCGTCTTCTCCCTCGTCTACGTCCCGATCGACCGGAAGCCGCAGACGGCGACGGGCTGGCTGCTCGCGATCTTCCTGATCCCGTACATCGGGTTCATCCTGTTCCTGCTCCTCGGGTCGACGAAGCTCCCCCGCGCCCGGCGTGAGAAGCAGACCGAGATCAACCGGTACATCCTCGAACAGACCGAGGGCATCGAGCGGGTGCGCCGGGACCACCCGTGGCCGGCGTGGCTGGAGAGCGTGACCAAGCTGAACCGCCAGCTCGGGTCGATGCCCCTCGTCGGTGGCAACCAGGCCGAGCTCTTCCCGCACTACGACGACGCGTTCGCCGAGATGGCGGCCGCGATCGACGCCTCCCGGCGGTTCGTGCACATCGAGTTCTACATCGCGACCCTCGACGACACCACCCGGCCGGTGTTCGAGGCGCTCGCCCGGGCGCAGGCCCGTGGCGTGACGGTGCGCTTCCTGCTCGACCACTGGGCGAGCCGGGGGTACCCGCACTTCAAGGAGACCCTCGCCTTCCTCGACGAGGCGGGCATCGAGTGGCACCTCATGCTGCCGCTCCAGCCGACGCAGGGGAAGTTCCAGCGACCGGACCTCCGCAACCACCGGAAGATCCTCGTGATCGACGGCTCGGTGGCCTTCACGGGGTCGCAGAACCTCATCGACCGGTCCTACGACCTCAAGGGCAACATCGCCCGCGGCCTGAAGTGGCGCGACCTCTTCGCCCGCTTCGAGGGGCCGGTCGTCGCCGGGATCAACGCGCTGTTCGTGACGGACTGGTACAGCGAGACCGACGAGCTCCTACTCCGCGAGAGCGACCCGGTGCACCGGGCCGACCGCAGTGACGCGCTCGACTGCCAAGTCGTGCCGTCCGGGCCCGGGTTCGACGGCGAGAACAACCTGCGCCTGTTCAACACGCTCCTCTACTCGGCGCAGCAGCGGGTCTCGATCACCTCGCCGTACTTCGTGCCGGACGACTCGATGCTCTACGCCATCACCACGACGGCGCAGCGCGGGGTCGAGGTCGAGCTGTTCGTCGGCGAGATCGGCGACCACGCGATGACCTGGCACGCGCAGCGCTCCTACTACGAGGGCCTGCTCCGCGCCGGGGTCCGCATCTGGATGTACCGCTCCCCCACGGTGTTGCACGCCAAGCACTTCACGATCGACGACGAGGTCGCCGTCATCGGGTCCAGCAACATGGACATGCGCTCGTTCAGCCTCAACCTGGAGATCTCGGTCATGGTGCGCGGCCGCTCGTTCGTCGACGCCCTGCGCGGCGTGCAGGACGACTACCGCGAGGCCAGCCGGGAGCTCACGCTCGACGAGTGGCTCGCACGCCCGCGCCGCTCGCGGGTGTTCGACAACGTCGCCCGGCTCACCGCGGCGCTGCAGTAGCGCCGCTCACCGCTCGGGCACGGCTCCCGCGATCCGCGCCGTCAGCCGTTCGAGCGGACCACGGCCGAGGTACCGTCGCCACACCATAGCGCACAGCACCAGCCCGACCGCGTAGCCGAGCCACGTGGTCGGACCGACCGGCACGTCCGGGAAGGCCGCCAGCACCACGATGTGCAGGGCGTAGGCCGACAGCGGCATCGCCCCGACCGCCACGAGCGGGAAGACCACGCGCTGCACCCGCGGGCCGCGTCCGTCCACGAGGAGCGTGCACAGGGCCAGCACCGCGAGCGCCACACCGGCCGTGCCGACGACGTCGACGACGGACGACGAGTGGTCACGGGGCGAGAGGAACACCTGCGCGACGGCCTGACGGGCGTCGGCACCGTCGGGCACGAACGGCACGCCGGGGAACGCGTCGGCGGCGTCCGCGGGCACCGGGGCGAGCACGTTCCCCACCGTGTACGCCGCGACGGCCGCCATCGTCCCGACCACGAGCAACACGAGCTGGCGCCGACGACCGACGAGCATCCCGCCGCGGACCACGGCGAGTCCGACGAACACGAAGGCCGCGAAGGTCACGACCGGGTAGACGAGCCCGAGTTGCACGCCGAACTGGTCGGCGTCGGCGTAGAGCGGCACGATCGCCACCGCCGCCGGCGCCGCCGCCACGGCCGCGCCGGCCGCCAGCGCGATGAGCGCCGGCGCACGCCAGCGCAGGACCGGCAGCGTCAGGACGAAGAGCACGCCGTAGGTCGGGAGGATCACGTAGACCGGGGTGCCGAGCGCCATGAGCAGCAGCCCGACCACGACGACCACGACCGCCCGGAGCGCGAGGCGTCCCCGGACCGGGCCGATCCCCGGCGGGGCAGGCGGCGTCCGACGGCCGCTGACGAGTCCGACCGACATGCCGGCGAGCACCGCGAACAAGGAGGCCGACCGGCCGTTCACCACGGCGCTCCAGCTGCCGGGGTCCGACCAGTCCAGCTCGTCCGCGACCCCGCCGACGTGCGCGGCGACCATCCCGAGCAGCGCCAGGGCCCGGGCGACGTCGACCCCGGCGAGCCGCTGCGACGACGACGCGCCCGGTCCCCCGAGTCGGGAGGCCGGGCGCGCGGTCGTCATCGTCAGCCCTGCTCGGCCCGGACGCGGCGGAGCGAGGCGTCGATCATGGCGTCGCGCGGGACGACCTTGATGCGCGCACGTCCCTCGGCCGCGCCGAGGGCGATCTCGTGCTCGTCGAGGGCGTGCCAGCCCGCGAGGTCGGTGTACTCGACGCCCCGCTCGCGGAGCAGTGCGGGGACGGCCTCCGGCGACGGGTCCTCCGGCGTCCACCAGCTGCCCTGGTCGGTGACCAGGTGCTGCACGGTCTCCATCGCGTCGGACTTCGTGTGGCCGATCAGGCCGACGGGGCCGCGCTTGATCCACCCGGTCGCGTAGACGCCCGGGATCGGGCTCGCGTCGGCGTCGAGCACCTTGCCCTCGTGGTTCGGGATGACGCCGTAGCGCTCGTCGAACGGGACGCCGGGCAGCGGGGACCCGACGTAGCCGACGGCGCGGTACAGCGCCTGGACCGGGACCTCGCGGACCTCCCCGGTGCCCTCGACGCCGCCCTGGCCGGCCGGCCGGGTGCGCTCGTACCGGAGGGCGCTGACCTTCCCCGCCTCGTCGCCGACGACCTCGAGCGGCTTCGCGTAGAAGTGCAGGTGCAGCCGTCGGCTGGCGGCGCCGACCTCGCGGGTCCGCCACTGCTGCAGCACGCGGTCGATGACGGTGACCTGCTTGTTCGTCGCGATCGCGAGCTTGGAGGCCTCGTCGTGGTCGAAGTCCTCGTCGTACACGACCATGTCGACGTCGCGGAGTTCGCCGAGCTCGCGGAGCTCGAGCGGCGTGAACTTCACCTGCGCCGGACCGCGGCGGCCGAAGACGTGTACGTCCGTCACGGGCGACGACTGCAGACCCTCGTAGACGTTCGCCGGGATCTCGGTCGGGAGCAGGTCCTCCGCGTGCTTCGCGAGGATGCGCGAGACGTCGAGTGCGACGTTGCCGTTGCCGATGACCGCGACGCTCTCGGCCGTGAGCGGCCAGGTCCGCGGCACGTCCGGGTGGCCGTCGAACCAGCTGACGAAGTCGGCGGCGCCGTACGAGCCGTCGAGGTCGATGCCCGGGATGTCGAGGTCGGCGTCCTTGATCGCACCGGTCGAGAAGACCACCGCGTTGTAGTGCCGCTTGAGGTCGTCGAGGGTGATGTCCTCGCCGAAGCGCACGTTGCCGAAGATCCGGATGTCACCGCGGTCGAGCACGTCGCGGAGCGCGTTCACGATCCCCTTGATGCGGGGGTGGTCGGGGGCGACGCCGTAGCGGACGAGCCCGTACGGCGCGGGGAGCTGCTCGAACAGGTCGATCGCGACGTCGAAGCCGCGGGCCTCACGCAGGAGGATGTCGGCGGCGTAGATGCCGGCCGGGCCGGCGCCGACGATGGCGAGTCGGAGGGTGGGCACGGTGGGTGTCTCCAGTTCGTTTCAGGTGGCGTGCCGGGGCCGCGGCAGGACCGGCGGCCGGTGCGCCGGAGTCAGCGGCTGCGGTCGACGACCGTCTCCGCGAAGCGGGTGAGGGCACGTTTCACCGTGCCGTCGGGCAGGGGCGCGAGGGCGTCGACCGCCTCGTGCGCCCACCGTGCCGCGAGGGCCCGGGTGGCCGTGGTGGCCTCGGAGTCGTGCAGCGCAGCGACCGCCGACTGGTACGCCGCGGAGTGCACGGCCTCGTCGGGTGCGTCGGTGACGTCCCGCTCGATGCGGGCGAGCAGGAGGGCGGCGTCCGGGTCGTCGACCGCGTGACGGCGGAGCTGGAGCAGCGGCAGGGTGTCGACGCCGGCGCGGAGGTCGTTGCCGGCGATCTTGCCGGTCTTGTCCTTCGCCGGCGCGAGGTCGATCACGTCGTCGACGAGCTGGAAGGCGACGCCGACCTTCTCACCGAAGGTCCCGACGGCCTCGAGCAGCGACCGGTCGGCACCCGAGAACAGCACACCCGCCCGGGCGGCCGTCGCGATGAGCGAGCCGGTCTTGTCGCTGAGGACCTGGATGTAGTGCTCGACGGCGTCGTCGCCGGGCTGCGGGCCGGTGGTCTCGTGCAGCTGGCCCATGCAGAGCCGCTGGAAGGTCTCCGCCTGCATGCGGATGCCCTCGGGGCCGAGGTCAGCGGTGATGAGCGAGGCTCGGGCGAAGAGGAGGTCACCGGTGAGGATCGCGACGTTGTTGCCGTAGGTCACGTGCGCGCTCGGGACGCCGCGGCGCACCGGGGCCTCGTCCATGACGTCGTCGTGGTACAGCGAGGCGAGGTGCGTCATCTCGACGCTGACCGCGGCCTTCACCACGTGGTCGGTGACGCCGTCGCCCAGCTGCGCGATGAGCAGGGTGAGGGTCGGCCGGATGCGCTTGCCGCCGGCCGCCAGGAGGTACCGGCTGGTCGTGTCGGCGAGGGTGTCGGCGGACCGCATGGCGTCCTCGAGCCCCTGCTCGACGTGCTCGAGGCCGTCGTCGACCGCTGCGATGAAGCGACGGTCGGCCGGCGTGGCGAACAACCGCTCGCCGATGCCCAGCGACGCTCGGAGACTCGGTGCGCGTCGTGCGACCGGGACACTCGGATTCAACTGCTGCTCCGTACTCGGGTGGCGAGGGACGAGGGCCTAGGCCCCGGGGTCCACGCTGGGCTGCTCGCCCGTGGGCTGGTGCTCGCGGCGCGCCTTCGCACGACGGGCGGCGGACTCGCGGACGCTGCCCGCGACGGGCTTGCGGCCACGGTGGAGGGCGACGATGCCGGCGGTCAGGTTGCGGTGCGCGACCACGGTGAAGCCGATGCCGCGGAGCCACTGGCTGAGGACCTGCTGCTCGGGCCACGCCTCGATGGACTCGGCGAGGTAGCGGTACGCCGCGGGGTTGCTGCTCGAGAGCCGGGCGATCCCCGGCAGCACGCGCTTGAGGTAGGTGCTGTAGCCGAAGCGGAGCGCAGCCATCGGCGGGGTGGAGAACTCGCAGATGACGAGCCGGCCGCCGGGCTTGAGGACGCGGAGCATCTCGGCGAGGGCCTGCATCGGGTCGTTCACGTTGCGCAGGCCGAACGAGATCGTGACGGCGTCGAAGGACTCGTCCTCGAACGGCAGGTGCTCGGCGTCGCCCTCGACGAAGGTGATCTCGGGGTGGCGTTCACGGCCGACCGCGATCATGCCCGACGACAGGTCGAGCGCGGTGACGTGGGCACCCTTCTTCGCCAGGGCGGCCGAGCTCGTGCCGGTGCCCGCGGCGAGGTCGAGGATGCGTTCACCCGGCTGCGGGTCGACCGCCCGGACCGTCGCGACGCGCCACAGCGGAGCGTTGCCGGCCGACAGGATGTCGTTCGTCAGGTCGTACTTCGCCGCGACGTCGTCGAACATGGCCGCCACTTCGTCCGGCCGCTTCTGCATGTCCGCTCTGCTCACCCGGTCATCCTAGAGGCCACGACCGACCGGACGCCGGGATGCACGCCGGAGCGCACCCGCTCCGCGCTCCCGCGTAGCATCGGGACGTGCCTCGAACCCCCACGGCGACCGTGCCGCTCACGGTCTCTACCCGGATGCTCGACGACCCGGGTGCCGTGCTCCGGCACACCCTCGCGGAGCACCCGCTCGCGTTCGTCCGCGGCGGGGACGGCATCGTGGGGATCGGCGAGGCGCTCCGGTACGAGTTCACCGGGCCGTCGCGGATGCGCGACGCCGCCGCCGCGTGGCGCGACCTCGTCGCGGCCGCCCGGGTCGACGACCCGGTCCGGCTCCGCGGTTCCGGGCTGGTGGCGTTCGGGTCCTTCGCCTTCGCCGACGACTCGGCCGCGACGAGCGTCCTCGTCGTGCCCCGGGTCGTCGTCGGCAAGCGCCGCGGACGCGCCTGGATCACGGCCGTCGACACCACCCCCGACGCCCGACCGCTCCCGTTCACGAGCACGTCCGTGCCGGCGCCGCGCGTCGGCGGCCACGTCTCGGTGACGCTGCGCCCCGGCGCCGTCGACGAGACCGCGTACGCCGCCGCGGTGGCCGACGCGGTCGCCAGGATCACCGCCGGACAGGCCCGGAAGGTCGTGCTCGCGCGGGACCTCGTCGGCACGCTGCCGGCCGGCGCCGACCGTCGCGCGGTCCTGCTCGACCTGGCCGAGGCGTACCCGTCCTGCGTGACCTTCGCGGTGGACGGGCTCATCGGTGCCACACCGGAGACCCTGGCCCGCACGGACGGCACCCGGCTGACCGCCCGCGTGCTCGCCGGCAGCGCCGCCCGCGGCACCGACACCCGGAGCGACCGTGCCGCGGCGGAGGCCCTCGCCGCGAGCGCGAAGGACCTCGAGGAGCACGCGTTCGCGATCGCGAGCCTGGTCGCCTCGCTCCGGCCGATCGCCGCGGACCTCCGGGTCGACCCGGAGCCGTTCCGCCTGCAGCTGCCGAACCTCTGGCACCTCGCGAGCGACGTCGAGGCGACGCTGCCGCCCGGCGTCACGGCGCTCGACGTCGCCGACGCGCTGCACCCGACCGCCGCGGTCGCCGGGACCCCGACGGACGTCGCCGTCCGGCTGGTCGCCGAGCTCGAGGGCGTGGACCGTGGCCGGTACGCCGGGCCCGTCGGGTGGATGGGCGCCTCCGGCGACGGTGAGTGGATGCTCGCCCTGCGGAGCGCGCAGGTCGACGACGACGGCACGGTCCGGGCCTGGGCGGGCGCGGGCATCGTGGCCGGGTCGGACCCCGAGCGCGAGGTCGCCGAGACGCGCCTGAAGTTCCGGCCGATCGCCGACGCCCTGGCCTGACCCCACCGACCTCCGGCCTGCCCGGCGGCGGCCAGACACCCGGCGGCGGCCGGACACCCGGCGGCGGTCAGTCCGCCAGGGGCACCTCGATGACGACCCGCTCGGCAGGGTCGGTGAGCACACGCTCGAGGTCGCCCCAGGTCGCGGCCCGTCGGTACTCCCAGCCGAGGCCGGTCACGACCCGTTCGACGTCGACCTGCTGCGGCGTCGTCATCATCCGACGCATGTCCTCGGGGGGTGTCGTCCGGGCGACCTCGAGCCCACGGAAGATCGCGCCGCCGCCGTCGTTGCCGACGACGACCTGCAGCCGCGGGCGGTGCTCCTCGGTGCCCGTGACGAGGCCGCCGAGGTCGTGCAGGAACGTCAGGTCCCCGACGACGACACGGGTCGTCCCCGCGGTGCCCGCCGTGGCCTCGAGGGCCGTGGCGATGCCGAGCGCGGTCGAGATGGTCCCGTCGATCCCGGCGAGTCCGCGGTTGGCGTGCACCCGGACCTTCTTGCCGGGCACGCGCGCGTCCGCGACGCGGATCAGCTGGGACGCGCCGAGCACGAGCCGGTCGTGCGGCCAGGTGACGCCCCAGACGGCGTCGGCGAGCATGGCCCGGTCCACCGGACGGCGGCGGAGCGCGACCTCGTCACGGAGGAACCGGTTCCGCTCGGCGCGGTCGTCCGAGCGCTTGGCGTCGAGGTCCGGCGCGGCGTCGCCGTCCCCGAGCAGTGCGCGGCTCGCGCCGACCCACCGGCCGACCCAGGCGCGGTGCGCCGCACCGGTGCGACCGGTCACGCGGACGTCCGCGACGACGGTGGTGCTGGTCCCCTCGGACGGCCGGGAGGCCCGGGCCGGGTCGTACACGTCGGCCCCGGGAGCGCGCACCACCACCGTCTCGACGTCGCCGCGCTGCAGCAGTGCGGGGACCTCGCGGCTCAGGGTCGGGTGGCCGAGCACGACGGCGCGGCGGACCCGCCCGCCGTGCTCCGCGTCGCGGAGGAGTTCGCGGTAGGCCGGGACGGCGTTCCGGCCGAACCGGGCACCGCTGGACACCTCGGCGAGCAGCGGTGCCCCGAGCTCCCAGGCGATCCGCTCGGCGTCGGGGCCGGCGTCGTGCCCGGCGATGACGACCGTCGCCGGTTCGGCGTCCGGCTCGAGGTCGACCACGGGCAGCCCGGGGCCCTGCCTGCGGGTGGCGAAGGCGAGGTCGACCTCGTCGTCGGGGACACCGTCGACGTCGCCGAGGCCGGCCGACAGCGGTTCGCGGAAGGCCAGGTCGAGCTGCACCGGACCGGGCTGCCCGGTGTGTCCGGCGGCTGCGGCGACGGCCTCGCGGACGAGCGCGCGGATCGTGCTCCGCGCGGCGTCGTCCACGCCGTGCGCGCTCGGCGCCTCGACGTCGCGGACGAACGCGACCGCGGAGCCGAACATGCCGGGCTGGACGGTGGTCTGGTTGCTGCCGATGCCGCGGAGCTCGGTCGGTCGGTCGGCGGAGAGCACGACCATCGGCACGCCCGAGTGGTGCGCCTCGAGCACGGCCGGGTGCAGGTTGGCGACCGCGGTGCCGGAGGTGGTGACGACGGCGGCGGGTCGGCCGGTCTCGACGGCGAGGCCCAGCGCGAAGAAGCCCGCCGTCCGCTCGTCGAGCCGCACGTGCACGGCGATGCCGCCCGCCCGCTCGAGGGCGACGGCGGCCAGGGCGAGGGCCTGGGAACGTGATCCAGGGCTCACGACGACGTCCGTCACACCGGCCCGGGCGAGCTCCTGCAGGAGGGCGAGGGCGGCGTCGGTCGCGGGGCTGCCCGACCCGGGCGCGGACGCCGCGGCAGCGGCGGTCGGGCCGTCCGCCGGCAGACCGTCACCGATCGGTGCGGCCGTCGTCGTCGGTGTCGTGGAACTGGTCTTCGAGGTCTCGGAGGGTCGCGTCGTCCTGGTCCTTGTCATCGGGTGCCCGCTCGGCGCGCACCGTCCTGCCGCCGAGGAAGTCGGGGTCGTCTTCGGGACCACGGTACCCGCCGCCACCGCCGTCGCCCCCGCTCCGGCCGACCGCCGGTGCCCGGCCGAGCAGGAACCAGAGGACGCCACCGAGGACGGGGAGCACGACGACGAGCACGACCCAGATGCCCTTGCGGAGGGACCGCACCCGCCGGCGTGGCATGGTCGCGCAGTCGATCACGGCGAACACCGTGAACGCCACGGCGGCGACGACGACGACGAGCCACAGACGGACCATGCAGCGAGTGTAGGTCGGGCGCCTGTGTCCGCCCTGGCTCCGCGGGTCGGTGCTCCCGGCCCACCCGCGGCGAGGGGTCCGTAGACTCGTGCAGGTGAAAGCGTGGCTCGTCTACACCCTCGCCCGTCTCGGCATCTTCGCGGCGGCGGTCCTCCTGCTGCTGCTGACCGGGCTGCCGTGGTACTGGGCGACGATCGGCGGAGCGGTCGTCGGGCTGCTCGTGTCGTACCTCGCGCTCCCCCGGCTGCGGAACGCCGTCACGATGACGATCGCCGAACGCCGTGCCCGGCCCGAACGGGACGCGGACAGCGACTTCGAGGACGACTTCGTCGACGCGGCCGACGTGCACGACGCCCCTGCGCCGAGCACCACGACCGTCGTGGGCCCCACCGCGGCGGACGACGCCGCCGACCGGCCGGAGCGCCCCGAGCAGCGCTGACCGCCGCTGCCTACGGCTGGACGGCGAGCGTGATGCCGAGCACCACGCCGTACGCGAGCGCCGAGAACGACGACAGCTGGAGCGCCGTGATGAGTTCGCGCGGCTTCGTCGAGCTGACCCCGATCGCGAGCGCCGGGAGGGCCAGCAGGAGCGAGAAGTACGTCAGGCCGGTGCGGAAGTACAGCAGCACGAACCAGACGAGGACGACGTAGGGCAGCAGCAGGAACAGCGCGAAGAGCACCCGCGCCACCGGGCGACCGACCACGACCGCGAGGGTCCGCTTGCCGGCGGCGGTGTCCTCGTCGATGTCCCGGATGTTGTTCACCATGAGGACCGCACAGGCGAACAGCCCGGCTGCGACGGCCGCGGCCCACCCGCTGACGGTGATCGTGTCGATGAGCACGAACTCGGTGCCGAGGACCGCGACGAGCCCGAAGAACACGAAGACGAACACCTCGCCGAGCGCGTTGTACCCGTACGGCTTCCTGCCCCCCGTGTAGAACCACGCGGCGACGATGGCGGCGGCCCCGACGGCGAGCAGCCACCACGTGCCGGTGAGCACGACGATGACGAGCCCGGCGACCGCGGCGAGGCCGAAGAACGTCAGGGCGACGGTCAGGACGGTGCGGGGCTTCGCGAGTCCGGCGCCGGTGAGCCGGGCCGGTCCGACGCGGAACTCGTCGGTGCCGCGGACCCCGTCGGAGTAGTCGTTGCTGTAGTTCACGCCGATCTGCAGGAACAGCGCGACCGCGAGGGCGAGCAGCGCGACGGCGATGTGCCGGTCCGTGGTGAACCACGAGCCGAAGTCGCCCGGGGTGCGGCTGTCGACGAACGCGACCCCGGTGCCGAGCACGACCGGCACGACGCCGAGCGTCAGGGTGCGGAGTCGGGCCCCGCCGATCCAGTCGCGGGCCGTCGCGCGGCGCTTCGTTCGGGCGGGCGCGGCCGCCTTCGCCGGGTTGCCGGACCGGGTCCTGCCGCGGGTGTCGTTCTTCGTTCGTGCCACGACCGTCCATGGTATCCGGCCGGGAGGCCCGCCACCGGTCCCGACGCCGGGTCCGGTGGTCAGGCGGTCGGGTCCGCCAGCGTGCGCACCGCCCGGCGATCGGGCTTCCCCGACGGGAGCACCGGGATCCGATCCACCACGAGCACGTCGACGGGGCGTGCGGCCCGGCCGAGGACGGCGCCGACACGGTCGCGGACGAGGTCGAGGTCGACGGGCCGGTCGGTGACCACCACGGGTACCTCGCCCCATTCCCCGGACGCCCGACGGGTGACCACCGCGCCCTCCTGACCCGGGAGTTCGCGGACGATCCGCTCGACCTGCCCGAGGGCGACCTTCTCGCCGCCGGAGACCACGACGTCGTCGAGGCGTCCGAGCACCCGGACACGCCCGTCGTCGCCGAGCGTGGCGGCGTCCCCGGTCCGGTACCAGCGGTGGCCGTCCCGCTCCGTGAAGGCCCGGGCGGTCCGCTCGTCGTCGTCGAGGTAGCCCTCGGCGAGCATCGGCCCGGCCAGCAGCAGTTCGCCGTCGACGAGGTCGGTGCGCACGGTGCCGAACGGCGTGCCGTCGTAGACGCATCCCCCGCTCGTCTCGCTCGCCCCGTACGTCGTCACGATCCGGACGCCCGCCGCCCGCGCACGGTCGCGGAGTGCCTGCGGTGTCGCCTGCCCGCCGACCAGCACGGCGTCGAACCGCCGGAGCGCGTCGGTCCCACGCGGGTCGTCGAGGACCCGGGCGAGCTGCACGGGCACGAGCGAGGTGTACCGACGCGGCGCTGCCGGGCCGGTGTCGATCCGGTCGGCGGCGTCGGCGAACGCGCCCGCGGTGAAGTGGCCCGCCGCGACGACGGCCGGCGTGGTCCCCGCGGTGATCGACCGGGTCAGGACGTTGAGGCCCGCGATGTAGTGCGTCGGGAGCGCGAGCACCCAGGCGCCTGGTCCACCGAGTGCGGCGTCCGCGGCGGCGGCGCCGGCGAGCAGTGCCTCCGAGGACAGCGCGACCCGCTTGCCGGTGCCGGTGGACCCGCTCGTCTCGACGACCAGGGCGACCCGCTGCGGGACGTCCGCCGGTGCCGGTGTCGGCAGCGCGGGGGCGTCCTCGGCGACGGGCAGGAGTGCCGGGCCGCCGGCGAGCGCAGCCTCCAGGCCGCGCAGCACGGCGGACGGGTCCGACGCGCCGAGCGCGACCAGGGGACGCGGCATCAGTAGTGCCAGGGGAACGACGTCCACTCGGGCGAGCGCTTCTCGAGGAACGCGTCACGGCCCTCGACCGCCTCGTCCGAGGCGTAGGCGAGGCGCGTGGCCTCGCCGGCGAAGACCTGCTGCCCGACCATGCCGTCGTCGACGGCGTTGAACGCGTACTTGAGCATCCGGATCGCGGTCGGGGACTTGCCGAGGATCGTCTCGCCCCAGCGGATCGCCTCGCGCTCGAGGTCCTCGTGCGGCACGACCTTGTTCACCGCGCCCATCTCGTACGCGCGCTGGGCGGAGTACTCCTCGGCGAGGAAGAACACCTCGCGGGCGAGCTTCTGGCCGATCTGCCGTGCGTAGTAGGCGCTGCCGTAGCCGCCGTCGAAGGAGCCCACGTCGGCGTCGGTCTGCTTGAACTTGCCGTGTTCGGCGCTCGCGATCGTCAGGTCGCACACGGCGTGCAGGGAGTGGCCACCACCCGCCGCCCATCCCGGGACGACCGCGATGACGACCTTCGGCATCATCCGGATGAGCCGCTGCACCTCGAGGATGTGCAGCCGGCCCATGGACGCCTGCGCCGCGGCCGGGTCGACGCCTTCGGGTGGGGCGCCCTCGTCGCCGACGTACTGGTACCCGCTGCGACCGCGGATGCGCTGGTCGCCGCCGGAACAGAAGGCCCAGCCGCCGTCCTTCGGGCTCGGGCCGTTGCCGGTGAGGAGCACGACGCCGACGCGGGGGTCCTGCCGGGCGTCGTCGAGCGCACGGTACAGCTCGTCGACCGTGCGCGGGCGGAAGGCGTTCCGGACCTCCGGGCGGTCGAACGCGATGCGGACGATGCCCCCGGAGACGTGCTTGTGGTACGTGACGTCGGTGAACGAGGCCGCGGCGGGGGCGTCCTGCCAGACGTCGGGGTCGAAGAGGTCGGAGACGCGATCGGACATGTCCCCGAACCTACCGCCGCCGGCTCGACGGGACCGGTCGGAGTCCGGTCAGCGCCCCATGTCGGCGAGCAGCTCCGGGGCGATCACGACGATGAGCACGATGAGGATCACCGGGTTCGCGAGGAACGCCAGCACCACCCCGACCGCCCCGTACCACCGGCCGAAGGACCCGACGGCGGCGATGAAGCCGAGGACCGCGGCGACCAGGGTGAGGAAGACCACCACGAAGCAGATGCCGAACGCGAAGGTGGTGTCGCCACCCATGAAGACCGCGAAGGCGCTGGCGTCCACGGCCGCCGCGACGACCGCGAGGCCGAGGGCGATCTTGCCGGTGGCCGGGCTCCGACGGCGTTGCGCCGCGGGCTGCCGACGGACGTCGACGGTGCCCTGCCGCATGAGCCGCGCGAACTCGTCCGTCGCCACCGGGCCTCCTCACGTCGATCGCGCCGACCGGCGGCCGACCTCGGAATGCTAGTGCGCGCCCCTGGCGGTCCCCTCGAAGCAGCCGTGAGGACGCCGGGACGCTCCTGTCAGGATGGCGGGGTGTTCGACGTGACCCTCGACGACCTGCTCGCGACCGCCCGGGTGGTGGCGCTCCCCATGCGCGTCCGCTTCCGCGGCATCACCGTCCGCGAGGCCGTCGTGCTCCGCGGGCCCGAGGGCTGGACGGAGTTCTCCCCGTTCGTCGAGTACGACGACGCCGAGGCGGCCGCCTGGCTCCGGGCGACGATCGACTTCGGCTGGACCAGGCACGAGCCGGCCGCCGACAGCGTCCCGGTGAACGCCACCGTCCCGGCCGTCCCCGCCGACCAGGTGGCCGACCTGCTCGCGCGGTACCCCGGCTGCACGACCGCGAAGGTCAAGGTCGCGGAACCGGGGACGTCCGTCGACGACGACGTCGCCCGGGTGGCGGCGGTCCGCCGGGTGATGGGCGACGACGCCGCGGTCCGGGTGGACGCCAACGGGCTCTGGACACTCGACCAGGCCACCGCCGCCCTGGAACGCCTCGCGCCGTTCCGTCTGCAGTACGCCGAGCAGCCGGTCGCCTCCGTCGCCGACCTCGCCACCCTCCGGTCCCGCGTCGCCGGGCTCGGGGTGCCCGTCGCCGCCGATGAGAGCGTCCGGAAGGCCGCCGACCCGCTCGCCGTCGCCCGCGCCGGGGCGGCGGAC
>JASCOJ010000075.1 GCA_029959645.1 Microbacteriaceae bacterium PS02332 | reverse complement strand
CGGCTCGCGGCTCGCGCCGCGCGCCGCGCCCCGCGCCCCGCCCCGGCACGAACACCGCGCCCCGTTCCGACGGGGCGCGTTGTTCGTGGCGGGGCGCAACACCATGGAACCGCGGATGTCGCAGCGCAGCGGCGGATCACCGGTAGACCTCGCGACGATGCGCAGCTCGGACGACGGTCACGAGCAGCGCGTCGTCCTCGACCTCGTAGATGACCCGGTAGTCGCCGAGCCGGATGCGCCAGGCGAGATCCGCGCCGGCGAGCTTGCGCGCCCCCGGAGGTCGGGGCTCGTCCGACAAGCCCCCGATGGCGTCGAGCAGTCGCGATCGGACGTTCTTCGGGAGTTTGCGGATCGCTCTTGCTGCAGCAGTGGTGAACTCGACGCGGTACCTGCTCACGCCTCCCCGCGGAGCTCGTCGAGCGTGACCCGCTCACCGTCATCGGCCGCCTTCGCCGCCCCGTAGGCGCGGAGATCGGCTGCTTCTTCAAGTTGCTCGAGGAGTTCCAGGTCGTCCAATCCGATGACGACGCCAGCGACCCTGCCGTTGCGCGTCACGGCGATCCGCTCATGGCCGAAGGTAGCCCGGCCCATCACCGCAGCGAGGTCAGCGCGGAACTCGCGTGTGGACAACGATTCCGAGATGCTGTTCATGTGTACACAGTAGCGAATGCGTACCGCAGTAGCAACGCGTTCAGCGCTCGGCGGACTCGCGCGACCGCGCCGGCTTCGCCTGGGGCACCTTCGTGCCGACGACCTGGTCGATGACGCCGCGGGCGATCGTCTGCGCCGTCAGGCCGGCGTCGGCGAGGATCTGGCCCCGGCTCGCGTGGTCGATGAACTCGTCCGGCAGACCCAGCTCGTTGACGCCGGTGTCGACCCCGGCAGCGCGGAGGTCCTGTCGAAGCCGTGTGCCGACACCGCCGACCCGGACCCCGTCCTCGATCGTGATGACGAGACGGTGGTCGCGGGAGAGCTCGATGAGCGACGCCGGGATCGGCACCACCCAGCGTGGGTCGACGACGGTCACGCCGATGCCCTGCGCCTCGAGCAGCGCGGCCGCCTCGAGCGCGGTCGGCACCATCGACCCGACGGCCACGAGGAGCACGTCCTGGTCTCCGGACGCCGGCTCGTGCAGCACGTCGACGCCGTCGTCGAGCCGTCGGAGCGCGGGGATGTCCGGCCCGACCTGGCCCTTGGACCACCGGAGCACGGTCGGGGCGTCGTCGACGGCCACGGCCTCCCGGAACTCCTCGCGGAGGGTGACTGCGTCGCGCGGTGCGGCGATCCGGATGCCCGGCACGACCTGGAGCAGCGCGAGGTCCCACATGCCGTGGTGCGACGGCCCGTCCGGGCCGGTCACGCCGGCGCGGTCGAGCACGAAGGTGACCCCCGCACGGTGCAGTGCGACGTCCATGAGGACCTGGTCGAACGCCCGGTTGAGGAAGGTCGCGTAGAGGGCGACGACGGGGTGGAGGCCGCCGTAGGCCAGTCCGGCGGCGGTCGTCACGGAGTGCTGCTCCGCGATGCCGACGTCGTAGACGCGCTCGGGATGCTGCTCCTGGAACAGGTGGAGCCCGGTGGGCCGGAGCATGGCGGCGGTGATCGCGACGACCCGAGGGTCCTCGGCCCCGACCGCGGCGAGCTCCGTCGCGAAGACCGAGGTCCAGGACGGCCCGGACGCGGTGTCGAGCGACTCCCCCGTCTCCGGGTCGATGTGCCCGACGGCGTGGAACTGGTCCGCCTGGTCGCGGAGGGCCGGCTCGAAGCCGTGGCCCTTCTCGGTGATGGCGTGCACGATGACCGGGGAGCCGTAGCCCTTCGCCTGCCGGAGCGCCGCCTCCATCGCCTGCTGGTCGTGTCCGTCGACGGGGCCGACGTACTTGATGTCGAGGTTCGAGTACAGCGCCTCGTTGTTCGTGAAGCGCGACAGGAAGCCGTGCAGACCGCCCCGGAGGCCCCGGTACACCGCACGCCCCGGCGCACCGAAGTGGTCGGCTGCGGCGCGGCTCTTCTCGTACAGCGTGCGGTACTCGCGACGGGTCCGCACCGAGCTGAGGAACCGTGCCATGCCGCCGATCGTCGGCGCGTAGGACCGTCCGTTGTCGTTCACGACGATGACGAGCCGGCGGTCGTTCTGGTCGGAGATGTTGTTGAGCGCCTCCCAGGTCATCCCGCCGGTGAGGGCCCCGTCACCGACGACGGCGACCACAGTGCGGTCGGCCTGCCCGGTCTGCTGGAACGCCCGGGAGATGCCGTCCGCCCAGGACAGCGACGAGGAGGCGTGCGAGGACTCGACGATGTCGTGCTCGGACTCGCTGCGCTGCGGGTACCCGGCGAGGCCGCCCCGCTCCCGGAGGTGCGAGAAGTCCTGCCGCCCGGTCACGAGCTTGTGCACGTACGACTGGTGCCCGGTGTCGAACACGAAGGGGTCGTGCGGCGAGTCGAACACCCGGTGCATCGCGAGCGTCAGCTCGACGACGCCGAGGTTCGGCCCGAGGTGCCCGCCGGTCTTCGCGACCTCGGCGACGAGGAAGCGCCGGATCTCGGCGGCGAGGTCGGTCATCTGCGCGTCGGAGAGACGCTTCAGGTCGCGCGGCGACGTGATGCTGGCGAGCAGGCTCACGGGCGCTCCTTTCGTGCTGCTGTCGGCCCACTCTATGCGCGTGACCCGACAGCACATGGGAGGCCCGCCACCAGCTGGTGACGGGCCTCCCATGTGCATCGCGGTCGCGCCGGCGACCGCGGCGGGGTGTCAGACGAGCGAACGGAGCACGTACTGCAGGATGCCGCCGTTGCGGTAGTAGTCCGCCTCACCGGGGGTGTCGATGCGGACGACCGCGTCGAACTCGACCGTCTGCTTGCCGGCGGGCGAGTGCTCGCTCGGCTCGGCCGTGACGTGCACGGTCTTCGGCGTGGTGCCCTCGTTGAGCGCGGTCAGGCCGGAGATCGAGATGACCTCGGTGCCGTCGAGCCCGAGGGACTCGATCGACTCGCCCGCCGGGAACTGCAGCGGGACGACACCCATGCCGATGAGGTTCGAGCGGTGGATCCGCTCGAAGCTCTCGGTGATGACCGCCTTGACGCCGAGCAGGCTCGTGCCCTTCGCCGCCCAGTCACGCGACGACCCGGACCCGTACTCCTTGCCACCGAGGACGACGAGCGGGGTGCCCTGCGCCTGGTAGTGCTCGGACGCGTCGTAGATGAACGACTGCGCGCCGTCCGGCGTGGTGAAGTCGCGGGTGTAGCCGCCCTCCACGCCGTCGAGCAGCTGGTTGCGGAGCCGGATGTTCGCGAACGTGCCGCGGATCATCACCTCGTGGTTGCCGCGACGCGACCCGTAGGAGTTGAAGTCCTTCCGGTCGACGCTGTGCTCGGCGAGGTACCTGCCCGCGGGGCTGTCGGCCTTGATCGACCCGGCCGGTGAGATGTGGTCGGTCGTGACCGAGTCGCCGAGCTTCGCGAGCACGCGGGCGCCCGAGATGTCCGAGACGGCGTCCGGCTGCATGGTCATGCCGTCGAAGTACGGGGGCTTCCGCACGTAGGTCGACTCGCTGTCCCACTCGAACGTGTCACCCGTCGGGGTCGGCAGGTTCTTCCACCGGTCGTCGCCCTCGAACACGGAGCCGTACTCGTGCGTGAACATGTCGGTGTCGATCGACGAGTCGATGACCTGCTGGACCTCGGCCGTGTCGGGCCAGATGTCCTTGAGGAAGACGTCGTTGCCCTCGGTGTCGGTGCCGAGCGCGTCGGTGTCGAAGTCGAAGTGCATCGAGCCGGCGAGGGCGTAGGCGATGACCAGCGGCGGGGACGCCAGGTAGTTCATCTTCACGTCGGGGTTGATGCGCCCCTCGAAGTTGCGGTTGCCGGAGAGCACCGCGGTGACGGCGAGGTCGTTGTCCTGCACGGCCTGCGAGATCTCCTCGGGCAGCGGGCCCGAGTTGCCGATGCAGGTGGTGCAGCCGTAGCCGACGGTGTAGAAGCCGAGGTCCTCGAGGTAGCTGGTCAGCCCGGCCTTCTCGTAGTAGTCGGTGACGACCTTCGAGCCCGGCGCGAGGGTCGTCTTGACCCACGGCTTGGCCTTGAGGCCCTTCTTCGACGCGTTCCGCGCGAGGATGCCGGCCGCCATCATGACCGACGGGTTCGACGTGTTCGTGCAGGACGTGATCGCGGCGATCGCGACGGCACCGTGGTCGATCGTGAACGGGTCGCCGTCGGCGATGGCCACCGAGGTCGGCTTCGACACCGTGCCGGGCGCACTGGAGGCGTGGGCCGGCACCTCGGACGGCTGCGCGTCCTGCAGGTCGTCGACCGCGTGCTCGTCGCCGGGGGCCGCGGCCACCGGGTCGGACGCCGGGAAGGTGTCGGCGACGGCCTTGTCCTCCTCCGTGTGGTCGATGCTCGCGTAGTTGGCGAGGTCGACCTCGAACTGGTCCTTCGCCCCGGACAGGACGATGCGGTCCTGCGGGCGCTTCGGGCCGGAGATGGAGGGGACGACCGTCGAGAGGTCGAGCTCGAGGTACTCCGAGTACGCCGGCTCCACCGACGGGTCGTGCCAGAGGCCCTGGGTCTTCGCGTACGCCTCGACCAGGGCGATCTGCGCCTCGTCACGGCCGGTGAGCCGCAGGTAGTCGAGCGTGACGTCGTCGACCGGGAAGATCGCCGCCGTCGAGCCGAACTCCGGGCTCATGTTGCCGATGGTCGCGCGGTTCGCGAGCGGGACCGCGCCGACGCCCTCGCCGTAGAACTCGACGAACTTGCCGACGACGCCGTGCTTGCGGAGCTGCTCGGTGATCGTGAGCACCACGTCGGTGGCGGTCACGCCGGCGGGGATCTCGCCCGAGAGCTTGAAGCCGACGACCTTCGGGATGAGCATCGACACCGGCTGGCCGAGCATCGCCGCCTCGGCCTCGATGCCGCCGACGCCCCAGCCGAGCACGCCGAGCCCGTTCACCATCGTGGTGTGCGAGTCGGTGCCGACGAGGGTGTCCGGGTAGGCGTAGGTCTCGCCGTCGAAGTCCCGCGTGTAGGTCACCTTGGCCAGGTACTCGATGTTGACCTGGTGGACGATGCCGGTCCCCGGCGGGACGACCTTGAAGTCCTCGAACGCCGTCTGACCCCAGCGGAGGAACTGGTAGCGCTCCCCGTTCCGCTCGTACTCGAGGTCGGTGTTGCGCTGCAGGGCGTCGGTGCTGCCGAACAGGTCCGCGATGACGGAGTGGTCGATGACCATCTCGGCCGGGGACAGCGGGTTGATCTTGTTCGGGTCGCCGCCGATCTCGGCCATCGCCTCGCGCATGGTGGCGAGGTCGACGATGCACGGGACGCCGGTGAAGTCCTGCATGACCACGCGGGCCGGGGAGAACTGGATCTCGGTGTCCGGCTCGGCGTCGGGCTTCCACGAGCCGAGCGCGCGGATCTGGCCCTCGGTGACGTTCGCGCCGTCCTCGGTGCGGAGGAGGTTCTCGAGCAGCACCTTGAGGCTGTACGGGAGCTTCTCGTGCCCGGGCACCGTGTCGATCCGGTGGATCGCGTAGTCGACACCCCCGACCGAGAGCGTGTCCTTCGAGCCGAAGCTGTTGACTGCAGCCACTGTGCCGCCTCCTGACGTGATCGGTGTGCCCTCATCCTCGCGGGCCGCGAGACGTCCCACCAGCAAGGGTGACCTAAACCCGCGGACGCGGGAACGGCCCGGGTGGAACTGTCTTGATGTCGAGACAATCCTACACCGGGCCGACCGCAGCGGCAGCGGTCACGTCAGGCCGCGGCGGGCTCCTCGTCGCGGGCGAACACCGTGCGGACGAGCAGCCACGTGACCCAGAGGACCGCGGCGTACAGCGGCACACCGGTGACGAGCTTGATCCCCGCGAGCAGCTCGACCTGCGCGGTCAACCACAGCGGGACCTCGATCGCCAGGCGGAGCGCGAACAGCCCGACCCAGAGCCAGGTGGCGACCGTGAGCACCCGGCGCTTCGCGGCGTCCGCGCGCCAGTCGACGGTCGTGCCGTCCGCCCGCGCGGGGAGCAGCAGGCCGACGACCACGCCGATCAACGGCCGGCCGACGGCGAGGCTGCCGAGCAGGACCACGAGGAACACCGCGTTGATGACGATGCCGGGGATGAAGTTGCTCTCCGCGCGACCGGTGATCAGGGCGAGCCCCGCCGAGATCGCGACGCCGAGGATGCCGGCGAAGGACATCATCACCGACTGCCGTTGCAGCAACCGCAGGCCGACGAAGACCAGCCCGATGAGGACGGGCACGACGACGCTCGGCACGACGGACTTCGTGATCGCGTACACGATGAGGAACGCGAACCCGGGCAACACCGACTCGGCGAGCCCACGGACGCCGCCGACCGCCGTCAGCAGCGCACGCCCGGAGGGCGCCTCGCCGGGGGCCACCTGCGCGATCCCGGCGTTCCGCACGGCGTCGCGGAGCTGCGCGTGCAGCGACAGCGGCTCGGCGCGCTCCGCGGCGTACGGGTCGTCGCTGCCCACCTCGGGTCGCGAGCGGTCGTCGTGGTCCGTCACCGGGCCTCCAGGCTGGGTCGTCGGTCGGTCGGTCAGACCGCCGACTGGGCCGACTTCGGCATGTGCAGGGGGATGAGGTCGCGCGGCGGCATCGGGGTCGTGCCGCGCACGACGACGACGCCCCGGAACAGCTCCTCGATCTCCTCGGCGTCGTCCGGCTGCTCGGCGGCCTTGCCGGCGATGACGCCGCGGAGGAACCAGCGCGGACCGTCGACGCCGACGAAGCGCGCGGCGCGGGCGCCGTCGGTGACACCGGCGCCGCCGATCACCGGGACCTGCGCGCGGAGCTCGGGACCGAACGGGCCGTCGACCTCGGTGACGACCCCGCCCTGCTGCTCGATCTGCTCGGCGATCTGCGCCCGGATCTCGTGCCACAGGCCGGTGGACCGAGGTGCGGCGAACGGCTGGACCTGGAGTGTCGAGTCGTCGAAGTCGAGCCCGACGGCGACGACGCGCTGCGAGTCCTCCTCGACCTCGAGGCGCAGGTGCAGCCCCTCGCGCGGCAGGATCTTCACGCCGCCCAGGTCGACGTACGGACGGACCAGGTTCGCCTCGGTCTCGTCGAGCGGGCCGTTCTCGTCGCGGTCGGCCGGGGCCGACTTGTCCGTCGACGTGGTGGCGACGACCTCGTCGAGCCCGGCGTCGGCCTCGTCGGCGAGTTCGACCTCCGGCGTCGGGGCCCCGACCTCGACGTCCCCGGCCACGGCCTCGGCGATCTCGACCTCGTCGCGCTTGCGGCGTCCGATCCTCATGCTCGCGTCCCTTCCTGGGCCTGTGCGCCCGTGCCGGTGGGCTGTGCCGCACCGTCCTCGTCGATGATGCCGGTGGGCGGTGCCGCACCGTCCTGTCCGTCGGTCCCGACCTCGTCGACACCGTACGCCGCAGCGGTGTCCGTCTGACGGTCCCCGTAGCCGGACGAGCCGAACCCGCCCTCGCCGCGGACGCCGTCCGGCAGTTCGTCGACCCGGGTGAAGCGCACCTGCGGCACGGGCAGCACGATGAGCTGCGCGATCCGGTCGCCGATCTGCACCGCGTAGGACTCGGTCGCGTCGGTGTTCAGCAACGCCACCTTGAGCTCGCCGCGGTAGCCCGCGTCGATCGTGCCCGGTGCGTTCACGATCGTGATGCCGTGCTTCGCCGCGAGGCCGCTCCGGGGCACGACGAACCCGGCGTGGCCCTCCGGGAGCGCGATCCGCACGCCCGTGCCGACGAGCCGGCGTTCCCCGGGGGCGAGCTCGACGGCCTCGGCCGAGACGAGGTCCGCGCCGGCGTCGCCGGGATGGGCGAAGGCGGGAGCCGTCGCTCCGGTCCAGGGCACGTCGACTGGTTCGGTCACGAGACGAGGGTAGTGCAGTCCGTGACCGTTCCGTGACCTGTCAGGAGGCACCGCTCGGCTCGTGGTGGGATGGAGGGGTGACCGTGTACCGCGAACGTCTGTGGGCGCCGCCGGCCCTGTACCTGGCGACGGCCCTCGTGATCCCGGCGAGCCTGCTCGTCTTCCTGCCGATCAGTGTGACGACGGGCGTGCTCGTCGCCATCGGGATGGAGATCGGCGTCCTCGTCCTGCTCTGGGCACTCGCGCCCGTGGTCGAGGTCACCGAGACCGAGTTCCGGGCCGGCCGGGCACGCCTCCCCCGCTCGGTGGTCGGCGAGGTCGCCGGCTTCACCGGCGCCGCGGCGACGACGCAGCGCGGCCCGGCGCTCGACGCCCGGGCGTGGACGCTCTTCCGTGGCTACGTGCACGGCGTCGTCCGGGTCGAGGTCCGCGACGACGCCGACCCCACGCCGTACTGGTTGGTCAGCGTTCGTGACCCGCAGGCCGTGACGAAGGCCCTGACGTCCTGACGTCCTGACGCCCTCCGGTCGGCCGGGAGGCCCGGGGCCCGCCGTCCCGCCGCCCGCGTCCGTCCCGCCGCGGGGACGACGAACGGCCCCGGGGCCGCGGCCACCGGCCGGGCCCCGGGGGGGGGTGGGGGGGGGGGCGCCCCCGCCCCCGGGCCGGCCCGCGGGGGGAACGACCACCGCCGGGTGCCCAGCGCACAGGGGCCGTTCCACGTGTGGTGTCGGGGCGTGCGCCCCGACGGACCGCCCTCAGAGCGAAGCGCACTCCATGCAGACCGCGCCGAGCTTGGTCTCGTGGTCGAGCTGCGAACGGTGCTTCACGAGGAAGCACTCGACGCACGTGAACTCGTCGACCTGCGGCGGGAGGACCACGACGTCGAGGTCGACGTCGCTGAGGTCCTGACCGGCCAGCTCGAAGCTGCCCGGGTTGTCCGAGTCGTCGTCGACGACGCCCGACATCTTGTCGGGAACGCGCTCCTTGAGGGCCTCGATGGACTCCGAGTCAGAGGAGTCTTCGGTCTTCCGAGGGGCGTCGTAATCGGTGGCCATGCCCATCCATTTCTCTGTTCGAGAGGTCGTCGCCGTGATCGGCGGCGACAGTTTGCACCACGGGCCGTCCGATCGCAAACCGGCGACCCGGACAGTCCGTCGGGCGCTGCAACCCGGCGACGGACCGGGCCATTCCCGCTGTCCGGCCCCGATGTGGCACCGGCGTGTCGTCGCTCCGCCCGCGGCCCGGCCGGCATCGACGGCACGCCGTGCGCCTCCCCCGGAACCGCGCGGCGGACCTGCATACTTCCCGGGTACGAGGCACGACCGTACGCACGCTGCGGAGGGCGGAACCATGCTGGACCTGAGAGTCATCGGGGTCGAACCCGGGTCACTCCTGCTCGCCACCGACGGCGGCACCGAGTTCCGACTGCCGGTCACGGCGTCGCTCGCCGGGCAGGTGCGCCAGGCGAACCCGGACGCGACGCCGCAGAAGCGCGTCTCACCGAAGGACGTGCAGGCCCGGATCCGCGGCGGCGCCGACGCGGCCGACGTCGCGGCGGCCTACGGCGTCGAGGTCGAGTCCATCCGCCGCTTCGAGGGCCCGGTGCTCGCCGAGCGTGCCTTCGTGCTCGACGCCGCCCGCCGCGTCCCGGTCACCCCGGCCGACGACGCCGCACCGGACACCTTCGGCGACGCCATCACCGCCAAGCTCGAGGCCGGCGACGCCACCGACATCGCCTGGGCGAGCTGGAAGCACCCCGAGAACGGCTGGCAGGTGCAGGTCCGCTACACCGCGGCCGAGGTCGAGCACGACGCGCAGTGGCGGTTCGACCCCAAGACCGCCACGCTCGTGCCGGACAACGGTGACGCGCACCGCCTCTCGCGGGCCGAGGACGAGGGCATCGCCCCCCGCCTGCGCGCCGTCGAGGCCGAGCAGCCCGAGGACGACGGCACGCGCTTCGACTCCGGGGCCTTCCAGGTCGAGCAGCCCGTGGCGCCGCAGGCCGACGAACCCAGGACCAGCCGACAGGAGCCCGCGGAGCAGCGCGCGTCGCTCCGCCCGCAGCTCCCCCGGATCGGGACGAACTACGTCGAGGAGCGTGCGCCGGGCAACGAGACCGCCGACCTCCTCGAGGCCCTGCGCCGCCGCCGCGGTGAGCGGGAGGCGGCGTCGTTCAGCGAACAGGACGACCAGCGCGCGTCCGGCGTCGTCGACATCCCGCTGCAGGGCATGGACGAGCACGACACGGCACCGCAGCCCGACACCACCCGGTCCTCGGCGTCGTCCGACGGCGACGGTCGCTCCGACCGGCGCAAGCGCACCCGGCGGGCGATGCCCAGCTGGGACGAGATCGTGTTCGGCACGCGTCCCGACGACGACATGGCCTGACCGTTCGCGGTGGAGGCCCGATCACCCCCGACACGCATCGTGCGTGCCGGGGGTGGTCTGCGTCCGGGGCCGGTCAGCTCGCGAAGGCGCCGGCGAGGCGCAGCGGGACCATGAGTTCGTCGTCGGTGAGGCCGCCGTGCTGCCCGACCATCCGGCCGGGCTGCACGCCGTCGGGCACCTCGCGGTCGTCGTTGAACGCCCACGAGCCGCGCGCCACGACGACGACGTCGCCGATCCGAGGCCGGACCGCGTCGGTGACGGCACCGAACCACCCGGCGGCGACGGCCTCGTCCTTGCCGGCGACGTACGCGCGCTTGCCGAGCGACGACCGCCAGGCCGCCACCAGCGCGGGCACGTCCGTGCCGGGCCGCACGGTGAGCTGACGGCACCGCGGGTCCCCGGCGACGCCCACGACGTCCACGAGGAGGACCGGGTCCATCGACACGTTCGACTCCGGCGGCACGTCGAGCATGCCGTGGTCGGCGGTGACGAGGACCCCGACGTCGGCGGCGACCCCGGCGGCCAGGCGCGCCAGCTCACCGTCGAGCCGTTCGAGTGCCGTGGTCCAGCGGTCGGACTGCCAGCCGTGCCGGTGCGCGATCGAGTCGAGCTCGGGGACGTAGAGGTACACGAGGGACCGCCCGGTCGCGGTGACCGCGAGGGCCGCGTCGACCCGGTCGGCGATCGTGTCCGCGCTCTCGTAGCGGGCACCCCCGAGCACGTTCGCGGTCATCCCCGACGACCGGTAGCGCGCCGGACCGACCACGACGGGGTCGACGCCGGCCGCAGCCGCCGCCGGGAAGAGCGTGGGCGACCGCAACCAGCCGGTGGGGACCTCGTCGTCCCACCCGCTGAGCTGGTTGACGACCCGGCCGCCGTCCGGGTCCCACCCGCTGTACCCGACGACGCCGTGCGTCCCGGGCGAGCGGCCCGTGGTGAGCGTCGTCAGGGCCGCCGCGGTCGTCGAGGGGAAGCCGCTCCGGAGGCGCTTCTTCGTCCCGGTGAGGAACCGGGCGTGGCCGGCGCGGGCGGCGAGGACGGACGCGCCGAGCCCGTCGACCAGGACGACGACCGCGGAACGGGCGGGGCGGAGGGCGATCCGGGCCTCCAGGCCGTCCGCCTGCAACGACGGCAGGTCGGCGGCGCCGAGCGCCACGAGACAGCTCGGGAGGACGTCGGCGAGGTTCGCGGCGCCGTCGGGGGCCGTCGGTACGCTGGGAGGCACGCAACCACTCTCCCAGAAAGGTGCCATGGCACGCACGGACACAGTCGGCCTCCCCGACGGTGAGCGCATCGAGGACGTCGACGTCTCCGAGGAGATGCAGGGGTCGTTCCTCGAGTACGCCTACTCCGTCATCTACTCCCGCGCCCTCCCGGACGCGCGTGACGGCCTCAAGCCCGTGCAGCGCCGCATCCTGTACCAGATGGCCGAGATGGGGCTGCGGCCCGACCGCGGTCACGTGAAGAGCGCGCGCGTCACCGGCGAGGTGATGGGCAAGCTGCACCCGCACGGCGACGGCGCGATCTACGACGCCCTGGTCCGCCTCGCGCAGCCGTTCACCATGCGCGTGCCACTGGTCGACGGGCACGGCAACTTCGGCTCGCTCGACGACGGCCCCGCCGCGGCGCGGTACACCGAGGCCCGGCTGGCCGAGCCGTCGATGGCGATGACGGAGCACCTCGGCGAGGACGTCGTCGACTTCGTGCCGAACTACGACAACCAGATCATGCAGCCGAGCGTCCTCCCGGCGGCGTTCCCGAACCTGCTCGTGAACGGCGCCTCCGGCATCGCGGTGGGCATGGCGACGAACATGGCGCCGCACAACCTCGGCGAGGTCGTCGAGGCCGCGAAGCACCTGCTCCTGCACCCGGACGCGTCCCTCGAGGACCTGATGGAGTTCGTGCCGGGCCCCGACCTGCCCTCCGGCGGCACGATCGTCGGGCTCTCCGGGGTGCGGGACGCCTACGCGACCGGTCGCGGCACCTTCCGGACCCGGGCGAAGGTCTCCGTCGAGAACCTCACGCCCCGGAAGACCGGCCTCGTCGTCACCGAGCTGCCCTACCTCGTCGGCCCCGAGCGGGTCATCGAGAAGATCAAGGACGGGGTGCAGGCGAAGAAGCTCGTCGGCATCTCCGACGTGAACGACCTGACCGACCGCAACCACGGGCTCCGGCTGGTCATCGGGATCAAGTCGGGCTTCAACGCGACCGCCGTCCTCGAGCAGCTGTACAAGCACACCCCGCTCGAGGAGGGCTTCGGCATCAACAACGTCGCCCTCGTCGACGGCTCCCCCCGGACGCTGGGGCTGCGGGAGCTCCTCGACGTCTACGTGCGACACCGCATCTCGGTGGTCACCCGGCGCTCCGAGTACCGCCTGGCCCGACGCCGCGAACGCCTGCACCTCGTCGAGGGCCTCCTCATCGCGATCCTCGACATCGACGAGGTCATCCAGGTCATCCGCACCTCCGACGACTCCGAGGCCGCGCGGTCCCGGCTCCGCGACGTGTTCGACCTGTCCGAGGTGCAGGCCGAGTACATCCTCGAACTCCGACTCCGCCGTCTGACCAAGTTCTCCCGGATGGAGCTCGAGGGCGAGCGCGACCAGCTGCTCGCCGACATCGCCGCGCTCGAGGACCTCCTGGCGTCCGACGACCGCCTGCGCACCCAGGTCGCCGTCGAACTCGTCGAGGTGTCCGACCGGTTCGCGACCCCGCGCCGCACGCTCCTCACCGAGGCCGACGCCCCGGTCCGCGGTGGCCGCAAGGCCGCCGTCGCCACCGAGGACCTCCAGGTCGCCGACGCCCCGTGCCGCGTCCTGCTGTCGACCACGGGCAGGCTCGTCCGGGTCGACGTGCCCGAGACGGAGTCCGGCATCGTCCGGGTCCCGAAGCGCTCCAAGCACGACGCCGTCCGGTCCGCCGTGGTCAGCACCGTCCGCGGGCAGCTCGGCGCGCTGACCGCCGCCGGCCGGGTGGTGCGGTTCTCCCCCGTCGACGTGCCCGCGGTGCCGCCGGCGGCCGTCCGGCTCGATGCCGGTGTCCGGGTGTCGGAGTACCTCGGTACGCCCGTGTCCGAGACCGTCGTCGCGCTCATCGACCTGTCCGAGGGTGCCACCGACTCGCTCGCGATCGGCACCGCGCAGGGCGTGGTGAAACGCGTGGTCGCCGGGGTGTGGCCGGACAAGCCCGAGGTCCAGGTCATCGCGCTGAAGAAGGGCGACAGCGTCGTCGGCGCTGCCCAGTCGCCCGAGACGGACGACCTCGTGTTCATCACCGGGAACGCGCAGCTCCTCCGCTTCCCCGCCGCCGCCGTGCGCCCGCAGGGGCTCCCTGCGAGCGGGGTCGCCGGGGTGGCCCTCGCCGCCGGCGCATCAGTGATCTGGTTCGGCACGGTCGCCCGCTCCGAGGACGCCGTGGTCGCCACCGTCTCGACCACGTCCTCGGCGCTCCCGGGCACCGACGCCGGGCGCGCGAAGGTCTCGGCGCTGACCGAGTTCCCGGTCAAGGGGCGTGGGACGCAGGGCGTCCGGGCGCACGCGTTCCTCAAGGGTGAGGACGGGCTGAGCGTCGCGTGGGCGGGCATCGCGCCGCCGCACGCGGTCGGGACGGACGGGGCCGCGCGGACCCTGCCGGACTGGCTGTCGAAGCGCGACGGGTCGGGCAGTCCGCTCGACGCCCTCATTGGCTCGATCGGCGGGAGCGCGGCAGCGGTCGACGGTGCCCGGGCCGACGGCCCCGAGCCCGCGGCGGCCGCGGAACCCGCCGCCGACGGGGAGCCCGTCGCCGACTGACCGGAGGCCGGCCGTGCCGCCGCCTGCTCGCCGAGACAGCGGCGTCAGCGGGCGGCGTCAGCGGGCGGCGTCAGACGTCGATGCGCTCGCGGTCGAGGCCCTCGCCGGCGAGGATGAACTCCTTGCGCGGGGCCACGTCGTTGCCCATGAGCAGTTCGAACACCTTCGCGGCGCCCTCGGCGTCGGAGACGTTCACCCGGCGGAGCGTCCGATGTGCCCGGTCCATCGTGGTCTCGGCGAGCTGGTCGGCGTCCATCTCCCCGAGGCCCTTGTAGCGCTGGATCGGCTCCTGGTACTTCTTCCCCGACTTCGCGAGCTTCTTCAGCACCGCCTGCAGCTCCTGCTCGGAGTACGTGTACAGGGTGTCGTTCGGCTTGCCCCGGTTGACCACCACGACCCGGTGCAGCGGCGGCACGGCGGCGAACACCCGGCCCTGCTCGATCATCGGCCGCATGTACCGGAAGAACAGCGTCAGCAGCAGCGTCCGGATGTGCGCCCCGTCGACGTCCGCGTCGGACATGATGATGATCTTGCCGTAGCGGGCCTGGTCGATGTCGAACGTCCGCCCGGACCCGGCACCGACGACCTGGATGATCGAGGCGCACTCGGTGTTCGACAGCATGTCCGAGACCGAGGCCTTCTGGACGTTGAGGATCTTGCCGCGGATCGGCAGCAGCGCCTGGTACTCGCTGTTGCGCGCGAGCTTGGCGGTGCCGAGCGCCGAGTCGCCCTCGACGATGAAGAGCTCGGTGCCCTCGGTGTCCTGGGAGCGGCAGTCGGCGAGCTTCGTCGGGAGCGAGGAGTTCTCGAGCGCGTTCTTCCGGCGCTGGGTCTCCTTGTGCGCCCGCGCCGAGATGCGCGTCTTCATCTCGGCGACGACCTTCTCGAGCAGGGTCGCGGCCTGGGCCTTCTCGGTGCGCTGCGTCGACGTCAGGACCTCGGTGAGCTGCTTCGTCACGACCTGGTCGACGATCTTCCGGACCGCCGGGGTACCGAGGACCTCCTTCGTCTGCCCCTCGAACTGCGGCTCGGGCAGGCGGACGGTCAGGACCGCGGTGAGCCCGGCGAGGACGTCGTCCTTGTCGAGCTTGTCCTGCCCGACCTTGAGCTTGCGGGCGTTCGCCTCGACCTGGGTCCGCACGGCCTTGACGAGACCGGACTCGAAGCCGGCCTGGTGCGTGCCGCCCTTGGGCGTCGCGATGATGTTGACGAAGCTGCGGAAGACGGTCTCGTAGCCGCTGCCCCAGCGGAGCGCGATGTCGACCTCGCACGTCCGCTCGACCGACGTCGAGACCATGTGGCCCTTGTCGTCGAGCATCGGCACGGTCTCGGTGAACGTCCCCGAGCCCTGGATGCGCCAGACGTCGGTGACGGGCGCGTCGACCGCCAGGTGCTCGACGAACTCGCCGATGCCGCCCTCGTACCGGAAGCGCTCGACCACTGGTCCGGGCACCATCGCCGTGCCGGTCGCCTCGGCCCGGGCGGCGGCCGCGTCCATCGAGGCGGTGCGGGCGTCGGTGATCGTGATGCCGAGGCCGGGGACGAGGAACGCCGTCTGCCGCGCCCGGGTGACGAGGTCGTCCGTGCTGAACGCGGCGTCCTTCGTGAAGATCTGCCGGTCGGCCCAGTAGCGCACACGCGAGCCGGTCACGCCCCGCTTGACCTTGCCGACGTCGCGGAGCTCACTGCCCGAGGTGAAGGGGGCGAAGGGCGCGTCCGGGCCGATGCCCGCGGAGTCGTCGAAGACACCCGGTTCACCCCGACGGAACGACATGGCGTACGTCTTGCCGCCGCGGTCGACCTCCACGTCGAGCCGCTCCGACAGTGCGTTCACGACCGATGCGCCGACCCCGTGCAGACCGCCCGACGCCGCGTAGGACCCGGAGCCGAACTTGCCGCCGGCGTGCAGCTTCGTGAACACGACCTCGACGCCGGTCAGTCCGGTCTTCGGCTCGAGGTCGACCGGGATCCCGCGCGCGGTGTCCCGCACCTCGACCGAGCCGTCCGGGTGGAGCTGGATCGCGATCTCGTCGCCGTGCCCGGCCAGGGCCTCGTCGACGGAGTTGTCGATGATCTCCCACAGGCAGTGCATGAGCCCGCGGGAGTCGGTCGACCCGATGTACATGCCGGGACGCTTCCGGACCGCCTCGAGCCCCTCGAGGACGGAGAGATGGCGTGCGGAGTAGTCGGAGCTCACCCGGGGAGCCTACCCAGCGCCTCCGACACCGCCGCGCGCTCCGGACGGCGCGCCTCGGACTGGGGACAACCGCTCCGCGCTCAGCGAACGAGGGCCCTCCGGATGCCGTGCTGTCAGCCGTCACGTGTTGGAATGGGTGCACCACCCCGGCACCGAACTGCGATTCCGTGAGGAGCACAGCAATGAACCAGACCGTGCAGGACCTCTCCGTCGACGACCTCAGCAACAACCAGCTCACCGCAGCCGACCGCTGCGACAGCTGCGGTGCGCAGGCCTACATCCGCGCCACCATGTCCAGCGGTGAGCTCTACTTCTGCGCCCACCACGGCGCCGAGTTCAAGGACAAGCTCGCCGCGACCGCCATCGAGTGGCACGACGAGTCGAGCCGACTGCTCCAGTCGAAGTAAGCGTCCCCGGACGCGACGAACGGGAGGCGCGGTGCCAGCTGGCAC
>JASCOJ010000074.1 GCA_029959645.1 Microbacteriaceae bacterium PS02332 | reverse complement strand
GCCGGGCCCCCCCCGCACCGGCGGGGCGGGCGGGGGGGGGGCGGCCCCGCCCCGCCCCTCCCCCCATCCGGCACGACCCAGCAGGACGTCCTGCTCGACGTCCGCGACCTGTCGGTCGTCTACGAGTCGGCCGGCCAGACGGCCGTCCAGGCCGTCGACCACGTCTCGTTCCGCCTGCGCAAGGGCGAGTTCGTCGGCCTGGTCGGCGAGTCCGGATCGGGCAAGTCGACCCTCGGCTACGCACTCACCCGGCTGCAGAAGCCGCCGGCGCGGACCAACGGCGGCAGCATCGTCTTCGCGGGGAACGACATCCGCGACCTCGACGAGGAGGCCCTCCGCCAGCAGCGCCAGGGCGGCTTCGCGATGGTGCTGCAGTCCGGGATGAACGCGCTCAACCCGGTGCGCACGATCCGCAACCACTTCATCGACGTCTTCCGGGCGCACGGCCACGTGCCGCGCGAGCGCTGGGACGCCCGGATGCGGGAGCTCGTCAGCAAGGTGAAGCTGCCCGAGACCATGCTGGCGCGGTACCCCGGTGAGCTCTCCGGGGGCATGCGGCAGCGCGTCTCGATCGCCCTCGCACTGTCGCTCGAGCCGCAGCTCATGGTGTTCGACGAGCCGACCACGGCCCTCGACGTCCTCGTGCAGCACGCCGTGATGGACACGATCATCGAGCTCCAACGCTCCGAGGGCTTCACGGCGATCCTCATCAGCCACGACCTCGGCATCGTGCTCGAGGCGACCGAGCGCGTGCTCGTCATGCACGAGGGGCGGATCGTCGAGGACGGCCGCTCGGTCGAGGTCCTCCGTGACCCGCAGGACGACTACACGAGGATGCTGCTGTCGCACTACGCCGACCCCCGCGCGGAGGTCGTGTCGCTGCCGGGGTTCCCCGATCGGTCGCAGCGCTCGGTCTCCCGGCAGCAGACGACCTCGTCGTTCGCCACCGTCGGATCGCGTGAGCGGTCGGCGGCGGAGAACCCGATCGTCGTCGACCACCTCGTCAAGACGTACCCGGCACCCCGCCGTGGCGAGCAGCCCGTCCAGGCGGTGCGCGACGTGTCGTTCACCCTCGAGCCCGGGCAGTCGCTCGCCCTCGTCGGCCAGTCCGGCTCGGGCAAGTCGACCATCGCGAAGATGCTCACCGGCGTCGAGCGGCCGAGTTCGGGCACGGTGCGGTTCGGCGACACCGACGTGGCTCGTCTGGGGAGACGCGGGCTGAAGGACCTGCGCTCCGAGGTGCAGATGGTGTTCCAGGACCCGTACGCGGCGCTCAACCCGCTGCACACCGTCGAGTACACGCTGTCCCGGCCGATCGCGAACCACACCACCCTCCGGGGCCGCGATGCCCGCCGCCGCATGTTCGAGATCCTCGAGACCGTGGGGCTGACGCCGGTCGAGCAGTTCGCGCAGAAGCTCCCGCACCAGCTCTCCGGCGGACAGCGGCAGCGCGTGGTCATCGCCCGGGCCCTCGCGAGCGACCCGCAGGTGATCATCGCCGACGAGCCGGTGTCGATGCTCGACGTCACGCTCCGTGCCGGCGTGCTCGCGCTGCTCGAGGACCTGCGCGAGCAGTGGGGCGTCTCGCTCCTCTACATCACGCACGACCTGCTGAGCGCGCGGCTCATCACCGACGACGTCATGGTGCTGCACGACGGGGCCGTGGTCGAGCGGGGTCGGACGGCCGAGGTGCTGCAGCATCCGCAGGACGACTACACGGTCGCGCTGCTGGACGCGGTGCCGAACCCGCGGCGGACACTGCTCGCATGACCACGTTGCTCGACTTCCCGTCCGTTCCGGCCTTCGGCCACGTCCCCACGCCCGAGGGCGTCGACGTCGTCGGCATCGACCTGCCCGTCGGGCGGCTCACCGCCTACCGGGCGGTCCCGGACGGGCCGTCGAAGGGCGTCGTGCTCGTCGTCCCCGGCTACACCGGCTCGAAGGAGGACTGGCGCACCTTCATGCCGCTCCTGGGCGAGGCCGGCTGGACCGCGGTCGCGATCAGCCGCCGCGGTCAGGCCGACTCGGCCGCGCCGACCTCGCCGGCCGAGTACTCGCTCGACGAGGAGGCTGCCGACGTCGTCCGGGTGGCAGCCCTGCTCGACGACGGCGCACCCGTGCACCTGATCGGGCACTCACTGGGCGGCGTCATCGCCCGCGCGGCCGCGATCGCGTCCCCGCAGTCGTTCCGGAGCGTCGTCCAGTTCTGCTCCGGCCCGTACGGCTGGCCCTACCGCAAGGTCACCGAGCTGACGATCCTGCACGACACCGGCGGCAACCTCCGCACGCTGTTCGACGCGACGAACCCGCTCTGGGCGTACCGACCCGACGACGAGCTCCCCGACGACGTCCGCATGGTCCGCGACCGGTTCGACGCGACGAGCCCGCTGAGCGTCGTCGCCGGCGGGCACGTCCTCGAGGACCACACCGACTCGTCCGCCGAGCTCCGCGCGACCGGGCTCCCCGTCCTCGTGGCGCACGGCGAGTGGGACGGCGCCTGGCCGATCCCGTGGCAGCGGCAGATGGCGGAGGACACCGGCGCTCGCTACGAGGTCGTCCCCACCAGCCACCACGGCCCGCACGTCGAGAACCCGGCCGCGACCATCGCGCTCTTCGACGACTTCCTGTCGCTGCACTGAAAGGACCCATCATCACCACGCTGCAGTTCCCCGACGGCTTCCTCTGGGGTGCCGCCACCGCCGCCCACCAGATCGAGGGCAACAACGTCAACAGCAACTGGTGGGTGCACGAGCACGCGCCGGACACCACCATCGTCGAACCCTCGGGCGACGCCGCGGACAGCTACCACCGGTACCGCGAGGACATCCGGATCGCCGCCGACCTCGGCCTGAACTCCTACCGGTTCAGCATCGAGTGGGCACGCATCGAACCCGAGCGCGGACACGTCTCCCGCGCTGAAGTCGACCACTACCGCCGCATGGTCGAGGCCTGCCACGAGGCCGGCATCGAACCGATCGTCACGCTCATGCACTTCACCGTCCCGCGGTGGTTCGAGCGCGACGGCTTCTGGCGGGCTCCCGACGCCGCCGACCTGTTCGCCCGCTACACCGAGGCTGCGCTCCCCGTCGTGCAGGACGGCGTCCGCTACGTCTGCACGATCAACGAGCCGAACATCGCCGCGATGCTCGCCGGGGGCGAGGACGCCGCGAACCTCGTGGCGTACGGCCTCCCCAACCCCGACCTCGGTGTCGCCGACGCGCTGCTGGCATCGCACAAGCGCTCCCGCGAGGTCCTGTCGCAGGTACCCGGCATCCAGTCCGGCTGGACCATCGCGACCCAGGCGTTCCGCGCGAACGGCGAGCCCGGCTCCGAGCAGATGCTCCGCGAGTACGGCCACCCGCGCGACGACTGGTACCTCGAGCAGGCCGCCGGTGACGACTTCCTCGGCGTGCAGGCCTACACGCGCACGTTCATCGGCGCTTCCGGTCCGGTGCCGGTGGCGGACGACGTGGAGACGACCCTGACCGGCTGGGAGTTCTGGCCGGAGGCCGCCGCGGACGGACTCCGCAGCGCGTGGGAGCGCTCGGGCCACGTGCCGCTGATGATCACCGAGAACGGCATCGCCACCGCGGACGACGCCCGCCGGATCGCCTACACGCAGGGCGCCCTCGAGGGGATCCACCGCTGCATCGAGGACGGCATCGAGGTCCTCGGGTACCAGCACTGGTCCCTCCTCGACAACTACGAGTGGGCGTCCGGGTTCCGACCGACCTTCGGGCTCGTCGCCTGGGACCGGGAGACGTTCGAGCGGACGCCGAAGCCGTCGGCGCACTGGTACGGGGGAGTCGCGCGCGCGAACGCGCTCTGAACTCCGGCGCCACCCGGGCCGCCTCGACCGCCCGGACCAGCCGGACTCGCCGGACCGGCCGACCGGTGCCGCCCGGTGCGACGGCCTCGCCGTGCCCCGGGCGGCCCCAGCCCGACGCGTCGCATGAGGGGCCGGTCCACCGCTGACCACACGCTCAGGCCGGAGAGCACGGCGGCCACGACGCCGATGAGCCCGAACACCGCCCAGGGCGTCGTGGGCGGCAGGACCAGTGCCGCGACGGCGATGACGGCGGGCGTCGTCAACGGGTGCACGAGGTAGAGCGCGTACGACGCGTCCCCCAGGGAGCCGAGGCCAGGGCGGAGCCGCTCGGGGATGCGTCGCTCGACCAGCAGCGTGAGCGCGAGGGCCGCGGTGGCGGCCGGGAGCAGGAGCACGGTCGAGTGCGCCGGTGTCGGGGTGACCAGCATCGCGGTGGTCCACACGGTCACGGCGACGACGCCCCAGGCGGTGGTGCGCGGCGTCGCGGTGCCGTGGGCGACGTGGGCGAGGACCATGCCGACCACGAAGAGGAGCACGTAGGGGTCTGCGTGGAACTGCCAGGCGGGCCAGTGCTCGGGCCGGAACACGGAGGCGCAGGCGAGGACGGTCATCACGGGTGCCACCACCGTCAGCGGGTCGCGCCGTGCCACGAGCGCGACCGTGACCACCGCGTAGAAGAACAGCTCGAAGGAGAGCGTCCACATCACCGTGTGCAGCGGTTGCACCTGACCGTCCGGACCCCGAGCGGGCAGGAACGCGTAGGAGGCGACGACGTACCAGGTGTCCGGCCGGAACCGCTCGAGGAGCCCGGGGGCCACGAGTCCGACGGCGAGCTTGGCCGTCAGGAGCAACCAGGCGAGCGGGACGATGCGGAGCAGGCGGCGGTACGCGAACCGGCGGGCGCCGCCCCGCGGGTGCCGCCGGGTCGTCACGACGGCGACGAACCCGCTGATCGCGAAGAACACCGACACGCCGAGTTCGCCGAGGAACTGCGTCGGCAACGCCGGGGGTGTGGAGTGTGTCCGGTCCCGGACGTACGGCGGGACGTGCGCGGCGACGACGAGCAGCGCGGACACGAAGCGGAGCGCCTGGACGCCGACGGAGCGGCTCGGGTGCGGACTGGTGGTGGTCACGGGACCAGCCTGACCAGCCAAGCGCCGATTGTCAGACATTCCGTATTCCTGTGGATGATGCCGCGAGGGTTCCCGAGCGTGCGCGCTCGGCGCCGACGTCGATGCACGTCGCGATGAGGATCCACAGCAGCGGGGTGCTCAGGTCCGGGGCCGAGACGGCCTTCGCGACGAGGAGCCCGAAGAGCCCGGCCGCGGCCGGGGCCGCTGCCGCCGTGTGGGCACACCGCCGGAGGAGGACGAGCAGGGCGACCACGAGGAGACCGGTGCCGGCGATCCCGGTGGTGGACAGCAGCGTCACGAGGAACGACGACGACCGGTTGCTGCCGAGGCCGGCGCCGAACCCCCGCGTGTCCGTGAGGACGGTCATCCCGATCGCGTCGGCAGCACTCCGGGCGTCGAGCGACTGGCTCGTCAGCTTGTCCGTGACGATCTCCGCTGCCGGGGCGACGGACTCCGGCCCGGCGGCGACCGCGACGAACGCGACGGCGAGGGTCGTGAACACGACCGGTGCGACGTGCGCGCCGCCGGACCGGACGAACCGGACGAGGAAGACCGCGGTGAGGCCGACCCCGACGAGACAGCCCGCGACGACCGCGGTCCCGGAGGCGGAGGCGAGGAGGTCCCCGCCCGCCACGACGAGCAGCAGACCGGACGTGCTCCGCTGTGCACTGCCGGGTGCGCGTGCCGTCCGGACGGCGGCGATCGCGACGACGGCGAGCGAGAACGCGGCGAGCTCGCTCGGCTCCGCGAACACCCCGCGGAGCCGCGTGTCCCCCTCGCCCGAGTAGGTGCCGCCGAGGGTGTCGAAGACCCACGCGGTGCGGTCGATGCCGAGCACCCGGAGGACGCCCCGGACCGCGGAGAGTGCCGTGCCGGTCCACGCGGCGACCGACAGCGCGAGCCGGGCCGTCCCGGTCCGCCACAGGAACCGCGCGGCGGCGACGGCGGTGACCAGGTAGACGCACTGTGCGGCGTTGCCGATCGTGAAGGTCAGCGAGGACGGCGCGTGCACCTGCAGGTCGACGCCCTTGCCCGGCTCGAGGACCGGTGTGCCGGCGAAGACCCACGGCGCGACCGCCGTCACCGCGAGGGCCACGACCCCGAACGCGACGAGCAGGCTCACGGCGGCGTCCTGCAGGGGTGCGCCCCGCCGCGGCGCCGGCGTGCAGGCCACCAGCGTCGCCACGACCACGAACACGGAGAGTGCGACCGGCCCGACGACGATCCCCGCCGACGCCGGGACGCCGGCTCCGAAGCCCAGTGCCACCGCTCGGAGCGCCGGGCGGCGGAGCACGACGCCGACGACCGCGCACGCCAGCGCCAGCCCTCCGAGCAACGTCATGGTCCTCCCGGCCGGTGATGTCCCGTACACTGTACGTCACGTTCCACCGGTCGGGAGGCCCATGACACTCGCCCAGTTCGTCGCCGTGGTCCGCCGCCGGCGTTGGTGGATCGTCCTGCTCACGGTGCTGGGCATCGCAGCAGGCGCCACGGTGTCGGTCCTCGCGACGCCGCAGTACCTCGCGGAGTCGTCCGTGTTCGTGTCCGTCGGAGGGGCGACGGTGACGGACCTGACCCAGGGCGGGACGTTCTCCGAGTCCCGGGTCGCCTCGTACGTGGAACTCGCACGCGCACCCAGGGTGCTCGTCCCCGCCGCGCGGGAGGCCGGGGTGGACACCGACCTCGGTCGGCTCCGGGAGGCGGTCTCGGCGGAGGCGGTCAGCGACACGGTGATCCTCTCGATCACCGCCGCGGACACCGACCCCGAGCGGGCCGCGGCGCTCGCCGACGCGGTGTCGGACCGGCTCGTCGCGGCGGTGCGGGGGATCGAGCGGACGGGCCAGGACGGCAAGCCGCTCGTCGAGCTCAGCGTGTTCCAACGCGCGGAGACGCCGGACCAGCCGGTCTCACCCCGTCCGGTGGTCGACCTGGTGCTCGGACTCATCGGCGGGCTCGGCTGCGGGATCGCCCTCGCGCTCCTGCTGCAGACGGTCGACACGAAGGTGCGGTCCGTCGAGGCGCTCCGTCAGGCCGTCGACCGCACCGTGCTCGCGGAGATCCCCCTCGACCCGAGCGGGAGTGACGCGCCGCTCGTCGAGGTGGACAACCGCTACTCGGAGAAGGCCGAGCAGTTCCGGCAACTCCGGACGCAGCTCACGTTCACGAACGTCGACGGCGGCAGCCAGTCGGTCCTCGTGACGAGCTCGGTGCCGGGGGAGGGCAAGTCCACGACCGCCGTCAACCTCGCCCTCATGCTCGCCGAGAGCGGTCACCGCGTCGTACTGGTCGACGCCGACCTCCGACGACCGACGACGGCGGACCTCCTCGGGCTCGAGGGGGCCGTGGGGCTCTCGACGCTGCTGACCCACCAGATCGAGCTGGCGGACGCGCTGCAACCCCTCGGGACGAGCGGCCTCCACGTCCTGGCCTCGGGCCGCGTCCCGCCGAACCCGAGCGAGCTCCTGGAGTCACGAGCGATGGAGGTGCTCGTCGCCGACCTGCAGGCCCAGTACGACTACGTCGTCATCGACGCCCCGCCGGTCGTGCCGGTGACCGACCCCATCGTGCTCGCCACCCGGGTGAGCAGCGTCCTCTACGTCGGGTCGGTCGACGGGCACCTCACGACGCACGACCTGCGGACCGGCGTGGAACGCCTGCGGGCCGTCGGCGCCCGCGTCGTGGGGGTCGTCGCGAACCGGGTCCGCCCGTCCCGGAGGACGCCCCGGTACTACGGCTACGAGCCGTCCGACCCGGCGCGGACCCGTCGTCGTCCCGGCCGTCCGCACCCACGGCGAGCGGCAGGATGAGCGCGCCGTTCCGGCTGCTGGTCGTCTGCGAGGGCAACGTCTGCCGGTCGCCCTGGGCCGAGGTGCTCGTCCGCGGCCACGTGGGTCCCGACGCGGCCGGCCGCTTCCGGGTCGCGAGTGCCGGGACCCATGCGGCACCCGGGCAGCGGGCCGACCCTCGGCTCCGGGCCCTCTGCGCGACGGACCGGCAGCGCACCGAGGTCGGACGACACCGCTCCCGCCGGGCGGACGTGGCGCTGCTGCGTGCGCAGGACCTCGTCGTCGTCATGGAACGCCGGCACCGGCAGGACCTCCTCGACGGCTGGCCGGAGGGCCTCCGCCGGGTCGTCACGCTCGGGGAGGCCGAGCAGCGCGCTCGGATCGGCCCGCCCACGTGCGGTGAGTCGGAGCTGCCCGTGCACGAGCTGTTCGCGCATCGCCGGTCGCCCGCGGTCCGGCGGTCCGCCGAGGACGTCCCCGACCCCGTCCGTGGGACCGAGCAGGACTTCGCCGACATGGGGCAGCGCGTCCGACGGATGGTCGACGCGTTCATGCCCGTCGTCGTCGCCGTCGTCGGTGTCCACCACGACCGGGAGGAGCGCTGATGCGTGGTGCCGGACTCATCGTCCACGAGTGGATCGAACGGATCGGAGGCGCCGAGCGCGTCGTCGACGAGTTCGCCCGGATGCACCCCGATGCCGGCATCCTGACGCTCTGGGACGACCATCCCGGGCGGTACGAGGCCGGCCGCGTGCACCAGACGCCCCTGGCGGCACTGCCGTCGCGGGGTCGCAAGGTCGTCGCGCTGCCGGCGATGCCGGTCGTCTGGCGCACCGCACCCCGCCGTCTCGGGCAGCACGACTGGGCGCTCGTGAGCTCGCACCTGTTCGCGCACCACGTCCGGGTCCCGGGTGTCCCGCCGGAACGGCTCTTCGTGTACGCGCACACGCCCGCGCGGTACATCTGGGAGCCCGGACTCGACGACCGTGGGCAGTCCCTCCCGGCCCGTGCTGCGTCCCCGTTGCTCCGGTGGGTCGACCGCCGCAGCGGGAGCTCCCTGCGGCGCCTCGCCGTCCCCAGCGCCTTCGTGCAGGAGCGCGCCGCGCGGACCTGGGGTGTGGAGGCCGCAGTGATCCACCCGCCGGTGGACATCACGCGGGTCCGCACCGGCGCGGAGCAGGTCGACCTGCTCGACGAGCAGGAACGGCGCTTCCTCGACGCGCTCCCCGACGGCTTCCTCCTGTCCGCGTCGCGCTTCGTGCCGTACAAGCGGATCGACGTCGCCATCACGGCAGGCGCCGCGACCGGACGCCCGGTCGTCATTGCCGGACGTGGTCCCGACGAAGGCCGCCTCCGCGCCCTGGCCACGGCCTCCGGGGCCGACGTCCGGTTCGCCGTCGCGCCGTCCGACCAGCTCCTCGCCTGTCTGCTCGCACGCGCGTCGGTCTTCGTCTTCCCCGCCGTCGAGGACTTCGGGATCGTGCCGATCGAAGCGCTCGCGGTCGGGACGCCGGTGGTCGTCGGGGACCGCGGTGGGACCCGGGAGTCGGTCTCCGACGACAGCGGGGTCCGGATCCCCGACCACGACCCGGCCACCCTGCGCGACGCGGTCGACCGCGCGACGGGGCTCGACCCGGCAGCGTGCCGGCGTGCCGCCGAGGCCTTCGGCTGTGCGCGCTTCCGCCAGGAGGTGCGCGCGTGGATGCGAGCATGACGGACCCGTTCGTCGACCCCGAGCCGGACGCCGCCGCCGAGCCGCCGGTGGTCGCCTTCCTCACCCACTCGGCACAGCTGTCCGGTGCGGAGCTGTTCCTCCTCCGGGTGACCCGTGCGTTGCGGGTCGTCCACCCGGTCGTCGTCCTCGGCGAGCACGGTCCGCTGGCGGCAGCGCTCGAGGACGCGGGGGTGGAGTGCGTCGTGCTCCCACTGTCGCCCGCGGCGCTCCGGCACGGCTCCCGGACGCCGTCCCTCTCGGTCGGGACCCTGCGGAAGGTCGCCGGCGTGGTGTCGACCGCGCGAGCGGTCGCGCGACTGTGCCGTGCTCGCGGGGTCCGCCTCGTCACGACGCACTCGGCGAAGGCGCACGTCTACGGCGGGATCGCTGCCCGGCTCACCGGCACGCCCTGCGTCGCACACCTGCACAGCGTGATCGGCGCCGGGGGTGGCCGTCGGTCGAACAGCCGCCTCCTGCGGTTCGCGGCCACGAGCCTCCCGACCGCGCTCATCGCCAACTCGCGGGCGACCGCCACCAGCGTCGGGCGGTTCCGCGGCCCGGTCGACGTGGTGGGGTGCCCGGTCGACCTCCCCGCGACCGTGCCGGACGAACCGGCCGAGCCCACCGTCACCGTCATCGGACGTCTCGCCGCGGTGAAGGGTCAGGACGTGGTGCTCCGGGCCTTCGCCGCGGCCCGCGCTGCCCGCCCCTGCTCGTCCGCCCGCCTCCGTGTCGTCGGGGACGCGCTCTTCGAGCCGGATCGGGAGTTCGCCCGCTCCCTGCCGGTCCTCGCCGCCGAGCTCGGGATCGGCGACGCCGTCGACTTCGTCGGGCACAGCACCGACGTCGCCGGGGAACTCGCCCGGGCGTCCGTCGTCGTGCAGGCGAGTCGGGTCCCCGAGGGGTTCGGCCAGACCGTCGTCGAGGCGATGGCCGCTGGTCGCGTGGTGATCGCGAGCGCCTGCGGTGGGCCGGCGGAGCTGGTCACCGACGGCCTGGACGGCGTGCTCGTGCCACCGTCCGACGTCGACGCGCTCGCCGCCGCCCTCGTCGCGGTGCTCGGCGACGCTCGTCGTCGCGCGGCCATGGGTGTTCGGGCACGGGCAGCGGCTCGTCGCCACGAGGTGCAGGTGGTCGTCGACGAGCTCGAGCGCGCCCTGCTCGCGCACGTGCGCCGATCACTGCCCGGATGCGCTGGCGCGCCGCCTCTCACCGGGCCACGCCCCTCCGCAGGGCGCGTGCGGCGAGCCGCCGTGTCGTCGGGACGGCCAGGAGGCCCGTTCCCCAGACGACGAGCGAGGCGCCGGTCGCGACGACGAACGCGGTGCCGGGGTGCGCCACCGCGTGTCGGGTCAGGGTGGCGGCGCTGCCGCAGGCGACCGCCAGGAGCGCGGGCGCCCACACCGCTCGGACGAGGTCGCCCGCGCGTGCCGGTGTCCGTCGGGCCACGACGACGAACCCGGGGACCGCGGACACGACCGTCACGAGGGACACGGCGAGCACCATCGTCCGGAACCCGAGCGGTGCCGCGCCGAGGAAGGCCAGGACGGTCAGGGGTCGACTGACCCGGAGTTCCCACCGGGTCTGGTGCGCGGCCGCTCCGGACGCGTGTGCGAGGACGACGGTGACGGTGACGACCACGAGGGCGAACGCCGCGGGGAGCATCGCGCGGAACACCGGGACGGTGCCGAGCCAGTCCGGTCCGAACACGAGGCTGATCACCGCGGGGCCGAGGACGCCGAGGACGGCGAACGCCGGCCAGAGGACAGCGCACGCGACGGTGAGGACGCCGCGGAGGGTGTGCCGGAACGACTCGGGGTCCTCCCGGAGTCGTCCGAGCACCGGGACCGCGGAGCGCCGCAGCGGTCCCGTCACCTGCTCGAGCGGCAGGATGACGAGCTGACTCGCCTGGACGTAGAGGCCTGCGGCCGCGTGCCCGAAGACGACGGCGACGAAGACGCGGTCGAGGCTGCGCGACGCCCACTCGAGCAGCTGCGTCAGGCAGGCGTTGCCGACGAAGGCGAGTTCCTCCCGCAGGTCGCGCACCGCCACGCGCCGTCCTGGTCGCCACGGACTGACCACGGCGATCCCGGCGCGGAGCACGACCGCGTACACCACGGCCTGCAGGAGGAGGGACGTCCCACCACCGCCCGCCGCCGCGAGCGCGATCGCGGCGGCCGCGGAGAGCACGGCCGCCACGAGTTCCGCGATGCCGATCGCGCCCGTGCGGAGGTTCCGGCCGAGGACGGCGGTCGGCACGGCTCCGGACCCCGCCGCGAGGAAGACGACGGCCATCGCGACGGGCCCCCACCGTCCGCCGGGGAGGCTGTCTGCGACCGGGAGGGCGGCCACGAGGCACCAGACCGCAGCGACCGCCGCACCCGCGAGCTGGCTCAGGCGGTGCAGTGCGCTGGCGGCGCCGGGCGTGAGTCGCGTCTCGTGGGCGATCAGCCAGGTCACACCGCCGCAGCGGATGACCTCGGCTCCGGTGACCGCGACCAGCAGCGTCGTCGCCGCTCCGTACGCTCCGGGGTCGATCAGGCGCGCGATCGTGACCATGGTGGCGAACTGCACGACGAACCGCGCCCAGGAAGTGGCAACCGCACGGAGGCCGCTCGACGCAACGGTGCCGAGGCGGCGCGCGTCCGGCCAGTCGAGGTCCTCCGTGCGGTTCCGGGTGATCACGGGCGCGGCCGGTCCGGGTCAGTGCCGGACCGAGTTCGCCGCGCCGTTGTCGACGACGCGCGGCTCGGAGGGGGTGGAGACGCGGTTGGCGTCGCCGTCGAGCACCACCTTCGACAGCGACGTCGCGTCGATCCCGTTGAGCGCGCCGGACACGGTCAGTGTCCCTGTCCTGCCGAGGTGGATGAGTGCGTTGCTGGTGTCGATCACCACGGCCTCGCAGTCCGGCACGGTCACCTCCTCGTTGTTGTGGTCGGCGACCACGGCCCTGCCCGCGTCGCAGTGCACCTCGGCCTGCTCGATGGGCGGATCGGTGATCGCGGTCCGTGGGACCGGGGTCTGCCGAGCCTCCGTGGTCGCAGTCGCAGTCGCAGTCGCAGTCGCAGTGGCGGACGGGCGGTCGGTTGCCGATCCGTCCGAGCACCCGGCGAGTGTCACGGCGGTGGCGGCGGCGAGGAACGACGTCAGGACGTGCCCGCGCATCGGGTTCCTCCGCAGTCGATGGGACATGTCGGAGATCGTCACCGGACGGTGACCGTGACGTGGGAGTAGCCGACCTTGCCGCCCTTGGTGTGTTGGTGGGCCCAGAACTGGTAGGGGCCCTGGGGGAGGGTGATGGTGGTGTTGGTCGCGGTCCAGGTGCCGTCGGGCTTGACGGTGGCGGTGGCGATGGCGGTGTCCTGGGTGAAGTCGGTGCCGTGGATCTCGATGTCGGCGCCGGGGGTGCCGGTGCCGGTGAACTGGAGTGGGGTGCCGGGGACCTGGGCGCCTTCGGTGGGGCTGGTGAAGGTGGCGGCGTTCTGGCCGTAGTCGAGGGTGACGGGGGTGCTGTCGGACTCGATGCCGTCGACGGTCTGGGTGACGGTGAAGTCCTGGGTGCCGTACCCGGTCCTGGACGGGTCGATGGGCAGGTCGAAGGTGGTGCCGGTCGCGGTGCCCGAGGCGATGAGGGTGGTGCCCTGTCTGATCTGGACCAGGGCGCCGGGGGTGATGCCCTCGCCGGTGATGTGGGCCCATGCGGAGTTGTCAGCAGGGAAGTACCCGGACACCTCCGTCGGGGCCGCGGGCTGCACCGGCGCCGGCGCGACGACGATCACCCCGATGTGGGAGTAGCCGACCTTGCCGCCCTTGGTGTGTTGGTGGGTCCAGAACTGGTAGGGGCCCTGGGGGAGGGTGATGGTGGTGTTGGTCGCGGTCCAGGTGCCGTCGGGCTTGACGGTGGCGGTGGCGATGGCGGTGTCCTGGGTGAAGTCGGTGCCGTGGATCTCGATGTCGGCGCCGGGGGTGCCGGTGCCGGTGAACTGGAGTGGGGTGCCGGGGACCTGGGCGCCTTCGGTGGGGCTGGTGAAGGTGGCGGCGTTCTGGCCGTAGTCGAGGGTGACGGGGGTGCTGTCGGACTCGATGCCGTCGACGGTCTGGGTGACGGTGAAGTCCTGGGTGCCGTACCCGGTCCTGGACGGGTCGATGGGCAGGTCGAAGGTGGTGCCGGTCGCGGTGCCCGAGGCGATGAGGGTGGTGCCCTGTCTGATCTGGACCAGGGCGCCGGGGGTGATGCCCTCGCCGGTGATGTGGGCCCATGCGGAGTTGTCGGGAGGGAAGTACCCGGACACCTTCGTCGGGGCCGCGGGCTGCACCGGCGCCGGCGCGACCCGGAGCTCCGCCGCGGTCCGGTTGTACCCCTTGGTGATCCCCTCGGCCACGAGTGTGGTCGCGCGGTTCTCCAGTCCGTCGACCGCCACGCGCCACCCACCGCCCGCGTCGGCCCGAGCGGTGCCGAGGACCTCGCGGCGACCCTGCTCGTGCACGACGACCTCGGTGCCGGACGGTGCCGTCCCCGCGACCTGGAGCGCCTCGCCCGGGGTGAGTTGCGAGCCGTCCGGTGGGGACGTGACCACGACGCCCGGACCGTAGTCGACGTCGAGGGGGATGCGGGTCTCCGTGCCGTCGACCGACTGGACGACGGTGAGGGCCTGGACGCCCGGCGTGTTCGGCGCGTTGACGGGCGCGGTCCACGCGCCCGACGCATCGGCCGTCGTGGTGGCGAGGACGTCGTCGCCGCGGCGCACGGTGATCGTCGCCCCCGCCCGCGCGGTCCCGGCGACCTGGACGACCGTGCGCACGTCGTCGGCGAAGGTCGCCGATGCGGTCACCGCGACGGACGCGCGCTCGGTGCCGGCGGGGTGCGTGGTGACGGCAGTGGGGCCCGGCTCGGAGGACGGGAGCGCTCCGGCCGGCGGGCCGAAGGCGAGGGCGGTGAGGACGGTGGTGGTGGCGAGGCCGGCGGCCCCGGATGCGCGGAGGGCGTTCTTCATGGGAGCGATGTCTTTCGCTGCGTGCCGTGTGCCACGGCTCGGACAGGGACTCCTGCACGATGGTCTGCACCCGCCGTCAACCTCCTGAGTGATATGTCAACCGAACCTGCGTCGAACTGACGCAACTTCTCCGGCCCCGACTTGACGTGCCTCCCGTCCTGAGTAAACTTGAGCCCATCGGACGCAAGTCCGCGTAGGCTTCAGCAAGACCACGAACCCGATCGAAGGAGCACCAATCACATGGGACGTGCAGTAGGCATCGACCTCGGAACCACCAACTCCGTCGTCTCCGTACTCGAAGGTGGCGAGCCCACCGTCATCGCCAACGCCGAGGGGCTCCGCACGACGCCCTCGATCGTGGCGTTCACGAAGGACGGCGAGGTGCTCGTCGGTGAGACCGCGAAGCGCCAGGCCGTCACGAACGTCGACCGCACCATCGCGAGCGTGAAGCGCCACATCGGTACCGACTGGAAGGTCGACATCGACGGCAAGAGCTACACGCCGCAGGAGATCTCGGCCCGTACCCTCGGCAAGCTCAAGCGCGACGCCGAGCAGTACCTCGGCGAGGACGTCACCGACGCGGTCATCACCGTCCCGGCGTACTTCAACGACGCCGAGCGCCAGGCCACGAAGGACGCCGGTGAGATCGCCGGCCTCAACGTCCTCCGCATCATCAACGAGCCGACCGCCGCAGCGCTCGCGTACGGCCTCGACAAGGGCAAGGAAGACGAGCTCATCCTGGTCTTCGACCTCGGCGGCGGCACGTTCGACGTCTCCCTCCTCGAGGTGGGCAAGGACGAGGACTTCTCCACGATCCAGGTCCGTGCGACCTCCGGCGACAACCGCCTCGGCGGCGACGACTGGGACCAGCGCATCGTCGACCACCTCGTCAAGAAGTTCAAGGACGAGCACGGCGTCGACCTGTCGACCGACAAGATCGCCAAGCAGCGCCTCAAGGAGGCCGCCGAGCAGGCGAAGAAGGAGCTGTCGAGCCAGCTCAGCGCGAGCATCCAGCTCCCGTACCTGACGCTGACCGCCGACGGCCCGCTCAACCTCGACGAGACCATCTCGCGCGCCCAGTTCGAGCAGATGACCTCCGACCTGCTGGACCGCACGAAGAAGCCGTTCAACGACGTCATCAAGGAGGCGGGTGTCAGCGTCAACGACATCGCGCACGTCGTCCTCGTCGGTGGCTCGACCCGCATGCCCGCCGTGGCGGAGGTCGTCAAGTCGCTGACCGGTGGCAAGTCCCCGAACCAGGGCGTCAACCCGGACGAGGTCGTCGCCGTCGGTGCCGCGCTGCAGGCCGGTGTGCTGAAGGGCGAGCGCAAGGACGTCCTCCTCATCGACGTCACGCCGCTCTCGCTCGGCATCGAGACCAAGGGCGGGCTGATGACGAAGCTCATCGACCGCAACACCGCGATCCCGACCAAGCGCAGCGAGACCTTCACCACCGCCGACTCGAACCAGCCGTCGGTCGCGATCCAGGTCTTCCAGGGCGAGCGCGAGTTCACCCGTGACAACAAGCCGCTCGGCACCTTCGAGCTCACCGGCATCGCGCCGGCACCCGCGGGCATCCCGCAGATCGAGGTCACGTTCGACATCGACGCCAACGGCATCGTCCACGTGTCCGCGAAGGACAAGGGCACCGGCAAGGAGCAGTCGATGGTCATCTCCGGCGGCTCGTCGCTGCCGAAGGAGGACATCGAGCGCATGGTCCGCGAGGCCGAGGAGCACGCGGCGGAGGACAAGGCCCGCCGCGAGGCGAGCGAGCGTCGCAACCAGGCCGAGCAGCTCGTGTACTCGATCGAGAAGCTCATCAAGGAGAACGACGACAAGCTCCCCGCGGACGTCAAGTCCGAGGTCCAGGGCGACGTCGACGGCCTCAAGTCCGCGCTCGCGGGCGATGACGACGACGCCGTGAAGACCGCCTTCGACAAGCTCAACGAGTCGCAGAGCAAGCTCGGCCAGGCGATCTACGCCCAGAGCCAGGCGGCCGACGCCGGCGCTGCGGGTGCGGACGCCGGTGCCGAGGGTCAGGCCGACGGCAACGACGAGGACATCGTCGACGCCGAGGTCGTGGACGACGACGACAACGACAAGAAGTAGGGCGCATGACCACCAGCAACGAGAACCCGCAGGACCCGCAGCACGACGGCGCCGACCTGCCTGGAGGCTCGGCTGACGGTGGGCAGACCGGCTCCGGGCCCGCGGGCCGGTGCCCCCGGGCGCGCCCGGGGGGGCCCCCCCCGCCGCCCCCCCCCC
>JASCOJ010000073.1 GCA_029959645.1 Microbacteriaceae bacterium PS02332 | reverse complement strand
CCCCGCCCGCCCGGCCCCCCCCCCCCCCCCCCCCGGGGCCCCCGGGGGGCCCCCCGGGCCCCCCCCTCGTCGTGGTGCGGGGAGCGTCGGCCAGGAGGCTCAGAGCCCCGATTCGCCCGTCCGGACGAGGATGGCGTCGCTGTCCGGGCAGAGCACGACGTCGTCCGGTGCCGCGGCGCGCACCTTCGCGAGGTCCGCACCGGTCAGGGTGACGCCGGAGGCGGTGGAGACGCCGCCCTGCAGGAACGACGCCCCGAAGCCGTAGCGGGCGCGCTGCCGTTCGTAGAGTGCGAGGAGGTCGGCCGGGACCTTCGCGGCGACCTCGGTCCGGGCCTGCTCGGCGGCTGCCCGGTCGGACGCGAACCGGGCGATGCCGTCGCCCTGCACCTCGGCGAGGCGGGCGTGCTCCGCTTCGGTCTCGGCGAGCCGTGCCTCGACGTCGCCGACCGTCGCACGGAAGCCGTCGAGCTGCTCCATGAGCTCGAGTTCCTGCGTCTCGAGGTCACCGATCCGGCGGTTCAGGGAGTCGAGCTCGTTCTGCAGGCCCGCGGCGTCCTTCGCGCTGCCGACGCTCTGCAGCAGCGTGGTGTCGCGCTCGATGCGGGCCTGCGCCGTGGCGGTGTCCGACTCGAGCCGAGCCAGGTCGCGCTCGGCGTCCTCGACCCGGTCGGCCGCGGCCGCGAGCTCGCTGCGGAGCGCCGCCGTCCGGGCCCGGAGCTCGGTCAGGTGCTCACCCTTCTGCAGGGTGGTGATGCGGTGGGCGAGCCGGGTGATGTCGTTGTCCAGGCGCTGGACCTCGAGGAGGACGGCCTGGTCCTGCGGTGCTGCCTTCATGGTCAGGCTCCTTCGTTCAGGGCGAGTGGCAGGACGGCGAAGTCCCACGGGTCGGTTCGGAGGTCGCTCACGGTGACGTGGACGCCGGCGGCGGACCGGAGCTGCTCGGCGGCCACCTCGAGCCAGAGCCACTCGGTGGCCCAGTGCGAGGTGTCGATGAGCGCCGGGCCGTCCCCGAGCAGGGCCTGTTCGCGGAACTCCGAGGCCGGGTGGTGGCGCAGGTCGCTCGTGACGTAGACGTCAGCCGCGAGGACCTCGGGGTTCCGGAGGTAGGCGTCCCCGGCGCCGGCGCAGAGCGCCACGGTCCGGACCGGACGGTCGTGCTCCCCCGACACCCGGACCCCCGTCGCGGTGGCCGGCAGGACGTCGACGAGCCGGCGGGCGAGCACGCCGAGCGGCATCGCCGCGGGCAGGACACCGACGCGGCCGATCCCGGTGCCCGGCGCGTCGCCCGGTTCGAGCGCGCGCTGCTCGGTCAGCCCGATGCGGTCCGCGAGCACGGCGGAGGTCCCGGTGGCGACGGTGTCGGCGTTCGTGTGCGCGGCGAGGAGCCCGACGCCCCCGCGGACCAGCGTGGCCAGCACGGAACCCTTGTAGGTCGACTCGTCGATCGTGGTCACACCGCGCAGGAGCAGCGGGTGGTGCGTGAGGAGCAGGTCCGCGCCGAGGGCGACGGCTTCGCGCGCCGTGTCCGGTACGGCGTCCACGGCGAGGTGGACGTGCTCGACGACCGCGTCCGGGTGCCCGGACACGAGCCCGACGGAGTCCCAGGACTCGGCGCCCCGCGCCGGCCACAGGGACTCGACGACGGCGTGGAGTTCTCGGAGCGTCGGCATCCCGTCAGTCTACCGAGACGGGCGGCCGCACCCGGCGGGCGCGCTCGTGGTCAGCGACGGCCGACGAGACGGAGCACGCGGGTCACGAGGCGTGACCACCAGCCGGGGGTGCGGTCGGCGGCGGGGTCGCCCTGGGCCTCCCGGCCGGAGGCGATCGTGTCGTCGGCGGTGTCCGTGACGACGGGCTCCGAGACCGGCGGGAGCACGACGGCGACCGACGAGGTGCGGGTCGTGGTGTCCCCGAGGCGGGAGCGGAGCACGGCGGCGACGGCGTCCCGGTCGACGAGCGTCGGCCCGGTGGCCGGCTGCACGAGCGGCGTCGGCCGCGTGTTCGCGGACACCGGCGTGGCTCCGGCGATGGTCGCGACCGGGCGGACGGCGGCCCGAGGCGCGGACGCGGCCGCGGTGGCCTCCGGTTCCGGGTCGATGTCCACCACGGCGGGACGGCCGTGCACGGCGGGCTGCGGGGCGCTCACGCGCTGTCGGACGGCACCGAGCGGGACCGGACGGGTCGCGGCGCGGCGGGCGGCGACGCGTGCGCGGCGGTCGGCCTCCTCGGCCGCGTCGGCGAGCAGGTCGGCGAACACCTCGCGGGCGAAGGCGCGGGCACCCTCGACCTCGGGGTCGTCGAGGTCGGCGACCGTCGCCTCCCAGGCGGCGAGGCGGGCGAGGTCCTCGTCACGACGGCGGACCTCGTCCTCGAGCAGGACGATCCGCTCGATCGTGGTCCGGCCGGTGGACGCGGAGAGCTCGACGGCGAGGTCGTCGAACCGCAGGGCGAGGCGCTCGGGCGGCTCGGGGAAGGACGGGGCGCAGACGGAGGCGTGGCGGGCGCGGTCACGCGGGCGGCGGAAGGCGCTCTCCGCGGCCAGGTCCACGGTGCCGACCTCGGGCGCGTTGCGCACCGGGCCACCGGCGTCGACGTCCTCGTCCGAGGGCCCGGTGGGCAGCACCGGGCGCCGGACGGGACCGGTGACGGGCGGGACCACGAGGTCCGCGACGTACGGGGACCGCGTCGCCGGGGCGTCCCGCAGCCACTCCTCGAGTTCGCGACCGAACGGGTCGACGAGGGGGGTGCGTGCACCGGACTGCGTCTCCATGTGAGCATTGTGGATACCAGGCGGCCGGAAGCCGGGTACATCCGCGGAGTGTCGCGGGACCGCGTGGCATGTCGCCGCTGGCGAGCCACGGCGCGAAGGGGCGTCGGGACCGCTGGCGCACCCCGACCGGTCAGGAGTGCAGGGTGTCGCGCGGGTACTCGCCGAACCGCTGGGCGTAGGCCGCCGAGAACCTCCCGAGGTGCGCGAAGCCCCAGCGCACCGCGACGGCCGCGACGGTCGTGTCGCCCGGCCTGCCCCGGCGCAGTTCGTCGCGGACCCGGTCGAGCCGGACACCGCGGAGCACGGCGTTCGGAGCCGTCCCGATCTGCCGCTGGAAGGCCTGCTGGAGGCCCCGCATGCTCAGGCCCACGTGCTCGGCGACGTCGGTGGTCGTGATCGGCGTGTGCGCCTGTGCGTGGATGAACTCGATCGCGCCCCGGACGCGGCCCGTCGCCGCCTGGGGCACGGCCACGTCCGGCGTGCGGACGCGGTGCGGGAAGGTGCGGAGGAACGCGAGGGCGGTCGCCCGGGACGTCTCGGCGAAGGCGAGCTCGGACACCGGGCCGGAGCCGAGGACGATCCGTGCTGCGTCCTGGACCTGGAGGTTCCACGCCCGGATGTCCTCGACGCGCGGGCGGACGGCGTGCTCGAACTCGAGCGCTCCGGGCTGCGTCCCGTGCAGCTCGGCGGCCATGCCCTCCAGGAAGCGCCGGTCGAACTGGACGACGTTCTGGCGGACGTCGGCGAGGTCGAAGCGGAAGGGACGACCGGTCGGGAAGACGACGGGCGCACCCGGGGCCAGCTCGACCTCCTCGCGGCCGACGTCGAGGACGCCGCCGCCCTCACTGGTCCAGGTCACGCGGTAGGCGTCCGCGCTCTCGGTCTCCCCCGCCATCCGGGCGTCGTACCGCGTGGCGGTGAAGGACATCGCGTCGGCGCCCACCGAGCGGAGGCGGTAGCCGAAGGGGCGCTCGGTCCGCTCGGCGGCGAAGTCGGCGCCGCCGTAGGCCTGCAGGAAGACCTGCCGCGCCACCTCGAGGTCCGCCCCGGACGCCTCGGATCGCGTACGGGGGTCGTGCTGGCCGGTCACTGGAGGGATGTTGCCACGGGGACGCCCCCGCACGGGAGTCGCAACCCTCTCGTTGCGGGAACCGGCTGACCGGACACGCTCCCCGGACCGGGGCCCGGGGACCAGGGCACGAGCACCGGGGCACGAGCACCGGGCCGGAGGCTCAGGCCGGCACGGCTCCGGCCCGCCCACGGCGGATCGTCCATCGGTTGCGCTCGCCGTCGCGGTCGTACCGCAGCTCGTCGACGACCATCTGCACCAGGGCGAGACCGCGGCCGGACTCGGCCGACTCGTCGGGCAGCGCGGCAGCGTCGAGGTCGACGGACGCGGGTCGACCGTCGTCGGTGATCTCGGCCTCCAGACCGTCGCCGTGGACGGCGAGCATCAGGGAGCACCGGACCGGCACGTCGGTCGCCGCGTGCTCGATGACGTTCGATGCCAACTCGACCACCGCGAGTTCGAGGGCCATCCGGTCCTCGCCGCCCACGGAGGGCTCGGCGGTCCAGACGTCGGCGAGGAAGTCGTGGACGGCGGTGACGTCGTCGGGCGGTGCCGCGAAGTCCATCCGGTGCTCGCCCACGACGACCTCGGTCAGGCCCATTCGCGGACCGCGGCGTCGCCGTCCGGGTAGCTGCGCAGGATCTTGTCGATGTTCGACAGCTTGAGGACCATCGTGACCTGCTCGGAGGGGGCGGCGATGCGGAGGTCGCCGCCGGCCTGACGCGCGGTCTTCAGCGCGCCGACGAGCGCGCCGAGCCCGGACGAGTCGAGGAACTCGACGCCGGACAGCTCGACGGCGATGCGCGCCCGGCCGCCCTGCACGACCGACGCGACGGTCTCCCGGAACTGCGGTGCCGACACCATGTTGAGGCGTCCGGAGCACTCCAGCACGGCCGTGTCGGTGCCGATCTCGTGTACGACGATGTCCATGGTCTGTGGTGCCCCCTCGAGGTTGTTCGCTGTCCCTCGCTCCGAGGGTACCGATCCGGTGGTCTGCTGTCTGCCGGACGCGCGGTCGGATCCTGCGCGCGCGTCCCGGCGACGGGTCACCCGGTGTTCTGCAGACCGGCGGCGATCCCGTTCACGGTCAGGAGCAGCAACCGGTGGTCGGCGTCCGCCGGGTCCTGGCTGCCGGACGTGCGGATGGCCCGCAGTGCCCGGAGTTGGAGGTGCGAGAGGGCGTCGACGTAGGGCGAACGCAACCGGACGGCCCGGGCGAGCACCGGACGGTCCGCGAGGACGTCCTCGCTCTCGCTGACGCGCAGCACCCACTCGCGGGTCCGCGCCATCTCGGCCGACACCATCTCGGCGAGGTCGTCACGGTCGGCGAGGTCGAGGTACCGGTGCGCGATCTGCACGTCGGTCTTCGCGAGGGACATCTCGACGTTCTTGATGAGCGCGGAGAACAGCGGCCACTCGGCGTAGGCGGTGCGGAGCAGCTCGACGTCGCCGACGGCCTCGAGCGCCGAGCCGAGCCCGTACCAGCCGGCGAGGTTGATCCGCGCCTGCGTCCACGAGAACACCCACGGGATGGCTCGGAGGTCGTCGAGCGACTCGACACTGAGGCCGCGGCGGGCGGGTCGGGAGCCGAGCGGCAGCAGGCCGAGCTCCTCCATCGGGGTGACCCGGGCGAACCACGGCGCGAACCCGTCGGCCTTCACCAGGCCGTGGAACGCCTGCCGGGAGACGTCGTCGAGGCGGGACGCGAGGTCGGCGAAGCGCTCGGCGGCGGCCCGGGTGCGGGCCTCGTTCGACGGCGACGAGGCGAAGAGCGTCGCCGCCGCCATCTGCTCGAGGTGCCGGGCGGCGATGTCCTGGTCGCCGTACTGGGCGAAGATGACCTCGCCCTGCTCCGTGAGCTTCAGCCGGCCGTCGATCGACCCCGGGGGCTGCGCGAGGACGGCTTCGTTCGCCGGCCCACCACCGCGACCGAGCGAGCCGCCACGACCGTGGAAGAGCGTCAGCTCGATGTCGTTCGCCGCGGCCCACGTGGCGATGGCGGCCTGCGCGTCGTACAGCGCGAGGTTCGCGGAGACCGGACCGACGTCCTTCGACGAGTCCGAGTAGCCGAGCATGACCTCGAGCCGCCGTCCGGTCGCGGCGAGGCGACGGCGGAACGGTTCGGTCTGCACGGCCTCGTCGAGGATCGCGACGCTCGCGTGCAGGTCGGCGAAGGTCTCGAACAGCGGGATGACGTCGAGCACCGGCGCCGCCTCGACCGACCCGAGGGCGGCCACCGCGAGCTCGTGGACGTTCGCGAGGTCCTCGGCGGACTGCGTGAACGAGACGATGTACCGGTCGGACGCGCGGACACCGAAGCGTCGCTGCAGGTCGGCGATGGTGCGGAAGACCTCGAGGACCTCCCGGGTGGTCGCGCTCAGCTCGCCGCCGGCACGGATCTCCGCGAGGGCGGTGCGGTGCACCTGGGAGTGCTGGCGCACCTCGAGCTCGGCGAGGTGGAACCCGAACGTCTCGACCTGCCACACGAGGTTCTGCAGTTCGCCGTTCGCCGCGCGGGGTGCCCCGGCCGCCGTGAGCGAGCGCTGCACGGTGCGCAGGTCGTCGAGCAGGGCCTCCGGGCCGCGGTAGCCGAGGGGGTCGTCGCGGCGGCGGGTGGCGTCGATCCGGGCGGCGATGAAGAGCAGTGCCCGGCGGTGCGTCTCGTTCGGCGCGCGGATGCCGATGCGCTCGGCGACGTCCGGGTCGAGGGCCTCCTGGGCGGCGACCAGCGCGGTGAGTCCGGCGTCGGCGGGCGTCTGGTCGGAGTCGAGGGTCAGGGCCGTGCCGATGCGCGTCGCGGCGCGGGTCAGGCCGATCAGCACGTGCTCGGCGGCGATCTCCGCGGCCTGACGGGTGACGTCGGCGGTCACGTGCGGGTTGCCGTCGCGGTCGCCGCCGATCCAGGTGCCGAAGCGGACGAAGGCGGGTGCCTGGACGGGCTCGCGACCGGCGTCCTCGCCCTGCAGCCGGTCGTCGAGCAGGCGGTAGACCTGCGGGACGATCTCGAACAGCGTCTGGTCGAAGACGCTCATCGCGGTGCGGACCTCGTCGAGGGGCGTCGGCCGGGTCGTGCGGAGCGGCGACGTCCGGAGGAGCGTCGCGATCTCCTCGAGGAGGCGGCGCTCGTTCTCGGCGCGGGCGGTCGCGTTCTTCGTCCGGTCGCGCTCGTCGATGAGGTCGGTGATGCGACGCACGCCGGTGGTGACCGCGCGGCGGCGGGCCTCCGTCGGGTGGGCGGTCAGGACCGGGTGGAAGCGCAGGCCCTCGAGCCGGGCCGCAGCCTCGTCCGCGCCGAGCTGGTCGACGAGTTCGTGGAAGGTCGCCGGGAACGAGTCGCCCGGCTTGCCGCCGTCGTCCCCGCGCTGCCGGAGGACGCGGACCCGGTGGTGCTCCTCGGCGAGGTTGACGAGGTGGAAGTACGCGGTGAAGGCCCGGGCGACCTGCTCGGCACGCTCGGCGGAGAACCCCGCGACGACGGACTCGGCCCGGGCCGCACCGTCGACGTCGCCGCCCTCGTACGCGTCGATGACGGCGGCCCGGAGCGACTCGACGTCGCGGAGCAGGTCGTCGCCCCCGGTCTCGCGGAGCACGCGCCCGAGGAGGTTGCCGAGGTACCGGACGTCAGCGCGCAGGTCGTTGTCGACCGCACCGCTGACGTCGTCGCGCGCGCGTCCGAAGCGCGTCGCACCGTCGATCGCCGTCATCGTGTCCTTCCGGGTGGTCTCCGGGAGGTCCCGGCGTGGCAGCAGCGTACCGGTCCGGCGCGGCCTGTGACGTCGACCGTCCGGACGGACGCGGACGCGGGCGTCGGGTCGGACGCGGACGCGGACGCGGGTCAGGCGGGACGGGCCACCGGGTCGATGCGCTCGGGGTCGATGCGCTCGTCGTCGAGTGCGCCGAGCAACCCGGCGTCGAGCCGGTAGGCCAACTCCACCTCGGCGACGACGCGGTCCCGCTCGGCGTCCGACCACGGCGCGGCGTCGAGCTGCGCCCGGTACGTCTCGGTGAAGGCCGCCGGGTCGGCGACCTGGTCGAAGATGTAGAGCAGGACGCCGTTCGTCTCGAAGCCGAACTGGTCGGCGAGCAGCTTGCCGATGTGGTGGCCGCCGGTCAGGTCGCCGAGGTGTCGCGTGTAGTGGTGGGCGACGAAGCCGCCGGGCCAGCTCGCCGCGACCTCGTTCAACCGTCGGACGTACCGGGTGGTGGCGGGCAGCGGCGTGACGAGTTCCGCCCAGTCGTCCCCCACGAGGTACTCCAGGTCGGCGCGGATGCCGGGCATCCGGGTGAGCTGCGGGGTGGCGAACGCCGCGACGACCGGGTCGTCGGCCATCCGCTCCGCCGCACGCTCGAGGGCGTCGTACACGAAGGCGTACTGACCGAGCAGGGCCGCGTAGTCGGCGACCTCGCAGCGGCCCTCGAGGAGGTCCTGCATGAAGCTGCCGCTCGCCGAGTCGCCGTGCGAGCGGCGGGTCCGGGCACGGAGGACCTCGGAGAACGGGATGACGGACGCGGTCATGAGGGAAGGCTAACCTCACTTCGTGGGTCTGCGACAGCCCCCACACGGCACACCGCCCGAGAGGATGCCCGACCCCGATGAGCCCGAAGCCCCAGCACGTCCTCGTCGTCGACCGCACCGAGCGGCTGACGCCCCACATGGTCCGCGTCCATCTCGGTGGCCCGGGCTTCGCCGCGTTCGTGCAGGACGCCGACCCGGCGCGCATGGCCGCGACCGACACCTACGTCAAGCTGCTGCTGCCACAGCCAGGCACGGCGCTCGAGCCGCCGTACGACCTCGAGACCCTCCGTGCGACGCTGCCGAAGGCGGACCTGCCGGCCCGCCGCACGTACACGGTGCGCGCCGTCGACCCGGCGGCCGGGACCCTGGCCGTCGACTTCGTCGTGCACGGCGACACCGGTCTCGCCGGGCCGTGGGCAGCGGCTGCCCGCCCGGGTGACCGGATCGCGCTCTCGCTCCCCGGCGGCGCCTACGCCCCCTCCGCCGACCCGGCCGTCACGCACCTCCTGCTCGCGGACGACAGTGCCCTCCCCGCGACCGCTGCCGCCCTGGAGGCGATGCACCCGTCCGCCACGGGCGTCGCCCTCGTCGAGGTGGCCGGGCCCGCCGACGAGCAGCCGCTCGTGCACCCGGACGGTGTGCTGCTGCGCTGGCTGCACCGTGACGCCACCGGTGCGCAGCCCGGCACACTCCTGCTCGACGCGGCGCGGGCGCTCCCGCCGCTCGAGCGACCGGTGCAGGCCTTCGTGCACGGGGAACGCGGTGCGGTCAAGGCGATCCGGCGCCTCCTGCAGGACGAGCACGGACTCGCGAAGTCGGACATGTCCCTGTCGGCCTACTGGGCCCTCGGCCGCGCCGAGGACCGGTTCCAGGAGGAGAAGCGCGAACCGGTCGGGGCGGTCTTCGACGACTGAGCACACCGGCCGTGCTGCCGTCGTCGGCGGTCGCCGGTAGCGTCCCGGGCATGACCGGGACGTGCTGCGCCCCCGGGTGTGCCGCCGCGGCGACCCCGGGCTCCCCCGTCCCGCTCTGCACGGGACACGCCCTCCTCGTGGCGGACTTCACCGCCGAGCACGTCGGGGTCGAGGACGTGCTCCCCGGCCCGTGCGTGGTGTGCGGTTCGCGGCTCGGCGTGCGGTTCCCCTCCGGCGCGGTGTGCTCGGTGTGCGAGTGGCGGTTCGGCGACGCCCCGGACGGCGAGCTCGGCGCGCCCCGGGTCGACGTCGTCTACTACCTCCGGATGCGGGACGACGCCGGCGACCGGGTGAAGATCGGCACGACGGCGAACCCCCGGCAACGGCTCGGGCGCATCGCGCACCAGGACCTGCTCGCGTTCGAGCGGGGTGACCGGACGCTGGAACGGCGTCGGCACGCCGAATTCGCCGCCACGCGGTACCCGGGCACCGAGTGGTTCCGGGTGACGCCGGCCCTCCTCGACCACGTCGCGCGGCTCGCAGCGGGCGTCTCCGACCCCTGGGACCTGCACGCCCGGTGGACCAGCGAGGCGCTCGCGCTGCACGCCTGACCCGACTGCGTCAGCGCTGACCCGACCGCGTCAGCGCGCGTAGGCGTCGACGAACAGCGGCCCGCGGATGTCGCGCAGGACGTCGACGAGCCGGTCCACCGTGCGTCCGCTGATGCCGGACACCTGCAGGTCGTACGGGCCGATGGCCGGGAGGCGACCGGTCCGGATCCGGACGACCTCCCACCCGACGGCCCGGGTGGCGCGGTCCTTCCGGCGGTCGGACTCCTCGCGGGAGCCCACGTGCTCGAGCCCGTGCCGACCGGTCGAGTCGTACTCGATCGCGACGCGGAGCTCCGGCAGGACGATGTCCGGCCAGACCTCGACGTGCTCGTGGAACGGTCGGTCGAGGCGGATGGCCGTGTCGGTGAACGTCAGCGCGAACCGGTCGACCAGGGCAGCGCGCAACTCGCTCTCCACCGCGGACGCCGGCGCCGGAGCGCACTGGCTGACGAAGGACTCCCCCGACGGCAGCCGCGGCGTCTTCGGGCAGATCGTCCGGGGCGCCGCCGCCCGTCCGGCAGAGCCGCGGCTCCGACGGCCTCGTCCCCCTGCGCGTGACGACGGCACGGCGCCGCTCGGCATCCCGGGACCCGCCGACGGACCGATGCCCGGCGCGGTCGCGGCGGTCGGCGCGGCCGACGCCGCCGGTCGTGCCCCTCGGCGGGCCGGGGCAGCGGGCAACGTCTGCCGCCCCGTGGTCCGCACCGCACGCTGCGGCACCGGCACGGCCGCCGGCCAGCCCTCCGGGAGCACCGGCCAGCGTTGCGGCTGCGCCAGGACCGCGCACTCCGGGCACCAGACCGATCGACGGCGCTCACGCCCCGGACGCGAGCGCTGTTCTGCCGGCGTCGCCACGAACACGTGGCCGACGTCGCACTCCCACGTCAGCAGGACCTCGGCCGCGGGCGGCACCTGGGTCAGGACGACACCGGCGTTCCACTCCGGGTGGTACTGGCGCACGAGCACCGGCCAGGAGGCCCAGTCCGCGCGGAACTCGCCGACGGCGTACGGGACGGCGAGGCCGCGCGACCACTGTCGGCGGCGCCACCACGCGTCCACGGGTTCGACCACGCCAGCACGGTAGAGCCAGCCGCCGACACCCGCCGCGGTCGGGTCAGGGCGCGGGCGGGGGCACGAGGGTGAAGCGCTCGGGTCCGGCCCCGGAACCGTCGTCGAGCACGCGGATGCCGGCCTCCCGACAGGCCGTGACGCCGTCGCGGTGCACCCGCTCGGGGCGCGGCCGGCGCGGTACCCCGGCGTCGCCGAACACCGCCCACGCGTTCGGGGCGGCGTCGCTGGTGAACCGGGTGCTGTAGCGGACCCCGGCGAACCCGGCGGCGTCGAAGGCGCGGGCCCACGCCTGCGGCACGCGGTAGTCCCCCATCGTCTGCAGTTCCGCGCCGACCCCGGACCGGACCGCCCTCGGGTCGGTGACGTCGGCGAACCGCCGCCCCCGGGAGGCCCGCGCCGACACGACGACCATCTCGCGCGCACGGGCGGCGAAGACCGTGTTCGTGTGCAGGGTGTGGTGCGCGAGGCGTTCCCGCACGGCGACCTCGACCGAGTCCGCCCAGTAGCACGTGCCCCGGGGGTCGGCGAGGTCGAAACGACCGCCGTCGACCCCGTCCGCGTCGGCCGGGGTGCTCGCGAACCACCACGCACCGCGGTCGTGCCGCTTGGCGCGGTAGAAGGTCGTGCCGCGGGACTCCGTCTCCGGGAAGCCGGCGAGGTCGAGGTCCGCGGCCGGAGCCTCCTGTGCCACGTCGGTCCGGTGGGCCGGGTCACCCCCTCCGGTCACGCGTCGGCCAGCCAGGCATGCTCGGCGCGGCGGGCGGCGTCGAGCACGACCGTGGCCCGGCCGGCACGGAGCGCCTCCGCCGCCGTGGTGCCGCCGAAGACGTCGGAGGCGGTGTTCAGCCAGAGCGCGCTGCCCCACGGGTCGATGCGGTCCGGGTCGAGCAGCGCGAGCACCTCGCGGAGGTGCGGCAGCGGCGTGCCGGCCGGACCGAACTGGAACGACGGGAAGATCCTGCTGCCGTCGCCGATCTTCAGGCCGAGCAGGTCGCCCTTCGTGCTGGCCTTCGCGATCGCCTGCCGGGTGACGCCGCGCCACGCGGCCACCGAGGCGGTGTCGTGGAACGGCCCGAGCAGGGCGTCCGCCTCGTGCTTGACGGTCGGCAGCGCGGCCACCATGCGGTCGGCCATCGCGTCGACGTCGACGTCGTCCGGGAGCGCACCGTGTCGGCCGTCGCGGAGGCGGTCCGCCAGGGCGGTGACGAGCGCCGTCTCGACCGAGCCGAGACCGGTCGTCCCGCTCCCCGCTCCGGTGTCGTCGCCCTGCGTCCGCCGCGGGGTGGTCCGGGCCGCCGCCGTGGTCTGCCGTGCCGGTGTCATGGCGTCTCCTCCTGCAACCGTGTCAACCCGACGCTACGCCGACGCGACAACCGCGTCAACCAGTTCCAGGACCCACGTCGGAGCGGGTACCGCGGCCGGTCTTCCGCGCGTCCGCGGCGCGTGCCAGGGTCGGACCCGTGTACACCGACATCACCGGACCCGACCTCACCTCGTACCGCGGCAGCGTCGCCGAACCGGACGACTTCGACGACTTCTGGCGGCGCACCCTCGACGCGGCACGGGAGCACCCGATCGACGTCCGGCTCTCCCGGGTCGACACCGGGCTGACGACCGTCGACACCTACGACGTCACCTTCGCCGGCTGGGACGGGCAGCGCATCGCGGCGTGGCTCACCGTCCCGGCCGGCACCGCGGCGAGCGCACCGGTCCCCGCGGTCGTCGAGTACCTCGGGTACGGCGGTGGGCGCGGGCTGCCGACCGAGCGGCTGCTGTGGGCGTCGGCCGGGTACGCGCACCTGCTCATGGACACGCGGGGGCAGGGCTCCGGGTGGGCCACCGGGGACACGCCGGACCCGGACGGCAGCGGACCGGCGATCCCGGGCGTGATGACGCGAGGCATCGAGTCGCCGGAGACGTACTACTACCGCCGGTTGACCACGGACGCGGTCCGGGCGGTCGACGCGGTGCGGGCGGTGGACCTGGTGGACGGCGCGCGCGTGGCGGTGCTCGGCGGGAGCCAGGGCGGCGGGATGGCGATCGCGGTGGCCGGCCTCGTCGAGGGCCTGGCGGGGGTGTTCCCGCGGGTGCCGTTCCTGTGCGACCAGCGGCACGCGACGACGATCACGGACGCGTACCCGTACCACGAGGTCGTCGACTACCTGGCGACGCACCGGACGGCGACCGAGCGGGTCTTCGGCACGCTGGCGTACTTCGACGGGGTGCTGCACGCGGCCCGGGCGACGGCGCCGGCGTGGTTCTCGGTGGCGCTGATGGACCCGATCTGCCCGCCGTCGACCGTGTACGCGGCGTACAACGCGTGGGCGGGCCCGAAGGAGATCACGGTGTGGGAGTACAACGGCCACGACGGCGGGGGTGCGCACGAGGACGCGGACACGCTGCCGCGGTTGCGGTCCGTGCTCGGCTGAACCGGTCGGCCGCCCGGCGGTCGGGTGCTGTCGGCCGGTCCCGACGGCCGGTGCCGCCGCTCACCACGTGATGCGGGCGAACTCCTCACGGAGGCGGCGCGCCCGGCCGGGGTGCACCTGTTCCACCCAGCCGATCCGACCGAGCAGGTGGGCGCGGAAGTCCGGGCGTCCCGCGCGGTTCTGCGACGCGGGGCCGTGTTCCGCGCAGTTGTGCAGGACGGCGTGCAGGCGGTCCACCTCCCGTCGGCCGGGCGCGGTGTGTTCGTTCACCACGACGCCGGTGACGGACTGCCGGACCCCGCGTCGGCGCACCCGGGTCTTCGCGGGGTTGAGTCGGTGCCCCTGGTCGGTGACGATGCGGTCGACGCCGCGGAGGAACGCCTCCACCCGTCCGGCGAGCGCCGGGCCGCCGCTGAAGGTGAGGTCGTCGGCGTACCGGGTGTAGACGGCCCCGGAGGCGGCGGCCCACCCGGCGAGGCGGGCGTCGAGGTGGCGGAGCGCCGTGTTCGCGAGCGCCGGGGACGACGGCGCGCCCTGGGTCAGGTGCGCCTCGGCGAGCGCTCGCCGGAGGGCGCCGCGGTCGTCGGCCGTGCCGCCGCCGGGCATGGCGCTGAGGACGTGCACGGGCACGCGGGAGGTGCAGAGCCCGGTGAGGACGTGGGCGAGCGGCTCGGGGTACCCGGCGGACCGGAAGACCCCGTACACGGAGGGTGCCCGCACGCTCGCGAAGCAGCTGGTGAGGTCGGCGGTGACGACGACGTCCTTGCCGGTGTGCAGCGCAGCGCCGGTGACGACGCTGCGTCCGGCGACGAAGCCGTGGGCCGCGTCGTGCACGGGCAGCTGCACGAGGAGTTCGTCGAGGAGGGCCCGCTGGGTCCGGCGGAGCATGTCCATCGGCTTCTCGAGCAGCCGTGGGGTCCGGCCGGGTCGTCCGATCCACTCGTACCGGTGGTGGTGGAGCGGGCTGGCGGCGGCGCGGCGCCGGTTCCAGCCCCGGGTGTCGGCGAGCCAGAGGAGTCGGCCGACGGTGAGGTCGAGCTCCCGTGCGAGTTCGGGCAGGGTGTCGACGAGCAGGCGACTCGGCACCCTGGGGACCGCCTGCACCGGGACGGCTCGGCGCACGAGGACGTGCACCGGTCGGCGGGCGCCCCGGGCGTGGTGGAGCGCGACGAGCCGCGGCGACCGGGCGATGACGGCCGCGAGCTGGCGTGGCGCGTCGACGGGAGGCCGGGGGTACGTCTCGATCGCGGTACTGACGGCGCGTCCGACGAAGGCCCTGTCGGTCCCGACGGTGTCGTACCCGGCGGCGGTGAGGTGGTCGCGGTCCCAGGCCTCGGCGGCGAGGAACGCGTCGGCGAGGGCGGTCGCGACGACGTGGAGGGGCGTGGGGTTCCCGGGGGACCTGTCGGTGCCTCCGTGAGGGGCGGTGCGCGGAGCGCGCCCTGCCTCTCGGGGCGTGTGGTCCTGCTGGTCCTGCGTACCCCGGGGTGACCCCGGAGAGGTCGACGCGACTCGCGCGCCGTCCGCCTCCCCCGGGAACTCCACCCGGGCAGCCTACGACCCGTGCCACGATCGCACGATGGTCTCCGTGTTCCTGACGCACCCCGAGGTCGTCGTCGACCCGTCCGTCCCCGTCGAGTCGTGGGGCTTGACCGAGGTGGGTCGTCGTCGGGCCCTGGCGGCGCTGCCGTCGGTCCGGCTCCCCCGGTCCGGGCGGATCGTGTCGAGCGTCGAGCGCAAGGCCGTGGAGACGGCGGACCTCCTGGCTCGGGCACTCGGGACGACGACCACGGCGGACGCCCTCCTCGGCGAGATCGACCGGAGTGCCACCGGGTACCTCCCCCCGACGGAGTTCGAGGAGGTCGTCGACGCGTTCTTCGCCCGGCCGACCGAGTCGGTGCGGGGGTGGGAACGCGCGGTCGACGCCCAGGCCCGGATCGTCGACGCGGTCCGGCGGCTCACGGCGGACTCCGGCGACCTGACCATCGTGTCGCACGGCGCCGTCGGGGCGTTGCTGCTCGCCGACCTGCAGCGCGTGCCGATCACCCGGGCGCTCGACCAACCGGGGATGGGCAGTGTCGTCACCTTCGACGCCGGGACCTGGCGGGCGCACGGCGGCTGGCAGCGCATCCCGCTCGACGGCGACCGCACCGGCACCGGCAGGGACTGAGGGCTAGCGTGACGCGCGGGGCACCGGCCCCGACCGTCCCGACGAGGAGACCCATGAGCGACACCGACGGAGCGCGGTACCGCGCGCTCGACACCGACGAGAAGCTGCGCGTCCTCCTCGACGAGGAACGCGAGCTCGATCACGACCGGTTCGACCTCGACGACGCCTGGGCGGTCGGGTCGTGGATCCGGGCGACGGCGCTCGACCGTGGCCTCGGCGTCGGATTCTCGATCGCGTTCGGCGAGCAGCGGGTCTTCCACGCGGCGACGCCCGGCTCCGGCGCGGTCAACGACGCCTGGTTGGACCGCAAGTTCCGCGTGGTGCGGCACTTCGCCCACTCGACGCTCGCGGTGCGGACCCAGTACGAGGTCGGCGGGTCGACGTTCGACGAGGCCGCGGCGCTCGACCCACGGCAGTACCAGGCGGCAGGCGGCGGCTTCCCGCTGTTCGTCCGCGGCCTCCTCGTCGGCGCCGTGGGCGTCAGCGGCCTGGAGATGCACGACGACCACGCCCTCGTCGTCGAGGCCCTCCGCGCCCACCGGGACCACACCGCGTGACGACGCCGAGCGCCGGCGACGGACGCCCCTCCGCGGTCCGCCTCGTGCGGTCCTCGACGCTGAGCCCCACGGCGGAGTACGCCTACGCCGCGACGGCACCGGCGGGCGCGCGGCTCGCCTTCCTCGCCGGGTCCTGCCCGCTCGACGCTGCCGGCCTGACCGTCGCGCCCGGGGACCACGCCGCCCAGGCGGCGCAGTGCATCGCGAACCTCGGGCAGGCGCTCGCCGACGCCGGTGCACGGCTCATCGACGTCGTCAGCACCCGGGTGCTCGTCGCCTCGTCCCGCCAGGCCGACCTCGTCGCCGCCTGGGAGGTCGTCCGCGACGCGTTCGGCGACCACGACGTCCCGAGCACCCTCCTCGGCGTCACGGTCCTGGGCTACGACGACCAGCTCGTCGAGGTCGAGGCCGTCGCTGCGGTGCTCGACGATCCGGCCCCTGCGGCCAGCTGATCGCCGCGGGTGCCCACGATCGTCACAAGTCGGCGGCGCGGACGAGGGACCGGATCGGGGGAAGCGCAGCACGGGCAGCCGGTGACGCCTCGTCGACGACCACCGCGACGCTGACCACCCGCGCACCGCACTCAGCGACCAGCGCCGCCGTCGCCGCCGCCTGGCTCCCGGTCTCGACCCAGTCGTCGACGAGGACGGCACGGTCTCCGGCCCGGAACAGGTCCGGTCTGGTCGACAGGACACGCTGACGACCCCGGTAGTCGGGCGCCGTGGTCCGGCTCCGGAGCGGACCGGCGAACAGGACGCCGTCCTTCCGCACCGGGACGAAACCGACGCCGAGCGCCAGGGCGACGGCAGGGCCGAGGACGAACCCGCGCGCCTCGATGCCGACGACCACGTCCGGTCGGTCGTCCTCCACGAGGGAAGCGAGGGCGGCGACGATGATCGCGAGTGCCTCGGGCTCGCGGAGCGACGCCCAGGTGTCGGCGGCGCCGTCGACCCAGCGGAAGTGCTTCCGGAACGCGGCGCTTCCCCGGTCGATGGTCGCCTCGTCGCTCATGGCGCCACCGTACCGATCGCCTGACCGCTGACGGACGGGAGGCCCGGGACCGACTGGTCCCGGGC
>JASCOJ010000072.1 GCA_029959645.1 Microbacteriaceae bacterium PS02332 | reverse complement strand
CCGGGCGCGGCCGCCGCCCCGCCCGGGGGGGGGGGGCGGCCCGGGGGGGGGGCGGCGGGGGGCGGCGCCGCCCCGCGCCTCCAGGCCGTCTCGTGCCTGCGGACTCGAGCCGCTCATGCGGTGACCTCCTTGCGCTTGCGGCGCGCACCCTCGCGCAGCCGCGGGTTGGACACGGCGTCGACGCCGAAGTTGATCAGGGTGAGGCTCATCGCGAGGAGGGCGATGCAGAGCCCCGGGGCGAACAGCAGGATCCACTGGCCGGTCAGCAGCGCGTTCGAGTTCTGGGCCCAGTAGAGGATCGTGCCCCAGCTGACGATCGACGAGTCGCCGAGTCCGAGGAACTCGAGGCCCGCCTCCGCGAGGATCGCGCTCGTCGCGGCGCCGAAGAACGACCCCACGATGAGCGAGGTCATGTTCGGCAGGATCTCGCGGAACACGATGCGGGTCGCACCCTCGCCGGAGAACTGCGCGGCCGTCACGAAGTCGCGGCTGCGGAGCGACTGCGTCTGGGAGCGGAGCACGCGCGCGCCCCAGGCCCACCCGGTGACGACGATCACGGCGATGATGACCGCGATGCCGCCGTTCTGCAGGTAGGCCGCGATGACGATCATGAGCGGCAGGCCGGGGATGACGAGGAACAGGTTCACGACGAACCCGATGACCTCGGCGACCCAGCCGCGGATGTACCCCCAGCTGAGGCCGATCGCGACGGCGACGAGCGTGGACAGGAGGCCCGCGACCGCGCCGACGAGCACCGAGACGCGGGCACCGTGGATGAGCTGGGAGAGGACGTCCTCGCCGGCGGCGGTGGTGCCCATCCAGTGCGCCCAGGTCGCGTCGGCGTTCCGGGCGAAGCCGTTCTGGCTGCCGCCGTAGGGGGCGAGGAGCGGGGCGAACAGGGCGACGAGGACGAAGGCGCCGAGGACGCAGAGGCCGACGCGGGCCTTGGTGTTGCTCCAGACCACGCCGAACTGGCGGGCGGCGGCCGTGAGCTTGGAGGGGGCCTGCTGGTCTTCCTGGGTGTCGTGCGTCCGTACCGCAACCGTTGCGTCGGGTGCCTTGGTGTTCGTCATCGGCGCGTCCTCGGGTCCAGGACGCCGTACAGGACGTCCACGATGAAGTTGGCGATGAGCACCGACACGGTGATCATCAGGAAGAGGGCCTGCATGAGCGGGTAGTCCTGCCCGATCACGGCGTTGAACAGCAGGTAGCCGATGCCCGGGTAGCCGAACACCTGCTCGACCAGGACCGAGCCGCCGACGACGCCGCCGAGGGCCAGGCCGAAGCCGGTCAGGTTCGGCAGGATCGCGTTCCGCGCGGCGTACCGGACGGCGACCGTGCGGCCGCGGAGGCCGTTCGCCTCGGCGAACGTGACGTAGTCGTCGCCGAGCGTGTTGATCATCGCGTTGCGCATGCCGATGATCCAGCCGCCGAGGCTCGTCACGAGGATCGTCACGGCCGGCAGGACCGCGTGCTGGAGGACGTCGCCGATGTAGGTGCCGTTCCAGCCGGGCACCGACGTCGCCGAGGAGGCCCCGGTGGTCGGGAACCAGTGCAGGACGTAGCCGAGGAAGAACAGCAGCAGGAGCGCCGTCCAGAAGTACGGGAACGTCGACATGAACGAGCCCGAGAGCGTCGGGAGCGAGTCGAGCCAGGTGCCGCGCTTCCAGGCTGCGGCGACGCCGATGAGCGTGCCGATCACGAACGCGAGGACCGTGACCGTGCCGACGAGCACGAGCGTGTACGGCAGGGCGCGGCCGACCAGGTCACCGACGGGCTGCGGGTAGAACGTGTAGCTCGTGCCGAAGTCGAGGGTGACGACCTGGTGCAGGTAGCTGACGTACTGGTCCCAGAGGTTGCCGCTGGGGACGCCGAGCTGGGCCTCGATCGCCTTCTTCGTGGCGTCGGTGACCGGCCCGTTCTGGCTGAGCTTCGCCAGCGCCGCATCGGACGGGCTGCCCGGCATGAGGCGCGGGAGCACGAAGTTCAGCGTGACCGCCGCCCAGAGGGTGAGGACGAACAGGACGAGTTTCTGGAGGACGTACTTCACTTGCCTGCCTCCTTCGTCTGCGACTTCTGCTCCTCGAGGATCGCCTTGCCCGCTGCACTGTCCCGGAGCCGGAGCTTCGTGAAGATGAGGAGCGGTGCCGAGTCGTAGTTCTGGGGCGCCATGTAGGGGTCCTCCGCACTCGGCCACCCGACGAACTTGCCGGTGTTGAACAGGCCCCAGAGTCCGCCGTAGTACATGCCGATCACGGGCAGCTCGTCGTACACGATGGCCTGCAGCTGGTTCAGGATCCGCTGCTGCTCGGCTCGGTCGGTCGTGCCGCGGTACTCGTCGAGGAGCGCCTGGGTGTCGGCGTTCCGGTAGCGCTCGTAGTTGTTCACCGTCGACTTGCCGACCGGCTGGTAGAAGTCGCTCGACAGCAGGGAGTTGTAGGCCTGGAAGACGTCGCCGTTCCCCATGCCGCCCATCGCCATGTCGAACTTGCCGTTGTTGATGTTCTGTTGGTAGCCGGCGGGCTGCGGTGCCTGGATCTGCACCTTCACGCCGATCTTCCCGAGGTCACGTTGCACCTGCTGGGCGGCACGGAGCCAGTCCGAGTAGCCGTTCGCGGTCATGAGGTTGATCTCGAGCTGCTTGCCGTCCTTGACGAGCTTGCCGCCCTGCTGCTGGTAGCCGGACTTCGCGAACTCGGCGAGGGCACGGTCGGTGTCCTGCGTGATCATGCCCCCGTCGGGGATCGACGGGTCGAGGTACTGCTCCTGGTTCGGGAGGATCAGGCCGGTCTGGCCGGCGGCGCTGAGGTTGCCCTCGGACGCGGTCTCGGCGATGTCGTCGCGGTTCAGTGCGTACGAGATGCCCTTGCGGACGTTCACGTCGTCGTACGGCGCCTTCGTCAGGTTCGGGATGAGGCCGATCACGCCGCCCGCCGGGAACCACCACTGGTTCGTGTCGGACGCGGCGCCCCACGTGCCCCCGACGTCGGAGATGAACGAGTACGCCCAGTCGTAACCGCGTGTGACGGTGTCGAGCTGCGTGTTCGTCGCGGGCAGCACGAGGTGCTTGATCGCGATCTTGTCGGCCTGCCAGTACCGCGGGTTCTTGTCCATCGAGTACTGCTGGTCGGAGTAGTTGCCGAGGACGAACGGGCCGGTGCCGACCGGGTCCGGGTCACGCCACGTCACCGGGTCCTGCACCCCGCCGTAGTGGTGCTCGGGGAGGATGTACGTCGCGCCGATGATGTTGAGGCTCGGCACGTCCTCGCCCTCGAGGTGGAAGACGAGGTGGTCGCCGTCCCGCTCGATCCGGTCGATGTGCTGCCATGCGCCCTTGACGTCCATCGCCGGGAACTTCTTCAGCAGGTCGAACGTGAAGAGGACGTCCTCGGGGGTGAACGGCGTGCCGTCCGACCACTCGACGCCCTTCCGGATCGTCATGTCGATCGTCTTCGCGTCCGGCAGGGTCCAGCTGCTCGCGAGCCACGGGGTGCCCTTGCCGTCGAGCGGGTTGATCTCGATGAGGGGCTCGTACATCCACTTGCTCGCGGTGCGGGCGTTCGGGATGTACGGGTTGAAGTTGCGGTCGAACAGCGGGTTCCCGCGGTCGGCGTTGATGAGCATCGTGTCCTTGCCGATGCTCGGGTCCGGCTGCGACCGGACCTGGATGCTGCAGCCCGTGGCGACCAGGGCCACGACGGCGAGGCCGGCGATCGCGGTGGCGAGGCGGCCCGTGCGGGAGCGGGTGCGCTCCGGCCGGGATCGCGCGCCGTGGGCGGCTGGCTCGCGCGTGCGCTGTGGGGGAAGCGTCATTGCTCGGTCGACCTCCGTGTCGAGTGGGTACGTGTGTCAATGTATGCGCTTACATAGCGCCACGCAACCCGTGGACGTCGGGCGGGACGGCCCTCAGTCGGCGCTCGGGTCCAGGGACGGCGGGCAGCTCTCGCGGAGCAGGACCTCGACCGGCAGTCGGACGGCGCGCGGCGGACCGTCGGGGTGGTCGAGGCGGTCGACGATCGCCCGGACGGCGGCTCGACCGAGCTCCCCCATCGGCTGGTGCACCGTCGTGAGCGGCGGCGTCGAGAAGCGCCCGGCGTCGATGCCGTCGAAGCCCGTCACGACGACGTCCTCCGGGACCCGGAGGCCGCGCGCGACCACGGCGTCGAGCACCCCGAGGGCGGACTGGTCGTTCGAGCAGATGACCGCCCGCGGCACGCGCTCCTCCAGGAGCGCGTGCGCGAGTTCCCGTGCCCGGACCCGACCGAAGTCCCCGTGCACCGTCCGGACCGAGGCCGGGTCGACGCCCGCGTCGGCGAGCGCCTGCCGGAACCCGATCGACCGCTCGTGGTCGTCCGGGGAGTCCACCGGGCCGGCGACGTAGGCCAGGGAGCGGATGTCGAGGCCGGCGATGACGTGCGCCGCGACGGTGCGCATGCCGGCGGCGTTGTCCACGCTGACCGAGTCGAAGCCGCGGGAGCGACGGTCGTCCGCGAGCACCACGACCGGGATGCGGCGGGCCACGTGCTCGAGCAGGTCGTCGGGCACCGTCTGCGCAAGGACCGCGAGGCCGTCCACCCGACCGGCGACGTCGTTGACGATGACGTCCCGGGAGGGGCCGCGGCCGGCCGCCACCATGAGCGCGAGGCCGCGTTGCCACGCCTCTGTCTCGGCACCGCGGAGGACCTCGTCGAAGTACAGCGCCGAGGCAGTCGGCTGCGTCACGTGCCGGCGGTCGTCGACGACGCGGACGCCGCCGTCGGTGACGAGGCCGGGGCGCTCGTCGGTCACGACGTCGAACCCGGGGAGTAGGAGGCCGACCACACCGGTGCGCCGTCCCGCCAGCCCCCGCGCGTTGCCGGACGGGACGTACCCGAGGGAGCGGATGGCCGCCTGCACGCGGTCGCGGGTGCCCTCGCGGACGGCGTCCGGGGAGCGGAGGACCCGCGAGACGGTGGCGATGGACACACCGGCCGCGGCCGCGACGTCGTAGACCGTGGGAGGCGCGGTGCGCTGTGTGCTCATGTCGAGCCTCCTCCCCGTCCTCGCGATCCGCCTGGCTGGCAGCGCCGACCATCCTAGGCAGGCCGGTTCTCCACAGGGCTGGATCAGGGCTTGTGCGCGCCCGGCGACGGGTTCACACTGGTGCGCACCACTCGGGGAAGGACGATCAGATGTCGCAGTCGACTCCGTCCGGGCGCCGTGACGCGCACCGGCTCACCCTGGACCAGCACGAGGTGCGCGAGGCGCTCCTCGAGCACCGTGACGACGGGCACGTCGCGTGGGTCACGGCCCAGCTCGACGGCAGCGAGGAACAGCCACTCGTCGAGTGACGCCCACTGGTCGAGTGACGCGCTGCCCGCGTCAGTGCGCGGGCGACTCCGCCGTGGCGGCGTCCGGCACCCGCTGGTCGGGGGCACCGACGATGGTCATGCCCGCGCCGCGCAGCCGGCGACGCTCCTGGGCGATGAACCCGAGGAGACGGTCGTTCGTGCCGGCGACGTGCGCCGCGACCAGTTCGGCTGCCCGGTCGGCGTCCCCGGCCTGCACGGCGTCGAGGATGTCGCTGTGCTCCTGCCACGCGGCGTCGCGGGCCTCGGGCGTCCGGACCTCGATCCAGCGCGTCCGTTCGAGGCGGGTGAGCGCATCGGCGACGGCGTCCGTGACGAAGCGGTTGCCGCCGAGGGCCGCGAGGTCGAGGTGGAACGTCGAGCCCATCCGGATGCCGGCCTGCTGGTCGGGCGTCGGACGGAGGGCGTCGAGGTGCGCGCGGACCTCGGCGAGCGCCGCGGGCTGCGCTCGGGCGACGGCGAGCCGGGCGGCGGCGGGCTCGAGGACGCCGCGGAGTTCGGCGAGCGAGGCGATCTCGTCGAGGTCGATCGGGGTGACCGTCCAGGAGCGGCCCTCGTGCAGGATGAGTCCCTCACGTTCGAGGCGGGACAGCGCGGCACGGACCGGGGTCCGGGAGGCGTGGAACCGTGCCTCGAGCCCGCGCTCGGAGATGCGCTCCCCCGGCGCGATGTCGAGGGTGAGGATCGCCGCGCGGAGGTTGTCGTAGAGCTGGGCCGTCTGCGACACGGGTGCTGCGTCGGTCGGTTCGGTCACGGGCAACGATCGTAGCGGCACCGGGCTCCGGTTGGTATACCGTCGTGGTGTACCAATGGCTCGAGGAGGTCCGCCGTGGTCCGGACGCCCGCCCGCGCGTGGACGATGCTCGCCCTCGGGGTCGCCGCACAAGCCGCGGGGACCCTGGTCGTGACCGCGCCGGCGCTGCTCATCCCGCACCTGCACGCGCAGGGCATGCCGCTCGCCCAGGCCGGGTTCCTGGCTGCTGCCCCCACCGCGGGCATGGTGCTGACGCTCATCGCGTGGGGAGCGGTCACCGACCGGGTGCGTGAGCGCGTCGTGATCGCGGGCGGCCTGGTCCTCACCACGGTCGCCGTCATCGGTGCATGGCTCGCCGACGACCGACTGCTGGCGCTCGGCATCGCCTTCCTCGCCGCCGGCATGACGAGCGCGTCGACCAACGCCGCGAGCGGCCGGGTGGTCGTGGGCTGGTTCCCGAAGGAGCGCCGCGGGCTCGCGATGGGCATCCGGCAGATGTCGCAGCCGCTCGGGGTGACCCTCGCGGCGGTCACGGTGCCGCAGCTCGCGGAGACGTCGGGCATCCGGGCGGCGCTCGTCCTGCCCGTCGTGCTCTGCGCGGTGCTCGCGGTGCTGTGTGCGGTCGGCATCGTCGATCCCCCGCGCCCGACACGGTCCGGGGTCGCGGCCCCGGCCGAGGCGAACCCCTACCGGTCGACGGGGTTCCTCTGGCGGATCCACGCGGTCTCGGTGCTGCTCGTCGTGCCGCAGTTCACCCTGTCGACGTACGGGCTGGTGTGGCTCGTGTCGCTCGGGTGGTCGACGGCTGCTGCCGGACTCCTGGTCGGCGGGTCGCAGTTCGTCGGCGCGGTCGGGCGGATCCTGGTCGGCGTGTGGAGCGACCGCGTCGGCTCGCGCGTCGGGCCGCTGCGGGTCGTCGCGGTGTCGGCCGCGGTCGTGATGGCGCTGCTCGCCCTCGTCGACGTGACGCACCTGGCTGCGGCCGCGGTCGTGCTCGTCGTGGCGACGAGCGTGACGGTGGCCGACAACGGCCTCGCGTACACGTCGGTGGCCGAGGCGGCTGGCCCGTTCTGGTCCGGGCGGGCACTCGGCGCCCAGAACACCGGGCAGTTCATCGCGGCCAGCGCCGTCGGGCCGGGCATCGGTGCGCTCGTCGGGCTCGTCGGCTTCGCCGGGTCGTTCCTGCTCGTCGCGGTACTGCCGGTGCTGGCACTGCCGCTCGTGCCCCGGTCGGACCGCTCGCACGACTGACGCACAGCACGCCCGGAGGTCCGTCCGCCGACCTGTGGTTGGCTTGTCGCTGCACCGGTTCGACGACGCTCCAGGTCGGTGGCAGGGATGCCACCGGAGTCGCGGACCGCCGCCACCACCGACCCGGGCGTCTCCGCGCCGGGCACCACGGAAGGACCGGTCGACGTTGACCTCTGCCGCACTCGACCACCCGCACGCGACCGACACGAGCGCGGGCGACCCGCGCACGGCCGACCTGCACTCGACCGCCCCGGGATCGGCGTCCCGGCTGGCACCCCGGGCTGCGCTCCACACCGATGCCCCGTCCCTGTCGCTGAACGGGAACTGGGACTTCCGGTGGTCACCGGTCGCGGACGCGCCGGCGTTCGAGGACCCGGACGGTTGGGGGACGCTCCCGGTGCCGTCGCACTGGGTGCTGCACGGCCACGGTTCGCCGAGCTACACCAACGTCCAGTACCCGTTCCCGATCGACGCCCCGCACCCGCCGGACGAGAACCCGACCGGTGACCACCGTCGGACCTTCACGGTGCCGTCCTCGTTCGACGGGGCCGACCGCGTGCTGCTCCGCTTCGACGGTGTCGAGTCGCACTTCCGCGTCTGGGTCAACGGGCAGGAGGTCGGTTGGTCGACGGGTTCGCGTCTCGCCACCGAGTTCGACGTCACGGACCTCCTCCGATCGGGCGAGAACGAGCTCCGGGTCCGGGTGCACCAGTGGTCGGCGGCCTCGTACCTGGAGGACCAGGACCAGTGGTGGCTGCCCGGCATCTTCCGCGACGTCACGCTGCTCGCGCGTCCGACCGCCGCGATCGACGACGTGTTCGTCACGGCCGGCTGGGAGGCCCGGCTCGGCGACGCGGCGAGCGCCGGCACCGCAGCGTCGGGACGCCCCTCGACCGGTGTCGGGACGATCTCGGTGCCGACGCTGGACGCGGTGTTCCCCGTGCGCTTCGCGGTGCCGGAGCTCGACGTCGACGTAACCTGGGCCTCCGCGGCCGACGTCGTGCCGATCACGGTCGAGGGCGTGGACCCGTGGAGCGCCGAACTCCCCCGCCTGTACGACGCGACGCTGTCGTCGGGCGACGCCGGCGACACCACCGGCGCGGGCACCCCGGGCGAGACCGTGTCGCTGCGCCTCGGCTTCCGCACCGTGCAGATCGTCGGCGACCGTTTCCTCGTCAACGGCGAACGGGTCGTGTTCCACGGCGTGAACCGGCACGAGACGCACCCCGAGCGCGGGCGGGTGTTCGACGAGGCGCACGCCCGGGCGGACATGGCGCTCATGAAGCGCAGCAACGTCAACGCGATCCGCACGTCGCACTACCCGCCGCACCCGCGGGTGCTCGACCTCGCCGACGAACTCGGGTTCTGGGTCGTCCTGGAGTGCGACCTCGAGACGCACGGGTTCGAGTTCCTCGGCTGGCAGGGCAACCCGTCGGACGACCCGGCATGGGAGGACGCCTACCTCGACCGGATCGCCCGGACGGTGGAGCGGGACAAGAACCACCCGTCGATCGTGATGTGGTCGCTCGGCAACGAGTCCGGCACCGGTCGCAACCTCGCCGCGATGTCGCAGTGGGTGCACGCCCGCGATGCCGAACGCCCCGTGCACTACGAGGGCGACCACACGGGCGCCTACACCGACGTCTACTCGCGGATGTACCCGACGCTGCAGGAGACCGAGTCGATCGGCGGCGGTCCCGCGACGCCGCTGCTCGGGTGTGGTCCCGCCGAGGCGGCACGGCAGCGGACGAAGCCGTTCCTGCACTGCGAGTACGTGCACGCGATGGGCAACGGCCCGGGCCAGATCGCCGAGTACGAGGCCCTGGTCGACCGGTACCCGCGCCTCCACGGCGGCTTCGTGTGGGAGTGGCGGGACCACGGCCTGCTCGCCCACACGGCCGACGGCACGCCCTACCACGCGTACGGCGGCGACTTCGGCGAGGTCGTCCACGACGGCAACTTCGTGATGGACGGCCTCGTGCTGCCGGACGACACCCCGACGCCCGGCCTCGCCGAGTTGGCGGCCGTCGTCGCACCGGTGCGGGTGTCCGTCTCCCCCCTCGGCGGTCGGACCGTCGCGGGCGGTGGCACCGTCCTCATCGAGAACCGGTACCACTCCGCGTCGACGGCCGACTTGCGGTTCGTCTGGACGCTGTCCCGGAACGGCGTCGTCGAGGCGTCCGGGAGGCTCGCCCCCGGTGTCGTCGCCGCGCGTGCGTCCGCCACGGTGCCGGTCCCGGCAGAGGTGCTCGCCGCGGCTGCCGCCGGCGCTCCGCCCACGGCGGACGTCGCGCCGACGGGGAGCGCCCCGGTGGCACTCGCCCCGGGCGACGAGCTGTGGTTCGAGGTGGTGGCGGAGCTCGCCGGGCCGACGACCTGGGCGGACACCGGGCACGTCGTCGCACGCACCCAGACGCTCGTGGCGAGCGGCCCCGAGCAGGTGGTCCGGGCCTCCTCCGCGGGCTGGGAGGGCGACCGCCTCGGCGACGCGACCTTCACCGCACGGGGTGACCTGGCCTCCCTCAAGGGGCACACGGTCGCCGGGCCGCGCCTGGAACTGTGGCGCGCGCCGACGGACAACGACCGTGGCGCCTCGCAGGGCGGCTACGAGACGGCGGATCCGGTGCTCACCGGTGGCGTCGGCGACCCGGACGCGCCCTCGTCGGCGTCCCGGTGGGAGGCCCGTGGCCTCGACCGGTTGACGCACCGGCTCGTGTCCGTGGCCCGGACCGACGACGGCCTCGTGCAACGGGTCCGCGTCGCGGCGGCGAACAGCGGCGCCGGCGTCGAGGTGACGCACCGGTGGACGCTGACCGACGCGGGCCTGCTGCTCCGGACCGACGCCGTGCCGTTCGGCGGGTGGGACGTCACCTGGCCACGGATCGGCGTGCGCATCGACCTGCCGGCGGACCTGCTGTCGGCGTCCGCGACGTGGTTCGGGACCGGGCCGGACGAGTCGTACGCCGACTCCTCGCGGGCGGCGCGGGTCGGGCGGTTCTCGGCGCCGGTGACCGCGATGACCACGCGCTACTCGATGCCGCAGGAGACCGGGCACCGACCCGGGCTCCGGACGCTCGAGGTCGGGCCGTTCACGGTGTCGACCGTGCCGGATCCCGCGTCGGGACACCGCGCGGGCTTCACGCTGACGCCGTGGACCGCGCAGCAGGTGACCCGGGCCGGACATCCGCACGAGCTGCCCGTGCCGGACGCGGTGTACCTGTACCTCGACGACGCGCAGCACGGCCTCGGGAGCCGCGCGTGCGGGCTCGACGTGCTGCCGGAGCACCAGCTCTGGCCGAGCGCGCGGTCGTGGAGCGTGCTGCTGGCGTAGGGGCGCCGCGAGCGCCGCATCGCGCCCCGCTGCGGACATGGCGCCCCGTTCCGACGGGGCGCGATGTTCGTGAGCGGGCGCAACTCGGCGGCGCGCAGCGCGCAGCGCTCGGCGCGCAGCGCTCAGCCGCGCGCGAGCGCCTCGGCGGCCGTGGGGTCCGCGCCGTCGAGGAACTGCGTCAGGCGCTCGGGCTCGCCCGGCTCCTCGATGGCCTCGGCCGCACGGCGCAGGGCGAACAGGGAGCGCAGGACGCCGCGGTTCGGCTCGTGCGACCACGGCACCGGCCCGGCACCGCGCCACCCGGCCTTCCGCAGCGCGTCGAGCCCGCGGTGGTAGCCGACCCGCGCGTAGGCGTAGGACTCGAGGGTGGCACCGCGGTCCCACGCCTCGTCGGCGAGCAGCGCCCACGCCAGGCTCGACGACGGGTGCGACACCACGATCGAGGCGACGGGCGCGTTCGAGCGGAGCAGGCCCTCCACCTCGGGTTCGGCGGGCAGCAGGGTGTCGGGGTTCGTCGACGGGTTCGGGAGCAGGTTGTCCGGCATGCCCGCCACGCTACTGGAGCAGCCCGCTACTTCAGCGGGTCGTGGCCCCAGTTCATGAGCGAGTAGCGCCACCGGGTGTGCTCGACGTCGCCGGAGGGCTTCTGCTCCGAGTGCCGGGCGACGTAGCCGACGACCTTCTTCATGTGGGCGTGGTCCTCGTCGGTGAGGTCCCCCTGCTTCTTCCCCAGGATCCGGACGATGTGCCGTCCGGACTCGTGGCCGGTCGACTCCGAAGCGCCGTCCTCCTTCTGGCCGACCTCCTTCGACTCGTCCGTGTCGAGCCAGTGCTCGAGCTGTGACGCGGTCATGTTCACCGCGTCGTGGAAGTCGTCCCGGATCTGCTTCTCGTCGTCAGCCATCCCCACATCGTGCGCCCGCCGACTGCACGGGCGTCCGGCCGGCGCGGACCCCGCCGCGTCAGCGCCGCCGCGTCGGGCGGATCGACAGCATCTCCACCGTGCCGCGCTCCGGCAGGTCGACGACGGCCCGGACGGCGTCCGCCACGTCCACGGGCGCGAGGTAGTAGTCGGTGTCGTAGTCCTCGCCGAGCTTCTCGGTGAGCGCCCGCTGCATGTCCGAGTCGGTCCGGCCCGGGTGCACGCTCGACACCCGCACCCCGTTCGCCCGTTCCTCCTCACGGAGGGCGTCGGTGAACGCCCGAAGCGCGAACTTCGACGCCGCGTACACACCGCCGCCCGGACCCGCGGTGAACCCCGAGCCGCTGTTGATCGTCACGACGAGTCCGCGTGCCGCCCGGAGGCCCGGCAGCGCCACCCGCGTGAGCTCGGCGACCGCGAACACGTTCGTGGCGAAGACGGCCTCCCAGGTGTCGCGCGGGGTCTCCGCGATGCGGTTGCCCTGCTCGACGCCCGCGGAGTGCACGAGGACGTCGATCCACGTCGGCACCGGCGGGACCTCGTCGGCGCTGAGGTCGGCGACGAACGGCTCGGCGCTCGGCAGCTCCGCGACGACCCGGGCCACCGCCTCGGCGTCCCGGCCGCCGACGAGCACGTGGTGCGTCCGTCCGAGGTCGGCCGCGACCGCACGGCCGATGCCTCGGGTCGCCCCGGTGACGAGGGCGACGGGGCGGTCGCCGGGAGCGGACGGGGCGGGAGGCACGGTGTCGGTCACGCAGGCCAGCCTACGGAACGCCGGGGCGGGCCTCCCGGCCGGACGGGAGGCACGGCACCCGTCACGTAGGTCGGCCATCGGCGGCGGACGGTACCCTCCGGTCGCGGGCCGGGTCCGGTCCGGGACCGGAGGGACGCCTGGCACCGGTGAGCGGGCCGGTCACCGGCGACGGAGGGCACGGCCGATCGCAGACCGGGTCCGGGATGCCCCGTCGCCGCGGAGGCGACGCCCGTGCTGCCGGACGCATGCCGAGACGAGCGACCACGACGCGCGCGTCCGGCGGAGGCACCGGGACAGCAGGAGGCCCGGCCGGGCCGCGCGGGTCGCTCGCGGGCCGGACCGGGCCTCCTCAGCAGGGGCTCCGTCAGGGGGTCAGTCGTCGCCCTTGGTGCGGCCGGCGCTCTCGCGGATGCGGATGCCCTGCAGGACGTCCTCGGCGCGCTTCTCGTCCTGCTTCTCGATCTGGCGGGTGTCGCGTTCGGGGAGCTGGATGTCCTCCTCGGCGTGGATGCCGGCCTGGAGCTCGCGACCGCGCTCGAGCTCAGCGTCGAACTCGGCGCCGAACAGCAGCGCGTTGTTCGTGATCCAGATCCACAGCAGGAAGATGATCACGCCACCGAGGGAGCCGTACGTGGCGTTGTAGTTCGAGAAGTTGCCGACGTAGAAGCCGAAGCCGACGCTCGCGATGATCCAGATGACGATCGCCACGATCGCGCCGCCGCTGACCCACTTGAACTTCGACTGCCGGACGTTCGGCGACCAGTAGTACAGGACCGCGACGACCGCGATCATGATGACGAGCAGGATCGGCCACTGCACGATCGACAGCACGAGTGCTGCCACGTCACCGAGGCCGATCACGTCGCCGAAGCTCCGCGCGAGCGGGCCCGAGACGAGCGCGAGGAGACCGATCACGAGCAGGACGACGGTCACCAGGGTGACGCCGAGCATCGTCGGGCGGAGCTTCCAGATGGGCCGCCCCTCGCGGACGTTGTAGATGCGGTTCATCGCCCGGCCGAAGGCACCGACGTAGCCGGAGGCCGACCAGAGCGCGCCGAGGAGACCGACGATGAAGGTGACCGGCGCGGCGGGCGAGCGCACGAGGCCCTCGATCGGCCCGCGGAGCAGCTTCGTCACGTCACCGCCTCCGACGTTCGTCACGACCTGCAGGAGCGAGTCGATCGTGTCCTTCGGGTTCGACACGAGCCCGAGGATCGAGACGACCGCCAGGATGCCGGGGAAGAGCGCGAGGACCGTGTAGTACGTCAGGCTCGCGGCGAGGTCGGTGCACTGGTCGCCCGTGAACTCGCGGAGGGTCTTCTTGAGCGTGTAGGTGAACGACGGCTTCGTGAGGTCGGTCGGGCTGTCCGGCTTCCGGGGGTCGTCCGCCGGCGGCTTGCCGTTCACGGTGTCGTCCTGCTGCTTCGCCATGGTCAGCTCCTCTTCACCGCGCGTGCGACGCGCTTCCGGTTCTTCTTCGCCTGCTTGGCGGTCTTCTTCCGACGCTTCTCGGCGGCCTGGCGTTCCTGGAACACCGGGTTCTTCCGGTCGTCCTTGCGCGCGAACGCCGGGACGCCCTTGGCCTTGCCGTCCTTGCCGATCTTCACGGGCTTGAACACGGGCACGGGTGCCGGTTCGCGGACCGCGTCGAGGCGGTTGCCGGGGTGCGCGCGGAAGCGGACGCCGACGACGATCGCGGCGACGCCGGTGGCGGCGGTGAGCGCCAGGGCGACGAGCGGGGTCGGGTCGCGGTGCCAGCGCTGCTTGGTCTTCGCGACGGCGAGACGGGTCTGCGCGGGCACGTCCGCCTTCTGCTTGATGCGGTCGACCGTCGCGACGAGGCGCTCCCGGGTCCGCACGTTCCGGAGCTCGAGCTCGGGCATGGAGTCGTTGGGCATGCTCCCTGAGTACACGCTGCGCGGTGAGTGCACCCGCGGGAGGCCGGGCAACGCAGGTGCACTCGGCGCCGGAGCGGCGCTAGGCGAGGCCGGTCGTGGAGAGCAACCGGTCGGTGAGGAGCTCCCGCCACGGCACGGCGGACCAGCCGTGGTCGGCGTCCTCGACGGGGACGAACTCGCCCTGCGGCAGGAGGTCGGCGTACCGGCGGCCGTACTCCACCGGCACGATCGTGTCACCGGTGCCGTGCACGACGACGGCCGGGCCGGGGTACCCGCTCGCCGGGCCCCAGACGTCGAAGCCGTCCCGGACCTCGTCGGGGAACGCCCGACCGAGCGCCATCCCGCCGAAGTCGAACCAGCCGCGCTCCCGGACGGCCGCGAGCGGCTGGCCCTGGATCTCGTCCTTCCCGACGATGTCGTCGACGACCACCCCGGCGGGCGACCAGAGCGTCAGGGACGCCACGAGGTCCGGGACGCGGGCGGCGGCGAGCACGGACTCGACGGCGCCGAGGCTGTGCGCGACGACGTGCACCGGGTGGCCCGCCGCCTCGGCGAGCGCCCGGACCATCGCGACGACCTGGTCGACCTCGTCGCTCATGGTGATGTCCGCGAACTCGCCGTCGCTCATGCCGTGCCCGAGGCGGTCGTACGACCGGACGACGGACCCGCGGGCGGCGAGTGCCCGCGCGGTCTGCACGAAGAGCTGCTGCGGGCCGGTCGCGGTGCTCCCGAAGCCGTGCACGAGGAGGACCGGAACCGCGTCCGGGACGGTCCCGTTCCACTGCCACCCGCGGACGGTCTGCCCGCGGTGGTCGAGCGTCACCGCGGTGAGCGGTGCGGTGGCGGCCATCAGTTGCGGCGGTCCGCGAAGCCGGTCGGCAGGTCGCCGGGCGCGGTGTCGATGACGGTCTCGTCGTCCTCGCCGACGTGTTCGAACAGCGTGATGTGCGCGAACTCCGGGACGACGTAGATCGGGTACGTGGGCCCCGCGTCGCGGAACTCGCGCATGCGGTCGAGGTGGTCGTTCTGGAAGAGGACGGTCTTGCTGCCGTCGAGCTCCACCCAGTGCGGGAAGAAGATCGTGCCGTGCAGCACCCGCTCGCCGGGGACGACGTTCACGACGACGCTCGTGCCGGTGGGCTCGTTCCACGACACCTTGTAGACGCCGGCGGTGAGTGCGACGAGGTCGACGGTCTGGTCCTTCACCCAGCGGCCGCCGACCATGCCGGTGTGGATGCGGTAGTCGATCGTGGTGGCGTTCTTCACGTACATCTCGTACTGCCACCCGTTGGCGTACGTGTAGATGAAGCGGTGTCCGACGATGCCGGAGAGGTCCTGCTGCGGTTCGGGGTGCTCGATGCTCGTGGTGATGTCCATGGTTCGAGTTTGCACCCGAACTGCGTTTGTTGCAATCGCTTTCCCTCCGACTACGCTGGGGAGGTGCGTACCCCGGCGAGCGACCCCGCGTCAGCGGAGCTGCGAGCCGCGGCGCGACGGCTCAGCGCGCAGATCGGGCCGTTCCGACGGACGCTGCTCAACGCCTCCCGGCGGGAGGGCGCGCTCCCCGCGATCCCGGACGCGCAGATCGAGGTCCTCCGTCGCCTGGACGAGGACGGCTGGGCGAGCCCCACCGCACTCGGGCGCTCGCTGGGCCTCGCCCGCTCGACGGTGAGCAACCTCGTCGCCGCGATGGAGCGTGACGGGCTGGTCGGACGACGGCTCGCGCAGGGCGACGGCCGGAGCACCGAGGTCGGGCTGACCGACCTCGCCCGCGAGCGCCTCCGCGTGTACGACGAGGCCGCCGAACGGGTGCTGCTCGACGCGATGGCTGCGCTGCCGGAGCAGGACCGTGCGGTGCTGGTGGCGGCGCTGCCGGTGGTGGCGCGCCTCCAGGACGGCATCGCCGGACGCTGACCGGACCATCGGGCAGGCGCTCCCCGCGAGGCCGTCCAGCATCGCCCGCCTACCGTCCGCCGCATGCTGTACCGGGACGTCGCCGAGGGCATCCACCGCCTCGAGCTCGCACACACCAACACCTACCTGGTCGAGACCGGGGATCGGCTGCTCGTCGTCGACGCCGGCCTGCCCGCCGTCTGGCCGCACCTGCTGCTCGCCGTGCACGACCTCGGGTACTCCCCCGACCGGGTCGAGGCACTGCTGCTCACGCACGGGCACTTCGACCACGTGGGGACCGCCGCGCGGATGCACCGCGAGTGGGGCACGCCCGTGTACGTCCACCCGGGCGACCGTGACCTCGCGGCCCACCCGTACTCGTACCAGCCGCAGCGGAACCGGTTCGGCTTCGTGGCGACGCACCCCGGCGGGCTCCGGCCCCTCGGGCGGATGCTGCTCGCCGGTGCCGCCACCGTGGCCGGGATCGACGATGTCGAGCCGCTCGAGTCCCGCGCCGAGGTGCCCGGTCACCCGTGGATCATCGAGACGCCCGGGCACACCGACGGACACGTGGCGCTGCACTTCGCCGACCGGGACGCCGTGATCGCGGGCGACGCGCTGGTCACCTTCGACCCGTACACCGGCGGCATCGGCCCGCGGGTCGTCGCACCCGCGGCGACGTCGGACATGGCCACCGCGGTGGCGTCGCTCGACCTGCTCGTGGACACCGAGGCGCGCCACGTCCTGCCCGGGCACGGGCCGGCGTGGGACCGCGGGGTGCGCGCTGCGGTCGCGCAGGCGCGGCGGGCCGTTGGCGTCGCCTGACGCTGCCGCGGCTGGCGGCCTGGGCCGCGGCCGCGGCGCGGCGCGGCGTCCGCGAGGTCGGCGTCCGCGAGGTCGGCGTCCGCGAGGTCGCACAACTCGCCGCACGTCGAACGTCGAGGTCGCATTTCCGGCCGGCACCGCGCCTCCCGGTCAGCGAATTCTGCGACCTGGACGGAACGCCGACGGCGTGTCCCGCGACCTCGGCGAGACGGCACGGCGGCCGCCAGGCCGGCGTCCGCGAGGTCACACGACTCGCCGCACGTCGAACGTCGAGGTCGCATTTCCGGCCGGCACCGCGCCTCCCGGTCGGCGAATTCTGCGACCTCGACGGAGCGCAGGCGGCGTGTCATGCGACCTCGGCACGGTGGCGCGGTCAGGCGGCCCGGCGGCCGCGCGGTCGCCCGCCGCCCCGCACGGCGAACGTCGCGGTCGCCCTTCCGGCCCCG
>JASCOJ010000071.1 GCA_029959645.1 Microbacteriaceae bacterium PS02332 | reverse complement strand
TGAGGGACTTGCGCATGATTGAGGTCCTTTGCTGTGTCGCGCTGGTGCGCTTACTGGAAGCGCACCGAACACACCCCGGAGACGGGGTGGAGAACCAGCGACGTGCGGCTGGTGAGCGCTTGCGGGTCGTTCCCGGCTTGTGCAGGTGATTCGGCACCCTCCCGGAACCGGTTTGGACGAGTTCGGCACCGTTACCGTCCTGTGACATCCCCGTCCCGGAGCAGTGCCCGGGCGAACGCACGGACCTCCCCCGCGAGCACGTCCGGCACCTGCCACGCCGTGAAGTGGGCGCCCCGGTCGAGGTCGATCCAGCGCCGCACGTCCGTGTAGGTCCGCTCCCCGTACGATCGCGGCAGACCCTGCTCGCCGGTCTGGACGGCCACGTGCACCGGGACGTCGATCCGCGGCAGCTCGGGCTGCTGCGGGTGGTCCCGGTAGGGCCGGAACGACGACCCGATGCTGCGGGTGCACCAGTACAGGGTGACCGTGGTCAGGAGGTCGTCGTCCGTCCACCACGTCCCCGCGCCGCTCCACGCGAGGAGCTTCTCGACGATCCAGGCCGCGAGTCCGACCGGCGAGTCGCCGAGCGCCGCGGCCAGGACCTCCGGCCGCGTGGCCTGCACCTTCGCGTAGGCCAGCCCCCTGGCCCACTCCTGCTCGTGCCGGTCGAGCCAGGTGCGCTCCGCCTCCGTGAGGTCTCCTACCCGGGACGCCGGCGGGAACGCGGCGTGCGTGGCGAACAGCCCGGCGACCGCCCCGGGGTGGAGCGCCGCGAGCCAGTCGCTCGTCGTCGACCCGACGTCCTCGCCGTAGGTGAGGTACCGACGATGCCCGAGGACGTCGGTCATGAGACCGTGCATCAGCTCGGCGACGACGGGGCCGGTGAACGGACGGTCGGCCAGCGGCGCGGACGGCCCGAACCCGGGCAGGGACGGCACGACGACGTCGAAGCCGAGCGTCCGCCCGTCGCCGAGGTCGACCGGGTGCTCCGTGAGCGCCCTGGCCAGCGGCAGCATCTCGACGAACGAGTACGGCCAGCCGTGGAACAGGACGACCGCCAGCCGGTCGGTCACCCCCGCCGGAGCGTCCAGCCGGGCGAAGTGGATCCGCTGCCCGTCGACGTCGGCCTCGAACTGCGGGACCGCGGCCAGCGCGCGCTCCACCCCACGCCAGTCGAACGCGTCACGCCAGTGCGCGACGAGCGACGCGAGCCGGTCGAGTGACAGGGCGCTCTCGTCGCCGGCGTCCCCGATCGGCCCCGCGGGCAACCGGGCACGCTGCAACCGCCGGTGCAGGTCGTCGAGGTCGGCGTCGGTCGTCTGCAGGCGGAAGGGGCGCACGGCGCGGACGCTACCGGCCGGTGCCGACATCCCCCGGTCGGGACGGGAGGCACGGCACCGGCTCGCCCCGCTCCCCGCGCTGGCGTGCGGTCGCCTCCAGGACGACGACGGTGGTGCCGGCCGACGTCGCGGGCCGGTCCATCGCGGCGAGCGCCGCGGGTGCGTCCTCGAGGCCGATGGTCCGCCCGACGAGGGGCGCCGGGTCGAGCCGTCCCTCCGCGATCTCGGCGAGCATCGCGGGGTACTCGTGCGCGGACATGCCGTGGCTGCCGAGCAGTTCGAGTTCCAGGCCGATCACCCGGCCGATGTCGACCTGCGGGGTGGCGTCGGTGCCCGCGAGGAGCCCGACCTGCACGTGCCGACCGCCGGGGCGGAGCGCGGCGATGCCCTGCCGGACGAGCGCGGCCCGTCCGAGCGCCTCGACGACGACGTGGGCGCCGCCGTCGGTCGCCGTGCGGATCTGCTCGTCGACGTCGTCCGTGCCGGCGTCGACCGTCGTCGTCGCGCCGAGGGTCCGAGCGAGCGCGAGCGCGTCGGCCGAGACGTCGACCGCGGTGACGCGCGCGCCCCGGGACACGGCGACGACCACGGCGGAGAGGCCGACGCCCCCGCAGCCGAACACGACGACGTGCTCGCCGGGTGCCGTGCGGGCCCGGGTGACGACGGCCCGGTAGGCGGTGGCGAAGCGGCAGCCGAGTCCTGCGGCGGTGGCGTCGTCGATCGCGTCCGGCACGGCGACGAGGTTCGTGTCGGCGTGGTGCACGACGACCCGTTCCGCGAAGGACCCCGGGCGGTCGAAGCCGGGCTGGGTCTGGTTCGGGCAGATGCTCTGGCGCCCGGCGGTGCACGTCGGGCAGGTGCCGCACGCGTTCACGAAGGGCGCGGTGACCCGGGTGCCGGGGCGCCACTGCCGGACCTCGTCGCCGACCTGCTCGACGACGCCGACGAACTCGTGTCCGGGGACGTGCGGCAGTGAGACCGTGTCGTCGTGGCCGTGCCAGGCGTGCCAGTCGCTGCGGCAGACCCCGGTCGCGACGACACGCACGACGGCGGCGTGCGGCGGGCATGACGGGTCTGCGACCTCGGTGACGGCGGGGGTCGCGGAGAAGGTGTCGAAGGTCACGGCGCGCATGGCCCCGATCCTCCCATCCCGGCCCGTAGGGTCGACGGCGTGGTGACCACCAGGACGTTCCCGTTCTCCCCGCGCAGCGCGACGGCGCTCCGGGTCGGGGACCTCGTCGCCGTCCAGGGCGGGTCCGGCCGGTGGTCGTGTCTGCAGGTCCTCGAGCTGCGCCTCCGGGCGCGGACGGCCTTCGTCGTCGGGCTCCTCGACTGGCAGGGCGACGCATCGCCGACCGCGGAGACGGTGGCCGGTTGTGCGCCGTCAGTGCGTGCCCTGACCCGGATCGAGGTGTTCACGGAGGCGGGCCTGACGGTCCTCGGCTCGGTGCCGCCGAGCGACGCCGGACAGGAGGCGTGGTTCGGTCCGGGCTACGTCGGGAAACGGACCCGGGTGTGGGGATGGCAGGCGACCGTCCGGATCGCGCGGGAGTACGCCGACACGGGGCGGGTGCCGTACGCGAGGGACCAGGACGGGTAGTCCGGTCAGGCCGTCGTCGGGGCGGGCGGCAGCGCGGCGAACACGGCGTCGATGGTGTGCGCCATCGGTCCGGGGTCGGGCTCGGCCGCCCAGCGCTCGAGGGCGACCTGGAACACGAGCACGCCGACCTCGGCCACGACGGTCGCCTGCATCGGCGTCTGGCCCCGCTCGACGAAGGCGACCCGGGCGGCACGGACGAGGTCGGAGCGCTTCCGGGCGTCCCGGTCGCGGAGTTCGTCGTTGCCCTCGATGATGTGGCGCCACACGGCCATCTGCTCGTGGTGGCCGTCGAACCGGGCCGCCGCGACCTGGTGCAGCACCTGGCGCACCACCTGCATCGGTTCGAGGTCCGCCGGGGCTGCGGCGATCAGCCGCGCCGCCGTCTCGGGGATCTCGGACCCGGCGAAGACGACCTCGCGCTTGTCGGCGAAGTGACGGAAGAACGTCCGCGTGGTGAGTCCTGCCCGGGCCGTGATCTGCGGCACGGTCGTCGCGGCGAAGCCCTGCTCGGCGAAGAGCTCGAACGCGGCACGTTCGAGTCGCCCACGTGCGTCCGGAGCCCATCGCATGGTCCGAGCGTAACTGATGACACGACGTGTCATGAGGGCGTACGATGACATCACGTGTCATCGGACACGACATCCCGGAGCGAGGAGCTCGCATGACCACCCCCACCCCGACCAACCAGGCACTCTGGCTCCTCGGCCCCCGCGGTCCGTTCGAGGTCCGCGCGACACCGATGCCGACCCCGGCCGCCGGGCAGGTCGTCGTCCGCGTCCGCGCGATCGCGGTCAACCCCGTCGACGCGATCACCGGGCCGCTGCGCCGCCTCGTCTCCCCCTGGGTGCGCTTCCCGACCGTGCTCGGCAGCGACGTCGCCGGTGAGGTCGTCGCGACCGGCCCCGACGTGACGGACCTGCAGGTCGGCGACCGGGTCGCCGCGTACGCGGCCGGCCAGGAGAAGGCCCGCAACAGCACCGCCGAGGGCGGGTTCCAGCGGTACGTGACCGTGCTCGCCCGCGTCACCACGCGCCTCCCGGCCGACCTCCCCTACGAGCGCGCCGCCGTCCTGCCGCTCGGCCTCGCGACCGCGGCAGCCGGCCTGTACGAGGCAGACCAGCTCGGACTCCCCCTGCCGACCGCCACGCCACCGGCGCGTGACGAGGTCGTGCTCGTCTGGGGCGGCTCGACCAGCGTCGGGTCCAACGCCGTCCAGCTCGCCCGCGCCAGCGGCTACACCGTCATCGCCACCGCCGGGCGGCGGAACCACGACCTCGTCCGGTCCCTCGGCGCCGAGACCGTCGTCGACTACCGGGACGCCGACGTCGACCGGCAGGTGCTCGACGCACTCCGCGGTCGTCGGCTCGCCGGCACCGTCGCGATCGGTGCCGGATCGCTCGGGCACGCGCTGCGGATCACGCGTTCGGCCCCCGGCACGAAGCGGATCGCGTCCGCCTACCCGGACCCCGTGACGAAGGTCCGCTCGTTCCTCGCCCGCCTGCGCGGCATCAAGATCACGAGCATCTGGGGCGGGACCCCGGTGGTCTCCCCGGTCGGACCCGCCGTGTTCCGCGACTTCCTCCCCGCGGCCCTCGCCGACGGACGGTTCCGACCGGCGCCGGACCCGATGGTCGTCGGTCACGGTCTGGAGGCCCTCCCCGGCGCCCTGCAGACGCTGCGGGACGGCGTCTCGGCCACGAAGGTCGTCGTCGGGATCGACGACTGATGCCGGCGCAGCGGACGCTCCTCGTCCTCGGTGCGACCGGACAGACCGGTCGCCACCTCACCACGCTCGCTTTGGAGGCCGGCGACCGCGTCCGCGCACTGGTGCGGGACCCGGCGAAGGTCGGTCCGCCGCGCGACGGGCTGGAGGTCCGCCGGGGTTCCGTCACCGACGAGCTCGACCTCGACGGCCTGCTCGACGGGGTCGACGCGGTGGTGTCCCTGCTCGGCGACGTGCGGGCCCAGCGGACCGCACTCGTCAACACCGCGTTCGTCCGCCGACTCGTCCCGGCCATGCGCCGGACCGGTGTCCGTCGCTTCCTGTACCAAGCCGGGGCCCTCAGCGCTCCGCCACACCAGCGGCTGACGCCCGTGCTGTGGGCGATCCGGAACACCATCGCCCGCGGGTACGACGGGCAGCACCGGGACAACGAGGCCGTCATGCGGTACCTGGCCGACGAGGCGCCCGACATCGAGTGGATGGTGCACCGCGCCGGCATCGGGTCGGACGGGCCGTCGAAGGGTGTGCTCGAGCGGACCGAGGGAACGCCGGGCATCGGCACGTTCGGGGACTGCGCCGCGTACGACCTGCGGCTGCTCGACGACCCGGGTGCGGTGCACACGTGCAGCCTCAGCGCCTACCGGAAGCGGTAGGCCGTCTGTCTGGTGGAGGGCTCCGGGAATCGAACCGGACGAGGTGCCCCGAACTGGCACGCCCCCCTCACTGCATCGACCCTAGGTCGCGCCTCGGGACGGTGCCTCCTCCGGGGGGATGAACACGGTCCGCTGACCCTGGCCACACGGCCAGGGTGGACTCAACCCGGGGACTGACGCGCCGGGACGACGCCGACGTGAGGATGGGGAGCGCAGCGAGGTCCGACCTCCCTTCCCGACATGTCAGCGCCGAGGGACACCCGATGACCATCCCGCTCCTCTCCGTGGAGGTCCTCCTCCCCGTCTACGTCGCGACCGCCGTGCTGGCGCTCGTCGTGGTCGTGCGCACGCGGCGGTCGTGGCGGGCCCACCTGGTCGCACTCGCGGTCGGCGGCGCGCTCGGCACGGTGCTGTCGTGGTGGCTCGGCGACGTCGTGGACGTCCTCGGGATCCCGCCGACCTGGGTCGACCGGATCTGGACCGGCATCGCGTGCGCGCTCCTCGGCACGGCCATCGTCGGGGTCGTCCGCGGGCGCCGCCTCGGCAAGGTCGTCGCGGGCGCGCTCGTCCCCCTCGTCGTCGCGTCCACCGTGTTGGCGGTCAACCGGGACGCCGGCCTGTTCCCGACCGTCGCGGACGCGCTCGGTGCGTCGCACGTCGCGGAGCTGCGCCTCCCGGACGCGGACGACCCGTCCGACCGGCGGGCGGACGCCCGGACGTGGCAGCCTCCCGCCGGCATGCCGGAGCACGGGCGGTACGGCTCGGTGCGGATCCCCGGCACCGCGTCGCACTTCCCCGCGCGCCCCGCGATCGTCTACCTGCCACCGGCGGCCCTCGTCGACCACGCCCCGGAGCTGCCCGTGGTCGTCATGCTCTCCGGGCAGGGACCAGGCGCCGCGCCCGCGAACGTCATCGAGGCGGGGCGGATGGCCACACGCCTCGACGCGATCGCCGCGCACCACCGCGGGCTCGCCCCGATCGTCGTGGTCCCGGACCAGCTCGCCGAGGCCTCGAACAACCCGATGTGCGTCGACGGCCCGCTCGGCGACAGCGCCACCTACCTGACGCGGGACGTCCCGGCGTGGATCCACGCGCACCTGCACGTCGCCGAGGGCCCGCGGAACTGGGCGATCAGCGGGTTCTCCCAGGGCGGGACCTGCGCGCTGCAGCTCGGAGCCGCCCGCCCGGACGTCTTCGGGTCGCTGATCGACGTCTCGGGGCAGCTCGGGCCGACGCTCGGCTCGGAGGAGGAGACCGTCGAGCGGGGTTTCCGGGGTGATGCCGCAGCGTACGCAGCGGCACAGCCGTCCCACGTCCTCGCCGAGCGGGCGCCGTACCGGGACTCGGCGGCGTTCTTCAGCGCCGGTGCGGACGACAGCCGGTACGGCCCGGTGCTGCCCCAGGTGGCGGCCGCAGCCGAGGGGGCCGGGATGCACGTCACCCGCCGGGTGATCCCCGACAGCGGGCACGACTGGCACACGGCGGGGGTCGCCCTCGCCGACGGCGTCCGCTGGTTCATGGTCCGCACGCAGCTGGCGGCGGCGGGTCAGTCCCAGCGCGACGTGTCGCCGAAGAGGTAGTGCACCTCGCCGTCGGACAGTCCGTCGAGCAGGTCGTCGAGCCACCGCTGGAACCGCGTCATCGTGTCGTCACGACCGGTGTGCCGCGGGCGCGTGCGACGCCGGGAGCTGCATGCGGATCCGGTAGCCGCCGTCGGCATGAGGGGTCGCGTCGATCGACCCACCGAGCAGCTCCGCGCGTTCCCGCAGGCCGAGGAGGCCGAACCCGGAACTCGGCAGCTGCATCGCGGGCTCCGAAGACGCGTCGTTCGTCACGGTGACGACGAGCCGCCGCTGCGCCGACGTGCCGTGCAGGACCACGCGCGCACCGGGCGCGTGCTTCCGGACGTTCGTCAGCGCCTCCTGCACGAAGCGGTACACCGCCCGTTGGACCGGAGCCGGGAGGTCACGCGGGAGGTCGATGTCCGAGCTCACCGGGAGACCGCTCGCCGCGACGAGGTCCTGCAGGTCGTCGAGGGTCGGCTGCGGGGAGGCGTCCACCGAGGTCCCGCCGGAGGCACGGAGGACGCCCACCATCTCGCGGAGCTCGTGCAGGGTCGCCACGCACAGTCCGCGGACGGTGCGGGCGAACCCCCGTGTGAGCTCGTCCGGCGCCGCCATCGTCATCGCCCCGGCGTGCACCACGACCAACGAGACCTGGTGCGCGACCACGTCGTGCATCTCGCGGGCGATCTGGGCACGCTCACGTGCCACCGCAGCGTCCGCCGCCGCGTGCTCGCGTTCGGCGACGGCGATCGCGGCCTGGCGCTGTTCCTCGACACGGGACTCGCGGAGTTCCACGATCCGCCGCGCGAGCTCGCTCCGGGTCCGCACGAGGGCCCCCATCGCCAGCGGGCCGACGGCGACCAGGGCGGCGTACAGCGCATCGACGACGAGGCGCTGGACGGGCTCGAACGGCGGTGTGAGGAACCCCCCGTACCCGAAGAAGGTGACCATCGCGGCGGCGCTCAGCAGCCACAGCCGCGACGAACGGGCCGCGAGCACGTAGAGCGTGACGACCGGCGCGACGACGGCGCTCCCGATCCAGAGCCCCGGCACGGTCAGCACGAACGCGAGCACCGGGAACCGTCGGCGGAGCAGGAGCGCCGCGACGGCCACCAGCGACGCGCCGTGCTCGACGACGGTCCGGTCGACGCTCCCGAGGAGCACGTCGGCGAGGGAGGTCAGGACGACGATCGCGTCCACGACGGCCGGGACCCCGGTGACCCGACGGATCCCCGCCCCGGTGCGGCGGGCGGACGCCTCGAGGGCGCGGTCCACCCGACGCAGCGTCGCTCGGGACCTACCCATCCGTGCTCCCACCGGCCAGGACGAGCACGGCGTCGAGCAGGACCACGTCGGCACCGTGCAGTTCCGCGGCCGCGGAGGCCTCGTGTCCTCCACGCGTGTGGACGATGTCGATGTCCGGCGAGGCGGACAGGACGAGCTGGAACCCGAACCGGACGAGCTCTTCGTCGTCGACGACGAGGACCGATGTCATCGCTGCTCCTCCAGGTGCGGTCAGGAGGACCCGGTGCGGGCCCGACGGTCATCCAACAGGAGGACCGAACGTGCACGGATCGGCCGCGAGAGGGTCGGCGATGGCCGATCGGCGGACCAGCGGTGTCCGATCGGCCATCCCGTCCCCGGTCGGGCGTCAGGCGGCCGGGAAGACCTGGGCGTAGAAGACCGCCGGGTCCTCGGCGAGCGACGCCTTCACCATCGCGCTCCAGTCGTCGACGACGACCTCGATCGCGCCGGCGACGAGCCCGTCGAGGGAGGCGCGGGGCACCACCGCGGGGTCGATCATCGGGCCGTCGTAGCCGGACATGATGTCGGTGTCGGCGGCCCCGAGGTGCACGCCCTGCACGAGGGTGCCCTGCCCGGCGAGGTCCTGTCGCACGGCGTTCGTCATGTTCCACTCGGCGGCCTTCGCGGCAGCGTAGGCACCGTTGCCCGGGTACGAGAACCACGACAGGGCCGACAGCACGTTGACGACCGCGCCGCCGCCGTTCTGCGCGAGGACGGGAGCGAACGCGCGGATGACGTGCAGCGTGCCCCAGAAGTGCGTGTCCATCTCTCGGTGGATGTCCGCGAGGTCGCCCGTGACGAGCGGCGTCCCGGTCGAGATGCCGGCGTTGTCGACGAGCACGGTCACGTCGGTGGCGATCGCAGCTGCGGCCGCGACGGACTCGGGGTCGGTGATGTCGAGCGCCAGCACCTCGACGCGGTCGAGGGCCGCGAGCTCCCGGGCCTCGGGCGAGTCGGTGCGCCGGGCGGTCGCGTAGACCTTCCGGGCGCCGCGGGCGAGGAACTCGTCGACGAACCGGCGTCCGATGCCGCGGTTGGCGCCGGTGACGAGTGCGACCTGGTCGGTGATGTCCATGCTGCTGTGCTCCTTGTCGTGGATGCCGATCAGTGTGTCCGGCATGTCCGCGTCACGGTACGAGTTGACGTCGACGTCAAGAGCAAGTCCGACACGCCAGACACCGAGGAGGCGCCGTGCGCATCGGCGACGTCGCAACACAGGCCGGGGTCAGCACCCGCGCGCTCCGCTACTACGAGCAGCAGGGGTTGCTGCCCGCCGACCGCACGGCGAGCGGGCAGCGCGTGTACGCCCCCGCCGCGGTCGAACGCGTGCAGCTCATCCAGCTGTTGTTCGCCGCGGGGCTCGGCAGCCGTTCGATCGTCCAGCTGCTGCCGGGGGTCGACACCGGGCACGCCAGCGAGGAGGCCCTCGCCCTGCTCCGGCGCGAGCGCGACCGCATCACGGCGGGCATGGCCGACCTGGCGCAGGCCCGGGCGCACCTCGACGAGGTGATCGAGGTGTCGCTGCACCCGACGCCGGAACTGTGCCCGGCCCTCCGCGGGCGGGGCGCCGACGCGGCGTAGTCAGCCTCAGGCGTCGGTGTCGGCGGGTGCTGCACCCTGCAGCGCCCCGACCATGCTCCGGAGCATGTCGGCCGCGGCCGTCTGTTCCGCGGGCGTCATGCCGGACAGCATCCGTTCCTCCACGGCCCGGACCGCCACCGTGGCGTCGGCGAGCGCCGCGCGACCACGGGCGGTGAGTTCGGTCGGCAGTACCTTGCCGACGCGCGCCGCGGTGGGGCGGACCACGGAGCCGTCCCGCTCCAGGGCCTGCAGCAGCACGTTCATCGACTGCCGCGTCACGAAGGTGCCCCGCGCGAGCTCCGAGTTCGACGAGCCGGGGCGCTGCGCGAGCAGCTCGAGGCAGGCGTAGTGCGTGATGGTCATCCCCATCGGTCGGAGCACCGCCTCCATCTCGGCGCGCAGGGCGCTCGCAGCCTGCTTCAGCAGGTACCCGACCGACGTCCCGAGGTCGACACCGCGCCCGTCTTGACTCATGTCAGGATTCTGACATAGGTTGTCCGTGTCAGACAACTGACACGACGGAAGGACTCCCCATGCCGGTCACCGGACCCGACTTCATCTCGCTCCAGGCGAGCGACCTCGCCGCCTCGCAGGCGTTCTACGAGCACTACCTCGGCCTCGTCCGCTCCCCGGCGGGCCCGCCGCACGCCGTCGTGTTCACGACGACGCCGATCGCCTTCGCGCTGCGCGACGTCGTGCCCGGCACCGACCTCGCCTCGGTCCCGCAGCCCGGCATCGGCGCGGCGATCTGGCTGCACGCCACCGACGTGCAGGCGATCCACGACGCACTGGTCGCCGACGGGCACACCATCGTGGCGGCACCGTTCGACGGTCCGTTCGGCCGGACCTTCACCTTCGCCGACCCGGACGGGTACCAGATCACGCTCCACGACCGGGCCTGACCGCCCGTCCGCCGGACCGCCCGGCAGCCGAGCCGGCCCGCGGATCAGCGCGCGGGTCGGCGGAGTGCGACGACGAGCCCGGCGACGGCCGCGACGAGCAGCAACAGGGTCGCTGCGGCGCTCATGAGGAACGGCACCCCGTCCGTCTGCGTCCGGTACCCGAGGAACGCGTCGTAGACCGCGTGCACGACGACGGCCCCGATGAGCGAGCCGGAGACCCGGCGGGCCAGGTAGCAGGCGGACCCGAGCAGGAACGTCGTCACGAGCTGGAAGGCGCCGCCGGACCCGAGGGCGTGCGCGAGCGCGAACAGGAGGCACGTGGCCAGCCAGACGAGCCACTCCGGTGCCACCCGCCGCAGGCCGGCGACGAGGGCACCCCGGAAGACCGTCTCCTCGACGAGGGCGACCGCGACCGTGCCGAGCGCGAGTGCGCCCAGGTAGGCCGAGGCGTCGGACCGGGTCGGCGTCAGGACGACGAGCGCCGAGACCACCACGAAGGCGACGAGCACCGTGATGCCCCACCACGAGCGGGCCGGGCGGTCCTCGACCAGCACGGACCGCCAGCCACCGAGCACCGACACGAGCACGACGAGCACCACCAGGACGATGCCGTCGCCGGACGCCTGGCGGAGGAGCCCGCCGGTCGAGGTGAGCGGGTTGCCACCCGGACCGGGGACCACGAGTGCGGCGAGCGCCAGCAGCACCGGGAGCAGGACGACGACGACGACACTCGTGATCGCACCCGCGACGTCGTTGTGCACGCGGGCCGGGAACACGCCGCCGGTGCGCGGGGCGGCGGGAGCCGGGCGGGACGAGATCGGCATCGAGGTCCTCCGGTCGACTGGTGGTTCGACCTGTCTAGCGGATGCGCCGCGCCCGCGCAGCCAGCCCGGGCGGCCCCGCATGCTGTGCGGCCCCGAAGCCCGCCCTCGGCACTCCCCCAGCACACAACGGGAGGGTCGGCGGACCACACCGGAGGAGGGGTCCGATGCCGATGCTGTCCCGACGAGCACTCCTGCTGGGCGGCGGTGGCCTCGTGGCCGCGGCCGCCACCGGCGCCGTCCTCCTCGAGGAGGGTGTCCTGCCCGGCCGCGCGGCCGTGGAACGGAGGCTCGGCATGACGGGCCCGGCCGGTGTCGTCCCGACCGAGCGCACCGGGGGCCGGACGAGCGGCACCTTCACGTCGGCGGCCCGCGGGGGCATCCCGACCGGGTGGACGATCAGCTACCCGCCCGGGTCCGCCGAGGGCGACCCGCTGCCGGTCGTCGTGTCCCTGCACGGCTACGGCGGCGACCACCGGAGCAGCTTCGAGCACGGGATGCACCTCGACCGGTTCCAGGCCGCGGCACGTGCGGCCGGGGCCCCGGCCGTCGCGATCGCCTCGGTCGACGGCGGGGACGACTACTGGCACGCCCGGACGTCCGGCCGCGACCCGCAGCGGATGCTCGTCGACGAGTTCCTGCCGCTCCTGCACGCGCGTGGCCTCGACACCGCGCGGCTCGGGCTGTTCGGCTGGTCGATGGGTGCCTACGGCGCACTGCTGCTCGGCAGCACGCTCGGGCCGGACCGGGTGCGTGCCGTCGCCGCCAGCTCGGTGGCGCTCTGGCCGACCCGGGCGCGAGCGGCCTCGGGCGCGTTCGACAGCGACGAGGACTTCGCCCGCAACGACCTCACGACCCGGACGGACGCCCTCGGCAGACTGCACCTCCGGGTGGCCTGCGGCACGGCGGACGCGTTCTGCCCGGGGAACGAGCACCTCGTCGGGCGCATCACGCCGACGCCGGCGTCGGACTTCCCGCTCGGCGCGCACGACTGGGCGTTCTGGCGGCGGGTGGCACCTGACCATTTGCGGTTCCTGGCGGCGGCGATCTGAGCCTCCCCGCCGGTCCCCCGGACTAGCGGCGGACGTCCCGCGTGGCGGGGACGTCGACGACGTCGACCTCCTCGTGACCGAGCGTCTCCGTGACGACCTGGTCCTCGGTGACCCGGTGCGTGTGCAGCGTGACCCGCTCGACCGGGACGATGGTCTTCGTCACGAGGACCTGCTCCTCGTGCAGGACCACCACGATCGGCGCACGGCCACCGACCGTCGTGCCGGCCGGGAGGCGGGTCCCACCGGTGATCGGTTCGCGGACGAGGCGGACCTCCTCGCGGCTGACGTCGACCGTGAAGGTCTGCTGCTCCGTCACGACGTAGCGCTCGAGCCGGACGCGTTCGGTCGCGTGCACCTCGGTGTCGAGGAGGAGGCGCTCCTCACGCCGGACCACGTCCACGTGGTCGCCGGAGGTGGAGAGCGGGTTGCTGGGCGAGGTCATCTGTGGTCTCCGATGCGAGGGCGATGCTCCGGTGTGGGGACGGGCGGGTCGGCCCGGGAAGCAGGTCGGCCCCACTCAACACGAGCGGGGCCGACCTGACTCGGATGTGCGGCGACAGCCGCCCGGTGGCGCCTAGGAGCGGAGGTCGCGGTCCGTGACCGTGCCGTCGGTCGTGGAGGTGGTACGCACGTCGTGGTCGTCGAGCTCGATCTCCTCGTGGGAGACGTCCTCGTTGACCGTCTGCTGCTCGGTGACGGTCTCGGTGCCGAGGCGGACGCGCTCGACCGGGACGGTCTCCTTGGCGGTGACGACGCGCTCCTCGGTGAGGACGACTTCGTGCTCCTCCTCGCTGAGGTCCGGACCGGCGAGGGCGTCGGCGGCGTTCGCGTCGGTGATCGGCTCACGGCTGAGGGTGACCTCTTCGTGGCTGACCGGCATGGTCTTCGTGACCTGCTCCGTGACGACGTGCTTGCGCAGACGCGCTCGGCCGGCAGCGACGCGCTCGGTGCCGACGTGCAGGCGCTCCTCGGAACGGGTCATCGCGTCGTCCGTGGTCGGGCCGGAGGTGTCGTGGCCCTCGGTGCCGTGGGCGTTCACACCGCGGTCGGCGTCCTGGTCGTACAGGGCGCCCTCGGTGCGCGGGGCGGTCGTGTCGGTCATGCCGTAGTACGAGTAGAGCGACTGCTCCTCCTCGTCGCTGAGCGCACCGTCGGCGTCGACGCGCGGCGCGTCCTTGACGAACGCCTTCTCGTAGGCGACCCGGACGATGCCCGCGTCGAAGTTGGCGTCGGTCAGGGGTGCGAACGTCTCCGAGTTGCCGAAGAGCCCGGTGCGGATGGTGACCCACGTCGGCGCCTGGGTGTCGTTGTCGACGTAGACCTGGCCGACGGTGCCGATCTTGGCGTCGCCGCTGCCGTAGACGTCGGCGCCGATGAGGTCGTTGATGCTGTTGCTGTCGATCATGGTGTGCTCCTTCTCCTCGGCGTGGTCACACGAGGATCGATGCGGTGCGCTGTCGCTGACGGCTGCGCCGGGTTCGGGTCCCGCACGGTCGTCCGCGACTGACTTACGACGTAAGTCCCGCTGCCTTACAACGTAAGCACCGGCTTCCTCACACCACGTTCAGCGTTGAGTAGGACAGCGGGCGGCAGTACGTGATCCGGATACCGAGCAGGATCGGCAGCCGCACCGCAGGAGACGGCGACCGACCAGGAGGACGCGTGAAGACGACGAACCGGACGGGTTCGACGGGCCCCAGGCTCAGCCGCGACCTCATCGTGGAGACCGCACTGGCGCAGATCGACCGCGCCGGGACGCAGGGTCTGTCGATGCGGTCCCTCGCCCAGGACCTCGGCGTCGAGGCGATGTCGCTCTACCGCTACGTGCACGGCAAGGAGGACCTGCTCGAGGGCGTGGTCGCGTCCCTCATGCTCGACCTCACCACGCGCCTCCAGGAGGCACGCCCGGAGGCCGAGCACTGGCAGGGGTTCCTGCAGACCGTCGCGCACGAGGTCCGTCGCATCGCGACCGACCACCCGAAGGCGTTCCCCCTCGTCGCCACCAGGCACCCCGCCGCGCCCTGGCTCCGGCCGCCGCTGCGCAGCATCGAGGTCGTGAACACCTTCCTCGTCGCCCTCACCGAGAACGGCTTCACCGATGGACAGGCGGTCAACGCCTACCGCGCCTTCAGCAGCTTCCTGCTCGGGCAGCTCCTCCTGCAGTCGGTGGTCGCCGGTGCCGAGGCCGGCCCCGCCGAGGAGCCGCTCGACGAGGGCGGCGCGGCGATCCCGGAGGGCGACGGGTCCATGGCCCTCGACACCGCACCGGAGGTACGGCGCCTCCGGGCCCTGCTCAGCGAGGACCGCACCGACGAGGAGTTCGAGGTCTCCCTGGAGGCCCTGCTCGACCGGTTGGACCGCGAACTGTCCCAGTGACGCAGCTCCCCCGGTCGCACAGGACCGGCGGAGGTAGCGTGGCGCTCGCCCCGTTGACGACCACGTGTCGGCGCGGAACTCCTGACCCCCGTCGGCATCGCCGGCGGGGGTCTCCACGTCCTCAGGCGCGCTGCGCGCGGGACGTGGAGGCCGCAGCCGCCCTGTCAGGCCCGCAGCGCCGCCACAGGCTCAGCGTCGCGATGTGCACCTGCCGGTCATGACCGGCGAAGGCCGGGACGTCGGGGAGGACGTAGGCACCCCAGGCGACGTGTCCGGGGTGCCGGCCCCGCGCCTCCAGGGCGGCATCCCCGCCGTCGTCGCGCGAGGCGAGGCCGAGGGAGCCCGGGGCGTCGTCGCTGGCGGTCATGATCGCTCCGCCGCGGCGGGCGAAGACGGCGGAATCCGCCGTCCCGACCGTGGGGTCGAGCAGCCCGAACGTGTCCAGCGCGGTGCGGGACGACCTCGGGTTCGGCCCGGTCCTCGACCTCGTCATGGCGGTCGCGGAGTTCGCGCGCAGCCCGGCGAACACCGAGCCGATCCCGGAGGCTGCGCTCGCGGGCTTCCGTCCGTCGCGCTGACGGAAGGATGCACCGTAGCGTTCCGACATGCAGTTGACGCAGGAGGGGTGGGTGCGCCGCACCGAGTGGCCACTCGCCGGAGCAGCACTCGGGTTCCTCGCCGCGTACGCGGTGGAGGTGCTCGCCGACCCGACCGGCGCGGCACGGGCCGTCTGCGAGGTCGTGGTCGACGTGACCTGGGCGATGTTCATCGTGGACTACGTCGTCATGCTCGTGCTGGCGGAGCACCGCGGGCGGTGGTTCGTCCGGCACCTCCTGGATCTCGCAGCGATCGCGCTCCCGTTCCTCCGACCGCTGCGGCTGCTCCGGCTCGTGCAGCTCTTCCGCGTGCTGCAGCACACCACCGGGACGGCGGTCCGTGGCCGGGTGACGCTCTACGTCGTCACCACGACCGCGCTGCTCGTGTTCGTGTCGGCCCTGGCGGTGTACGACGTCGAGCGGAACGCTCCCGGTGCGACGATCACGTCGTTCGGGGACGCGCTCTGGTGGGCGATCGTCACGATCACGACCGTCGGGTACGGCGACCTCACCCCGGTCACGGTCGAGGGGCGCCTCATCGCGACCGGGGTGATGATCAGCGGGATCGCATTGCTCGGTGTCGTCACGGCCACGATCGCGAGCTGGATCATCGACCAGGTCGGCCGCCGGAACGACGAGGCGCAGACGGCGACCCGACGGGAGATCCGGGAGCTGACGGACGAGATCCGGGCGCTGCGCGAGCTGGTCGAGCAGCGCCCGTACCCGCACGACCGCTGACCGGCGCGGGCGGCAGGGCTCGTCGGCCGCGGCACCGGCCCGGGCGGGAGGCCCCGACCCGTGCCGGAGACACCGACCGACCCGATCGCCGGTCAGACCGCGATGCGCCCGCCGTCGACCGGCAGGACGGCGCCGTGCACGAAGGACGCGGCGTCCGTCGCGAGGAACACGATCGCCTCGGCGACCTCGTCGGCGGTGCCCGGGCGACCGGCGGGTCCGGCAGCGGCGAGCTGGTCGAGCGCCTCGCCCATCGCGGCCGTGCCCTCGGTCCGCGTCGGGCCGGGGCTCACCGCGTTCACGCGGACGCCGGCGGGCCCGAACTCGGCTGCCCACGACTTGGTGAGCAGGACGAGCGCCGCCTTCGTCGAGCCGTAGAGGCCCATGCCGGCGGCGCCGAACTCGGCGACCATGGTCGTGACGTTCACGATCGAACCGGTGCCCCGCTCGGCCATCCCGGGCGCGAGGGCCGCGACGAGGAAGTACGGCGCCTTGACGTTGATGTCGTAGACCTCGTCGAAGCCGTCGGCGGTGGTCTCGCTCGTCGGCCCGAACGGGAAGATGCCGGCGCTGTTGACGAGCACGTCGACGCGGCCGTCGCCGATCCGGAGCGCCGCGGCGGCGAGCTCGGCGGCGCTGGTCGCGTCGCGGAGGTCGGCCCGGACGAAGTCGGCGGAACCGCCGGCGGCGCGGATGGTGCGGACGACGTCGTCGCCGCGCGCGGCATCGCGGCCGGAGACGACGACGTGCATGCCCCGGGCGGCGAGCATCTCGGCGGTGGCGCGGCCGATGCCGCTGGTGGACCCGGTGACGAGGGCGGTGGTGGTCATTGTGATCATCCTGACTGAACAGATCGGTTCGGTTTGTGGTGCTGGTAACTGTACAGATCAGTGCAGTAAAGTCAAACCATGCCCGACACGACCGAACCGCGCACCCGCCGTCGCCCCGCGTACGAGCGCGCCGTGGCCACCGCTGACCGGCTGTTCTACGAGCAGGGCATCCACGCCGTCGGGGTCGACCAGGTCGCGGCCGAGGCGGACATCTCGAAGGCGAGCCTCTACACGCACTTCCGGACGAAGGACGACCTGGTGCTCGGGTACCTCCGCGGACGCAGTATCGCCTGGCAGCAGCACGTCGCTGCCGAGCTCCCCCGGCGCGGGGCCGACGCTACGGACCGCATCGCCGCCGTGTTCGACCTGCTCGGGGAGTGGTTCGCGGAGCCGGGGTACCGCGGCTGCCCGTTCATCAACGTCGAGGCCGAGTACGGCGCCGGGCACCCGACACACGAGGTGACCCTCGAGCACCGCGACTGGGTGCACGGGTTGTTCACGTCACTGCTGACCGAGGCGGGCGCCACCGATGTCGAGGCGACTGCGTTGCAGCTCTGCCTCCTCTACGACGGCGCCATGGCGAGCGCACAGGCCGACCCGTCCCGGCCCTGGGCTGACGCCGCGCGGCAGGCGGCGGAGCGACTCGTGGGGGCCCGGCCGCCGGCCGCCGCCCGCGCGCGCCCCCCCCCCGCTGCGGGCGGGT